>JAUWYN010000012.1 GCA_030615805.1 Hadesarchaea archaeon | reverse complement strand
ACGTGGTGGGCCCGCGGGGATTCGAACCCCGGAACTTCGCCATGTCAAGGCGACGTCATAACCACTAGACCACGGGCCCATTGGTAATGTAAGGTTGATGAGAATTTATGCTTTTACGTATTGATTTTCACGGTCAGCGTGGGCAGTTGACAAATATTTTGTACCCGAAGAAAGCGAAAAGACTTAACTATTCTTTAGCCTTTAAAGAAATGGTGCGGAGGTAACTCAGCTGGGAGAGTGCCGGGCGTTTGGGCACACTCAAACGGGCAAAACTGAAGTTCCCAGTAAGGGACACGGATATCCGGATGTCGCGGGTTCAAGTCCCGTCCTCCGCACCATAGGCTTTCTGAAGCAGATCAGCTAGTTTTTGAGGAGATTTCCGGAAGGGTTCTGGAGGGTACGAATCTAGGTACAAACCCCCAATACCGCATCAAAAAATCTCAAAGCCGCATCGTCTCGTAACTCAGCTTCAGCTCACCGTTTTTGCTCCACTCGAAAATCGGCACCTCGCGTCGGAGCCGCTTGAACTTCTCGCTCAGCGCATGCACGATGATTGGCAAAGCGATCGTCGCGTCGGCAAAACACGTCACCTTGCCCGCACGTCGGTGGATCTTCCCCCACGACTGCGCCTCCTCGAAGGTGCCGCCCGAGAGCCCGCCCCAGTGGGGGGAGTCCGTCGTTATCTGAACGGCGTAGTTGTGGCTTCGGTCATGGCGCGTCTGGTAGCTGGCGATGACCGCGGTCTGCTGGATGAAATTCTTGGGAACACCACCCCCTAGATAAACCACGCCAGTCAGTTTTGATTTCTCAGTAATGCGAGAACTCTCCTCCACATCCTTGAGCGCATCGATTAGTATCCGCTTGCGAATGTAACGGATGGTCTTTCCCACCTTCACCCTGCGGCCTTTTCGATTGGCGAACATTATCGAAAAACCGAGAGCACTATCGTTCAAAGCCGGGCAAAAAATTGGGACCCCCTTCCGATAGGCACTCACTAGGATCGAGTCTCTTTCCCTACCAACTTTACTCAGGATTTTTCCGAGCAAAAACATGAGCTCACGGGAAGAGTAAGGATAGTTGTCCCTCAAGCCATAGGAAAAGCCTTTCTCTATCCAGTTATCGAACTTGTAAAATCCCACTTCATCCGCGAAAACATCGTAGATTCTATCCACCTTGTGTTTCCTCAGCTTCACGTCGTCGATCAGGTGGGAGCCAACGTAGTGCTTTCGCCCGCGCGCCTCGTAGGCATCGTGATAGAGGTTTGCCCCTGTGCTGACCACGACATCTACCATGCGTCGCTTGATGAGGTAAGAAACAACCCTGCGCATTCCCGCTGGAACCATCGCCCCGGCAAGGCCGAACCAAATCACGACATTGCGCTTCCGAAGCATCCGCGCCCAGACCTCGATGACTTCCGCAAGTTTTCTCCCCTGAAATCCCGTCCGGAGCATTCCCTCAGTGAGCTCGCTGATTTTTCGCTCGGGCCAGACCTCGAGGGGCTCTGTCGGATACTTCAAGATTTTCCGCGTCATCGCTCTAACTAGAACGTGCATAATAAAAATTTTACTAAAGCACGTCGTGGAGTTCAGAAAGTGATTTTATGGTGAGATCCGGGCGTTCCTCAACCCCCCAATCCCTCCGCTTCACCAAAATCGTTCGCATGCCCGTAGTTTTTGCACCCTTGATGTCGGTGAAGGGCTTGTCGCCGACGAAGACGCAATCGCTCGCGGACAGTCCCAGCTTCGACGCGGCGAGCAGAAATGGCTCAGGACTCGGCTTCGTCCGCGGAGTGTCCTCGCCCCCAACAACGATAACATCGAAAAGCTTGATGAACTCGATGCGCTCGATCCTTTTTCTCTTCATCCTTGGTCTACCATCCGTGTCCGTGACCAAGCCTAATTTGTAACCTTTCCCCGCGAGGTACGACAGCGTTGGCTCAGCATCAGCGTAGGGCTTGCTCGCCTCGGCAAATGTGGCCCAGTAAAGTTGTGTCAGCTCTTCGACCAACGAGTGCGAAATTTTTTGTTCCGCTCCAATTTCCTCGAGGAGCACCGGCCACCACGCGTCACGATTGTATTTTGTCTCCATGTTCATTCGATCGTCAAGCACTTTGAGTTTCGAGCGGATGGGTGCTTCATCCACCTCGACGCTGCACTCGACGAGATGTTGGTGCAGCCTCCCCGCGACTGCGCGATGCGCGGCCTCCAGACCGGTCGGTGCATCGGTGAGCGTTTCATCTAAATCGAAGAGCACCGCCTTTACACGCATCAAGTTTCGGACCTCCCCTCCCCACCGCAAAATCGGGTTATGTATTCAATTGCGACTTGTGCTGCTCGCCTCAAGATTTCTTCTTCGATCCCCGGAGCCCCACAGATGAGCAGGACGACGTTTTTCGTGGCCTCGGTGACTTTAGTCTCGTCTGCATCGCGGTAGGGGTAGATTGCAATTAGCTTCTCGGCATCCGCTCCCACGATCTCATTGCCATTGAGTTTAATTGGCTCGTCCATCCCTATGCTGACAAATTTCTCGCCCTCGCGCGCGAACCTCAGCTCGAGATTCCCACGCAACTTATCCGCGTCGAATGCACCCATCGCGATGCCCGTCTTGATTGATGCGAGGTTGTAGGCATCGACTAGCGTATTTATCGTCGGAATCGACTTGCCCGCCAAAACTCTCCGAATGAGCGCCTCTGCCGCCGGGCGAACTTTTGTGGGGTCGATGCCGATGCGCCAGAAGAAGTCTCTGTATGCCCTAAAAATTGGAACATCTTTTACGGTTGCGAGATCATATGTCTGCTTTATTTCCTCGATTATTTCCTCTTTGAACTGCTGCAGCTCAACTTTTTCTTTTTCGGCTTTTATTCCATCGACGCGCGCGACCAAGACGCGTAGCCCCGGGAAGCGTTCCCCTAAATCCGCGCTTATTTTCAGGACCATCTCGATCACGATCTCCCTAGGAATATCAATCGCCTTATGACGTTCAACCAAATTATACTTGGGCGCCCTATTTGTAGTGGTGAGACGTGTGGCTTTGGGATGTGTTGGATTAGCGGTCCCCGGGGATACGCTAGAAGATAAGTTAAGGGTGTTGGAATCGCATGAAATGTGGTTGGAATTGGCCAATGACGGTATCGACGAAAAGCGGTTAAGGGGTATTTTAGGAATATTACCGAGTTTCAAAACCTCGATAGAGTCCGTCCAAGCATATCTACAGCATGACCTACGGATGTTAAGCGCAAAAGATAGGGATCGAAAAACGGCTGTGCGTCACGTGGAAAAAACAATAAAAATAGCCTCTGCGGTTGGGGCGCAGAATGTTGTGGCGGTTGCTACCTATGGAAAACCGACGGTCAAAAATCCAAGGGAAAAATGCATCGAGATATTCAGACATTTTGGCGAGCTCGGTGCAGAATTTAATGTCGTAATCTCAATCGAGCCATTAGGCAGGAATAGAACTACATTTCTTCCAAGTGTATCGGAGGTTTGTAGCTTGATTCATGATGTGGGTTCAGATCATGTGCGCCTGATGGCAGATACTATGCACATCCACGCCAACGGGGAAAATGTGGCAGAGACCATCGGGGAATATGTCACAGAAATTATGGAACTGCAATTACGTGACACCAACTCGACCCCGCCAGGGCAAGGAAGTATAGACTTTGGCCCTGTGCTAAAAGTTGTTCGTGAAAAGTTTAGGGGACTAACATGTCTAGAATATCAACCCGGTTCGGATCAACAGGCGGACTTTACTAGGGCTCTTGAGGTAACAAAAGTCATCTCTGTGGCTCGATGATTACTTTTAGGGATTCCCTCGCCTCAGCAACGAGCTTAAAACCCAACCCCGTTTCTCCCAAGCTTAACCGGTGGGTGATCATCTCGTGGACATTCACCCTACGCTCACCGATTAGTTTTAGAGCATCTTTGAGGTCCCCGGGCCCTGCACCATATGAAGTCATTAGGGTTATTTCGTTACGCCAGAAGTCGGTGATCGGAACGGGGACATCAACACCCGCTTCTGGTACCGCAAAGAATATAACAGTGCCCCCGCGGTCCACAGATTGTAATGCTTGCTTGCTCGCCGATGGGGCTCCCGTGCAAACTATCACTCGGTCCACAAGTCTGCCCTCATTGAGTTGACGCAATCTCCCCGGTACATCCTCTTCGGCGTGTATCACGGCATCCGCTCCGAATTTTTTCGCGGCATCCAAACGATATTCATTTATGTCTGTTGCGATTACCCGTCCCGCTTCCCGTGCGCGGGCAAGTTGCAGATGGAGCAGTCCAGAAATACCGCTACCCAAAACAAGCACACTTTGGCCTTTCTGCATGTTAGCCAACCTTTGTCCGCGCACCGCGCATCCCAACGGCTCGATAAAGGTCCCATCTTCGAACGATAAATCATCAGGCAAAGGATAAACGCCGCGCTCTACGTTTATCCGTGGCACACGTATGTATTCAGCGAAGCCACCTGGGTCGTAATTCGTTTTGTGTAAGGTTTCGCAAGCGGTGTGATGGCCGCTCAAGCAGTAGCGACATGTACCGCAGGGAACGTGATGGGAAACAAAAACTCGGTCACCCACTTTATAACGCTCCACCCCTTCTCCAACTTCAACGATCTTCCCCGTAGCCTCATGACCCAGCACCAAAGGAGCTCTTTTGATGCGATACCATTCCATCACGTCCGAGCCACAGATGCCACATGCCATTACTTTTACCAGAAACTCTCCGGGACCGATCTTTGGTTTTGGTAGCTCCTCCAAACGCACGTCCTTGTTGCTGTAGTACACTGCTACGCGCATGAACGGTTTTAATGGTTTCTGAGTTAAAGGATTTTTCGGCGATTTTGCAATTACAGCTTTTGCAGGGATTTTTCGAAATCTTTTACCTTGGGTGGTTTTTTGCCTACACCTGGCTGAATCCTGTGCCCTTCCTTTTTTAGGCGGGCCGCTTGTGTTTTTGTACCGCCGGGGAATTTTTCGTTTAGGCTACCGTCCGCCTTGAGTACCCGCCAATAAGGTGTTATTTGTTTCTTCCTTCCCCTTAGATCCTCTTCTGCTACTTCAGCCGCAATCCGAATGAAAATGCCTGTGGTAAGTGGACAGGCTGAATCGGCTTTAAAATCTTTTGCGAGGCGTTCTCTAATTTGTTTTACAGTAACAAGTTTTCTTTTTGGGACTTGGCGTATTAACTCATCAACAAGAAGCGGCGTGGGCACAAGCACCCTCGTGCCTCCAAACCTTTTTTCCCACTTTGGAGGACCACTAACTACTTTAGGTAAACCTTTTGGGGGATTTTCTAATTTTTCTCGCCATGACTTGCGTGTGCGCATTTGATTTTTACCTACTTTTTCTTGCCACTTTTGATTTCATCGAATAGCGCTTGCGCTTCTTTCGGGGCGGCATTTTCATGAATAATGGAACGAATGGCTCTGATCATCGCCACCGGGTAATCCGATTGCCAGACATTTCTCCCCAAATTTACGCCTATAGCACCTTTCTGAATCCCATCATGAACAAACTCGAAGACCTCAAGCTCGGTCTCCACTTTGGGTCCCCCCGCCATAACCACGGGGACGGGGCACCCCCTCACAACCTTTTCAAAACCTTCTTTGCAATAGTACGTTTTTACCACTCGTGCGCCCAGTTCCGCGGCGATTCTGCAAGCCAAAGCGAGGTATCGGGGTTCACGCTTTTCTAACTCTTTGCCCACAGCCGTGACCGCCATTGCCGGAATACCATACTCCTCGCACTCGTTGACGAGGTTCGACAGGTTTAACAGCGATTCGTGCTCGTGCTCACTGCCCACGAATATGGAGAGGGACACCGCGCTGGCGTTGAGTCGGACGGCTTCCTTCACCGAAGTGGTAATTCCCTCGTGAGACAGCTCCTCTTTTCTGGCCATGCTCGTGCCGCCGGAGACCCTGAGGATAATCGGTTTGGTGTTCTCGGGATCTATTGACGAGCGCAATATTCCCCTCGTGAGCATAATGGCATCCGCGTAGGGGAGGAGGGGCTTAACGGTCTTGCCTGGCTCCTCTAATTTACGTGTGGGACCTTGGAAATACCCGTGATCTATGGGCAAAAAGAGAGCCCTGCCATCGGGTTGGATCAGTTGTGCAAGCCTGTTTTTCATTCCCCAATCCATACTCGCGCCTCCTCTACTTTTCAGGCTTGACGATTAAATAGCCTTTGTCAATCAGCCAGTGGTGGAACTCCCATGTGGTGTGTTTACAATCGGTTCTGCAGGTTTGCCTTATTTTTTCGTATTCTTCCGAGCCAGGTTTTGTGGAATTTAGCTCCAGCTGAACTGGGCATCTCACATCCTTGCAAAATTCCCTGCTTTTGTACTCAACATATCCCTTAATCGACACAACCTCACCCTTTGGGGAACTTTCGATTTTGCACAAATGGGTTATATCTGTACCACATATAAATTTCAGTTCAGATGGCCGCGAGACCTTTAGGGTGACTGTGATGAAAGAGAGAACGAAAGCACTCTTGGCACTGCTCATCATTCTCCTCTTCATCCTTTCGATGGCGGCCTCGGCCTTGCTTATCTTACTCGGGCAATAGAAGCTAGTGAAGATTAGAGAATAGTGGGGGCCAAACGCCATCCGAGCGGGCAGCGAGCTGGTCTGAGGGCTTTCTAATTTTTATGCTTTCATCTTTTTGAACAAATATGCCCCCAACAGAATCATGGCCAACGAGAAAATTGCCAAAACGGCGAAGTCGAGCCATAGCGGGAACTCGGGGTATCCGGATACCCCAATGGCCCCCCTCAAGCCGTCGACCCCATACGTCACTGGATTAATGTAAGCGATTAACCTCAGCCACTCCGGCGCGGTGCTGATGGGAAAAATGGCCCCCGATGTGAAAAAGAGGGGCATGATGAGGAAGTTTACCACGAGCGGGAACGCGATCGGATCCTCTATTCTCGAAGCAATCGCCAGCCCCAAACTGACGAAGCCGAGCGCTAGAATGATCATGAAAAGTAAAACCAAGAGGAACCCAGCGAACCCGGGCATCTTCGCCCCAATTAACCCAGCAACAAGAAGGAGCAGCAATCCTTGGATGATTGAGGTCGTTGTCCCCCCGAAGGCCTTGCCGAGCATGATGGATACCCGCGAAACAGGGGCGACGAGAATCTCTTTCATGAACCCGAACTGCTTATCCCATAGCACCGAGATGCCCGACATCGTCGCGCTGAAGAGGACCGCCATCGCGACGATTCCTGGGGCCAAGAAATCGATGAAAGACTCACCTCCTGGAAGGATGGTGACCGCGCCTAATCCCATCCCGATAATCGCGAGCCAGAGAAATGGCATCACGATCATCGAGATTATCCTAGCTTTGGCCCGCATGAACCACTTCATGTCGCGAAGCCAGAGCACGTAGATTGCTTGAGCACTCACCCGATCACCCCTTGCGGGCCCTCATCCACAGGCGCATTTGCTCCTTCGCCTCGCCCTCCTCTTCACGGATGCCTCTTCCCGTGTAGCGGATGAAAACATCCTCGAGCGTCGGGCTCCTCAAACCCACCGAGCGCACCTTGCCCTTATGCCTTGCAATAATCTCCATCAGCTTTGGGATGGTCTTCTCGGCACCCGTGACCGTGAGGTGCAAATAATCCCCCACCACCTTCACCTCTTTCACGTACTTGCTCCTCTGAAAGACTTCAACGTACTTTTTCGGTTGGAGAACCTCAAGGGAGACGATGTCGCCTTCGAGCTCGTCCTTGAGCTTCTCGGGCTTATCCAGCGCTATGATCTTGCCGCAATCGATGATGCCCACGCGGTCGCAGAGGTAGTCGGCTTCATCCATATAGTGCGTCGTGAGCAAGATTGTGATCTTCTCCTGTTTGTTGAGCATCTGGATGTAATCCCAAATCGTTCTGCGCGTCTGGGGGTCCAGCCCGAGGGTTGGTTCATCTAAGAACATTATTTTGGGGTGATGCATGAACCCCCTAGCTATCTCGAGCCTTCGCCTCATCCCGCTCGAGTAGGTTTGGACCAAAGTGTTCGCACGCTCCTCCAATCCCACAAGCTTCAAGACCTCACCGATTCGCTTCTCTCTCTGGATTTTGCTCATCCCATAAACCCGCCCATGAAAATCGAGGTTCTCCCTACCCGTCAGGCGGTTATCGAGGGAAGGGTCTTGGAAGACTATCCCTATCGCTGCCCGAACCGAATCCGAGTTTTGGTGGATATCGAAGCCCGCAACCTTCGCGGTGCCCTCAGTCGGTGGAAGAATCGTGCAAAGCATGTGGATAAACGTGGTCTTTCCCGCGCCGTTTGGACCAAGCAGGCCAAAGAGTTCGCCTTTTTTTATTTGGAGATTGACATGGTCGACCGCGGTCAAGCCGTTGAACTCCCGGGTCAGGCCGTCGGTAACGATTGCTTGCATACTACCCCAAGAAGTTTAATTTATCCCGCCAAATATCTACTGTGCGGCCGTGGTCCAGCCTGGCTAGGACTCAGGCCCTCCAAGCCTGTAGCGCGGGTTCGAATCCCGCCGGCCGCACTACTGAAAACCGAAATCGAAACTTAACCCTCGGCCCCGAACTCGTGCACTCGCCGCGGATTGCCATGGCCGTTATGTGATCAACTTGATTTTCAATTTTGTCAATAGAATCCCTGATAGCTGAAGCGTTAGTACAGGGGCGTCAAAAGGCTTACAGTAAAGTTGTAGGCCGCGTGGATGATAATGGCTAAACCAAAGTACTTTAAAAATGAGGTGAACTTCCCACCATATGCATAACGCCCGAACCCGTAGGCTGCTACTGATGTAGAAACAACATGCATGGTCAACGCAGTAAACGTGCGAATCGCGAAAAGATGGACAGCGAAGCTGCCTCCAACTTCGGAAAATGCCATCATAGAGTACGTAATATTTTCTAACAACCCAAACCCAAAGGCACAGAAAATGCCAAGTATCATCCAATCTCCAACGTCAAATCTCGGCTCTTCCTCCTCTCTGACTAGGATAAGGCCCAAGATTTTTGCCGTCTCTTCGACAAACGGGGCCACCAAGCAGAGAAGTAGATAAACGATAATGGTTATGGGGGCGGCCAGTAGTGGGAGTAAATAAGAAATTTCCACGTATCCCGCATATGAACCTGCAGCGGCCGAAATAGAGAAACAAAGAATGAGTAAGCCAGCTCTTGGTTTGATGGGACCCCCGCCGGATCATTCCTTATAGGCGACTATGCTGCCCACAATGGCTAGAAATGCGCCAAGGGGGAGTAGGTAAAACGTGCCAATCCCAAAAACGAAAATCAGGCCTGCGCATGCAATCGCCCCTAACACCCTTCCTTTGGTTGCTGACCGAACGATTGTCGCACCGATTACTAATACAGAAAAGTGCAAGTATGACGGTAATCCCGCTTAGGATTTCGGCGGCGGCAACAGAAATTAAACCACTTCTCATCCAAAGGAACTCCAATTCAACACGCTCGTAGGATCCTCCAAGAAGGTCGATAAGGAAAGCCAAACCATCTATCAACGCTAGCACTCCGCCAAACACTACTAATCCCTCCCCCCCCAACGCTGCTTCTGGCAGCACCTATCCCCGCAAGAGGTGGGGGAACATGTGCAGGAAGCTTGTAGCCGCAGTACCCACAAAACGAAGCTCCAAGCTCAACTTCTTTCCCGCACTTTGGACAAAGCGGCATTCTTCTTCACTTTTTCGTCTACTAAGCTTTACCGAACTTATACCCGCAATACGGACAAACTGCGTGCTCTACAGAAGTTTTCCTGCCACACTTCGTGCAGGTCCGTTCCTCTATCTCGGGCCTGGTGAAGTAGTAAACAATGGCCGCCGGCCAGCAGAAAAATATCAGCAATACTAGGATTCCCAAGCTATATTTTTTTGCCATCATCCACCCTCTTCCACTGCAATATCGCTATTTAAATAGTTTATCTTCATTCTTAACTTGCCTTTGCTACGTTAATTAGGGGGCATAGCCTGATGCCTGGCTTCTGATCTACTAGCAGCTGAGACACTTGTTATCGTCCGTGAAAGTAGTTTCGAAGCATCCCAGTTTTCCGAGCGATAGTGTAAATTGCTCCATAGTAAACAGCGAGCACCATTAGACCATAAAGAAAAATTTTCAAATTACCCCCGATAAGAAACGAAAGGAAAAATCCCCACGCTACCCCTAGGAGGTAACCGGTCCCTACTCTAATCCAGTTTTTGCTCTCCCTAAGCCCCAGAGTCTGAGTTACCCAATCAGCAGCGGTTGGAAGTGGAAAAAGAGCCATCAGCACGAAAGCAGTCGCTGAGGAAAGCGCGCTGAATAGGAAGAACGCTGTGATGAACCCCAAGAATATTCCCGTGCATCTGGCACACAGGTAGACATCTTTTCCAACCACGCGAAGGTGGAACGTCCGATGGAGTCTGGACGGACCGTGATGGGATAACAATAAAAACCATAAACTTTTTCCCCTCTTCATTGACCCAGAACTCCCCAAGAACTCGCTATCTCATATCCCAGTAAATCTGAATACTTAAAATCTTGAGTGAAAAGGTTAAAATCGATAGAGGAAGTGTTTTCTGAGGCAATCGTATGTGGACAGGAATCAGTAACAAAGGACAAAACGCAACTTCTAAGGTAGTTGCATTAATTGTTATACTCGTTTTGGCATATTTCGCATATCAGTGGTATCAAAGCAGCAAACCGAGTAGCGAGCCCTACGAAGAGGATAATCTATCCTGCCGCACCACAACCTCACTTCGACTTCTCAAGCTTCACGAACCTTCGGTGGTAGATTCTCGCCGCGACCCCTAAGGCCGCCGCCAACACCGCCACCCAGAAGATTCCGGTGAGCGATGAGGTTATCGGCGCGGTAATCGTGGCTGCGTCACCCACCTGAATCGTCGATGTCGTGGTCCCTGCTATATAGGGCACGTTGAGCTGCATTGCCACTTCCTCTCCGCCCATCCCTCCCAATAAACTCGGTAAAATGCTATTCACGAAAAAGGCCCCCACCAACAACAACGCTATTAACCCGATGAGCATCCAAAACACCTTCATCGCCCCGAACCGAACCAAACGCCTTCCCCACCATCGCTTGGCCCCCACGGAGCCGGCGATCATAAGAGCCCCGCCGATTATGACCGAGAGTTTGGCCGCCAAGAGGAAGTACCCGACCAACGTCGACGAGATCGGCTGCCCCAACAAACTTATGTTGTAGTCGAAGGGGGACAGCGCAACGTCCGCCGCCCCGGTCCCGACCGTGGCGCTCCACCACGGGCCGAGAAACGGTAGCATCAGCATCAACACGCCCGCGACCAAGCCGAGCCAGTTCACCTGCGGCAAGCGCGTCTTCATTCCTTAGCCCCCAAACATGTTTTCCACCCTTACGGTTACCCCGTAGAACTCCAACTCGAAACTCATGTTAGTAGGAGTAACACTCGGTGGACTCCCCCCATGGACATTCACTATGTGCTGATTGCCCTCTGGGGTGAGCGTCCCGACCAAGGTGAAAGTCGCCGTTCCATTGGCCGGGAGGTTGACCTCCTGCTCATCCATCTGTACATGGGCAAGTAACACATCGCCGTGTTGCTCGCAGGAAAACCCTCCGGAGATATCCGTGATTTTCACGTCAAGATTGAAGGGAGAGGTAAACTTGACTGTCACACTAACTTGGCTGGTCACCAAATCGATTGTGGGGGGGCCTTGATTCTCTAATATGTCCCCCGAAAATTCTCCACTAAATACCCCACTGATCGTTTCCCTCACTTCATCCATTTCCTCTTGGCTGGGCATCACGGCCGCTTGGAGGTCCCAGTTATGGGCCGCAAACGCTGCGATGAATGGTCCGATGAAGAGGGCAATCCCCAGCAGCCTGAGGCCCCAACCGAGGGCTCTTTCCCCCATTCAAATCCCGCTTTAAATCATTCTCCATTAATAAAAACATGCTTTAAAGTTGAAACGCTGAAATCGTTGTTCAGCTCATTTAAATCTCTCAATTAGTTTTTCTTTTTCGGCCCGTCCAAACGCCTTAAGCCTCTTTTCACGCCTCATCACCTCGGCGCGCGTTTTGAAGCTCTCCCAGTAGACGAGCTCTAGCGGCCGCCTTCTTTTGGTTGAGCGAACTCGCCCCGCGTTGTGCTGCGCCAGTCGATTTTGAAGGTTTGCTGTGTGGCCCGTGTAGAACCTTCCATCCTTCACGCTCCTCAAGAGGTAGACGTAATAAGTTGTCAATGGGAACCCGCTTCAATATTTGCGCTCGCGACATAAACACTGTGCCGGCGAGAGTTCACGCGCGTGCATTGTTGAAATTTTTCCCCTTATAAACAACCTCCACCCGAGGAGGAGGTCATTTAAAAGGAGGAAAAATCAGGCGGGATGAGTGCCTAGGATGCGTACAGAAACGCGAGCCCGGCGAGGTAAAAGGCATAAAAGGCGAGCAATGCCACCCCTTGACCACGCGTCAACCTTCGTCCCCTCCACATGAACCCCAACAACAGCGCCATCGCGACGAGCATCATGGGGTTGCTGAACCAAAGCGCTTGGGAGTCCACCGTCAAGGGGCTTATCAACGCTGCGCTGCCGATGATTAGTGCTGTGTTGAAAATATTCGAGCCTATGATGGTGCCCACAGCGAACTCCGGCAAACGCTTGGAGATGGAGATGATTATTGTGACCAGCTCGGGGATCGACGTCCCGATGGCGACCAACGTGAAACCTATTGCTGCCTCTGGAACACCCAGACCTAAAGCAATTCCCACGCCGGAGTAAATCAGCAGCCTCGCTCCAATAATCACTCCGGCCGTGCCCAGAATGAACAGGAGTATCGACCTACCCAACCTTTTCTGCTCACTTGGGACTTTTTTCCTCGTCTTTCTCGCCTCCCTCTTCAGCACGAACCTCAAGAAAAGCGCAAAAATCGCTAACAGGAGCATGCCCTCTACCGCCCCGACCACACCGTTGAGCGCCATCGCCGCGAGCGCTCCGCCAACGACCAGCATGATGATCCCCTCGCCGAGCCTCTCCCGCCTAACTTGGGCCACGCCGAATATCGCGGCGAGTGCCAAAATTGGAGTGATGTTGATGATGTTGGAGCCGACCACGTTCCCATAGGAGATGCCGACGTTGCCGAACCAAGCTGACATGGTGGAGGTGAAGAACTCCGGCGCTGAGGTCACAAAAGCCACGAGCGTTAATGCTATTATGACTTGGGACACGCCGAGCGCGCGAGCGATCCTGCACGCCGAGTCGACGAAGACATTGCCCGCCTTGGCGATCAGCACGATGGCCCCCACGAACGCGAGGACGTATAGAATAAATTCCTCCGCCATCCGGCTCAACCCCTAGAAACGAACTTGAAAAATATCGGCGTGAGCAACATTGTGGTGAGTATCGTCATCGCCAACCTCTCATAGGTGAGATAGACGGTGCGACATTTAATACAAACTACCGTAAATATTAAACCGGAGGAACTTGGACCCGATGGTTAGATATCTCATCCGGGGTCTAATCGATGGTTCTCTGTCCACGCTCGGTATAGTTATCGGCGCCAGCATCGCTATCGGCCTAAGCCCCGAAGCGGCACGTACAATTATTGTAGCCGCCGGGATTGGAGGCGGAATCGCGAACGGGCTCTCAAATATCATCGGAGCATTCGCAGCCGAGAAAACTGTTGCCCACAAGGAACTGGAGAAGGTCGAGCGAGCAATGCTCAAGCGTGGCGCGATCAAGAACAGCGAGCTACACAGAGAGACCGAGAAGAGGATTCTCTCGAGCAGCGTGACAGATGGGTTGGCGACAATCGGCGGGTCGGTAATCCCCGTGCTGCCGTTTTTCATCCTGCCCCCGCTTCTGGCATTGGGGTGGTCAGTAGCTGTGACACTCGCGCTTTTCTTCTCCCTAGGAATCTACATCGGCAGGGTCTCGAGGGAGAACCTCGCGCTCTCAGGCTTTAAGATGGTATTGTTTGCTGGAGCGACCGCGGGAATCGCTGCTCTAATAAAGATAATTATGTGATGTCTAGGTCTTCCGCCAGAAAATTTCGCCGCGTGCTTCTATTTGTAGGATGCGATGGTAGGGGATCTCGACTTCCCCCTCGGGCGAAGCCACGCGCATGAAGCCGCGCCCGAGCTCGAGGATGTCGTTGCCCTCGATGACGCGTTTATCGTTGGGAGCGCCCCGATGTAAAATCGTCACTTTGGCACCTTGCAGCTTGTCCTCGCCGCCCCACTTCAGCTTGTTCAACACCTCGCGCGGTCCCATTTAGATCAGTAGAATTTATCCAATTTACTATTTGAGTTATTGCCCGGTGCTTAACCGATGAATTCGAGCGCCTCTAACACGTGCCTGCGTGCATTTCTCTCGGCAAACGGGCCGTGTCCGGGGTATAATCGCTCCAATTCAAGCTTTGCCAGCTCCCGCAGCGAACGGGCTAATGCCTCGCCATTGCCAGTTGGCAGATCCACGCGCCCGACGCCATCACAGAAAAGCGTGTCACCTGAGAACAAAATTTTCTGCTCGGGCTCGTAGAGGCTTATGCTGCCTTGGGTGTGGCCGGGGGTGTGAAGAACCTCGAGCGTGAGTTCGCCCAGTTTGACCCGATCGCCTTGATGGAGTTCGCGTGCTACTTCAAGGGGCTCAAGCGTTTTGCCGAGACCCTGGGCAAGCGTGATAACCTGGTCGCCTTTTCGGAGCAACTCCGCCTCGAGCTCGTGGATCGCCACCTCGCAGTCCCCAGCCTTGACGAAATCGTGGTCGCCCCCCACGTGGTCGTAGTGGCAGTGGGTGTTGATGATGAGTTCGATATCGCTTGGCTTTAGGTTGAACTTGCTGAGGTTCCGCTTGACCTCCTCGAAGTTTTGTCCCGTGCCAGCGTCGATGAGCGCGATGACCTCGTCGGTAATCAAATAGATGTTCGAGTCGAACTGGCCGCCGCCGATTTGGTGGATTTGCATGCCATCTCCTTCAAAGATTTTTTTAGGGCTCGAGGTTTTGCAGCCCCGCTTCCCGAGCGATTTCCAAGGCTCTTCTAAACTCATCCCCCGTTAGTCTGCTGGAAATTTCTGGATACTCATGGGCCTTGGCCTCTGGACAATACTGGTCCATCACGTTAGTCCTAACCATGCCGCCGAGGTTATCTGATATCCACTTCAACACGGGTCGAGTACAGCATTCAAGCCCCCCAGGAAGTACGAGATGACGAATAATTAGTTCAGCATCAGCAAAAGCAAGTTTATGATTGCGCGCAACCACTTTAAAGTAGTTCGGCACCTTCGAGTAGCGGAGCGCACACTCATCGTTGCCATACTTAAAATCCGTGAGGTAGACATCCTGGGTACCAAAAAGCAACTTCATCGTTTCTAGACTACAATACATGTTGCTATTCCAAACTGATGGGATGCTGACTTCGCATTCATTAAGCGCTGCAAGGATATTGTGAAGATTCGGCGTGGGGTCACCACCGACCCAGTTCACGTTCCTTGCGCCGTCTTTCCGAGCGCCCTCGACAAGCTTGGCCAACGTCTGAGGTGAAACTTCCACGCCGGCCTCCGGATATTGCGAGATATCCCAGTTTTGGCAGTACTGACAATGGAAAGTGCAGCCGTTGAAGAAAATGGTGTAGGAGGGTACCAGAACGCTTTCTTCCCCATGGTGCATGAACTCGGACGCTATCCGCGATCGCTCACCCACGCCACAGACCCCCACCTTCCCAGCCGTTCGATCGAAGCCACACCTACGCTCGCAGAAGTGGCACGATTTCAGAATCCGCCGGGCGAGCTCCACCTTTAAATCGAGCAGCGATGGTTCAGGCTGCTTCAAATTTTCGAGTTTCGTTTTGCCCTTGTCGATATCCGCGAGCAGCTTTCGAAACTCCTTCAGCCCTCGCTCGTGGGCGCGCCATAGCTCCTCATCGCTCGCCGAGAGGTCGACCTTCACCTTCACGCGCTTGCACACCAAAAAGCGCGCCGGGAGCTTGCCCTCCATGACTGCAAAATATCGCGCCAACGATTTTCTCGCTCGCTCGTCCTTGAGCACGGCAACAGCGTCCGACCGAAATATTCGCCACATCTCGTGCGCCTCGATTATGTTTTTAATCGCCCCACCCTAAAAATTTCGACCAACCATCGAGCAAGAAATCATAATCGCGATCGAGGCGGTAAAAATTCTTGGGAAAATCGTGTACAAAATAGAGCGTTAATGCATTTATAGCACAGCACTCAATTGTCCCAAGGAGGTGTTTCTGATGCCGATGGGGTGGAAGCAAAAATTGGATGAGGTGCGAATGAAGAGCTTGCAGGATATATTCGAAGTGGATAAACCCGTGATAGGGATGGTTCACCTGCCTCCCCTTCCGGATCCCCTGGGTACGATTACTACGGGATGGATGCCATCATCGAAAACGCATTGGCCGACGCGAAAGCCCTCGAGGAAGGAGGAGTGAATGGGCTAATCGTCGAGAACATGTGGAATCATCCTTACTATGTAGGAGAAAATGTGCCACCTGAAGAGATGACCGCCCAAGCTGTTGCAGCTAGGGAGGTGATCAAAGCGACCAACCTTCCGACTGGAATAAACGTCATCCACAACGGCGGAAAGGTGACGTTAGCGATTGCCGTGGCGTCGGGAGCCATCTTCATTCGGATCTGTCTTTTGGCCGGAGCCCGTGTTTGGGATACTGGAGAGTTCGATCACGGATGCGCCGCGGAGGTGCTGAGGCTGAGGAAAAATTTGCGAGCTGAGCATATCAAGATCTTCGCCGATGTCGACAAAAAACATCCAGTGCCATTTCCCGGGATAGATCTGGTGACCCATATCCAGTGGACTAAACGATATCTTGCCGACGCGATTATTGTCACCGGAAAACTTACAGGCATGGCTCCTGAACTGGAAAAAGTTAGAAATGCAAAAGAAGCAGCCGGGGACACGCCGGTACTCGTGGGGAGTGGCACTGAAATCACCAATGTTGGGAAATTTTTAGAGTATGCCGATGGGGTCATCGTGGGCACAAGCCTGAAGAAGGATGAAATAATAGAAAACCCCGTCGATGTCGATAGGATAAAAGAGTTCATGCTGGCAGTGAAAGAAGCGAGGAAGAAATAGGAAATTAGAAATTCTTAATACAACACTCCCCCAAATTGTCGTGGTGCCTGAATGCTGATTGTAGCTGGATCTGCATCTTCGAAACTTGCTGAGCGCGTTGCAAAGCAGCTCAAATGCGAGCTGACAAAACCCGAGCTCAGGCGATTCCCAGACGGCGAGCTTTACGCGCGCATTCCCGCTGACGTAGAGGGTGAGGATGTCGCCATAATTCAATCGACTTGTTATCCGCCGAATCAAAATTTTATGGAGCTCTTCCTCCTGCTCGACGCCGTGAGAGACATCGGTGCAAAAAAAGTCACGGCAATTGTGCCCTACTTTGCCTACGCACGACAAGACAAACGCTTCAAGGAAGGAGAGGCGGTGAGCCTTCAGACAGTAGTAAAATTAATCGAAAGCGTCGGCACGGACAAGGTTTACACGGTTGATATGCACGCCCACAGGATTGGGGACATCCAGAAGATTTTCAAAATCCCTGCTCAAAACCTTACCGCAGCGCCCCTTTTGGCCAAATACTTAACCGATAATTACCAACTCGAGGATCCCGTGATCATCGGACCTGACGAGGAAGCGGAACGGTGGGCAAAGGGAGCAGGTGAATTCCTAGACGCCGACTGGGATTACATGATAAAGAAGAGGCTGGGGCCGGAAGAGGTCGAGATCAAGCCCCGGAAGCTAGAGGTCGAAGGCAGGGATGCTATGGTGATTGATGACATCATCAGCACCGGCGGGACGATGGTGGAGGCTATTAAAATTTTGAAAAAACATGGGGCACGAAAGATTTACGCCGCCTGCATCCACGCGGTTCTCGCTGGCGATGCTCTAAAGAAGGTACGCAAGGCGGGCGCTGAGGACATCTTTGCCACCGACACTATCGAACGAAATATCAGCAAAGTTTCGGTCGCTCCCCTCATCGCAGATGCAATTCACTAGGGTCTAAACATGCAGAGATTGATGTTCGTGCTTTCAGGCGAGCACCCGACACTGCCGGTGGCTGAGGCGGTGGCGGCGATCAGAGCCGAGCATCGTGCCTACCGGGTGCTCGAACAGCTCGACCAAGTGCTTGTCGCTGAGACCAAAGCAAACCCTGAGGTGCTCGCATCACGCCTCGCGATGTGCCGCGAGATATGCCTGCACCTCTGCACCGCCCGCGCCCGCGAGAAGGAAATCCTCGAAGCCGTTGGGAGCTCGGACATCGTCGACCTCATTCCCCACGGGAAGAGCTTCGCGGTGCACCTGAAGCGCGTGAAGCGTAGCTCGCCCGGGATCGATACACTGAAACTCGCCAAACACGTCGCCAACCTCATCGCGGAGGAAGTCGAGTTCAAGGTCGACCTGGCCCACCCCGATATTGAGCTCTTGGGGGTGCTGACGGGGGAGCGGTGCGCGCTTGGAATAACGGCCGCACAAGTGGACCGCCGTCAGTTCACGCGACGCAAGCCCACCCTTAGGCCAGCCTTCCATCCGGGAACCCTGATGCCAGCCTTCGCCCGCTGCATGGTCAACCTAGCCCGGACCCCTCGAGGAGGCGCCTTCCTCGATCCATTCGCGGGTGTGGGTGGCATCCTGCTCGAGGCCGGGCTGATTGGGGCAAAAGTGACCGGCATCGACATCGACCGCGAGATGGTCGAGGGGGCGCGCCGGAACCTAGAGGCGAGCGGGATAACCGATTTCCAGCTCATGGTGGGGGATGCTCGAAAGCTTCCGGCGCTTGAGGTCGATGCTGTTGCGACGGACCCCCCCTTCGGGCGCCAAGCGACGACCGGAGGTGTTGATCTCAAGGAGCTTTACGAGCAGGCGTTGCCTTCGATCGCGGAAGTGCTTAAACGCCGGGGTTATGCCTGTATCGCCTCGCCCGCGGAGCTTGAACTCGAGAACATCGCCGCCAACGCTGGGCTTCGGATAATCGAGCGCCACGAGCAGCGAGTGCACCAAAGTTTGACTAGACACGTCTACGTCTTCAGGAAGAAGTGAAATGAAGCTCATTTTCCTCGGAACCAGCGGCAGCATCCCGACGCGCGAGCGGGGCCTTCCAGCGATAGCCTTGCGGCACGAGCGCGAACTCCTGCTCTTTGACTGTGCCGAGGGGACGCAGCGTCAAATGGCCCGGGCGGGAATCAGCCCGATGCGCTTGGACGCGATTTTTATAACCCACCTTCACGGCGACCACTTTTTGGGTTTGGCAGGGCTCGTGCAGACGCTATCGTTGATGGATCGTGAACGAAAGCTCGAGATATTTTGTCCGAAGGGTGAAGGCGAACGCATCGAAAGTTACCTTCAAATCCCCCACTACACCCTGACCTTCGAGCTAGGGGTACGCGGGCTCGAGCCCGGGGAGGAGCTCCGACGCCGAGGCTACCGAATCCTGACCTCCGAGGTAAATCACGGCGTCCCGAGCATAGCCTACGCGCTCGTCGAGGATGAGCGTCCAGGGAGGTTTTACCCTGACAAAGCAATCACGCTTGGCGTGAAGGCCGGACCGGATTTCTCGCGCCTGAAGGCGGGCGAAAGCGTCAAACTGCGCGATGGGAGCATTGTCAAGCCCAAGCAGGTGATGGGCCTCCCACGCCCCGGGCGAAAAGTGGTGTACACAGGCGATACTCGGCCGAGCAAGCGCATCGTCGAGCTCGCCCGAAACGCCGACGTGCTCATCCACGACTGCATGCTCGCCGACGAACTCGCTGAAAAGGCGGCGGAGAGCGCCCACTCGACCCCTAGCGAGGCCGCAGAAGTGGCGAAGCAGGCCGACGTCAAGCAGCTGGTCCTCATCCATATCAGCCCGCGCTATGA
>JAUWYN010000044.1 GCA_030615805.1 Hadesarchaea archaeon | reverse complement strand
GCGAGAAGGAATGCCCTGGCACACGGTCGCTAGATTACATTGGTGGCATCTCAGGTGTCCGGGCGGAGGGCAGCGCGTGGGGGGCTTAGACGTCGGCTTTGCAAGCCGAAGGTCCCGGGTTCGAATCCCGGCAGGTCCACTAATGAAAACAGTCCTTAAAACCCCTATAATCTTCAAGCTAGAGGCTCTGAGAAGCAATCTCTTAGAAGTGTTATGAATTGGGCTGGGTACTTGCAAATAATAGGTTTTAGAGCACTCCCAACTCTGCACTGGGACAGGCATTGTTGAAAATCTTCTGTCACAACATGTGTCGTGATACAGGAGATGCACGAGTTGGGAAAGACTATGGGTTGAATACGCGGCGCCAATCTATTCTCTTTTCACGCATTTTGTAACTATAGCCACTTGTTTTTAGACCAAAACATTCCCCTTGAATCAAATCGTGCAGATTATGCAATAGTTCGATGTGAGAACAACCATACTCCACATATTTATCAAAAGTCATAGGAACCCTAATCTCTCGCTCGGGATGTTCTTGAAACTCTTTGAACTCTGGACGCATCTTCGGATCTCTACTTGGTACGGGTATTGGTTTCTTACCGTAGTCTTCATCGAATAGCCCACGATTGTGCACGAAGCAATTCCGTGCTCGCCACGCTTCATCAACTTCACAACAAACATCTGGCACATTAGCTCTAATCTTCTTACTATCGTTATCTTGTGCTCCGCGAAAGAGTTTATCTTTCTTTAATTCAACAAAGTTAAATGTCCACCGCAAGAGATTTTTGTATCCAGTAATCTTTTTAATTTCTCCCTTTTTAACCAGATAATCCGTGAAATCTTTTAGTGCAGCTTCAAATATGCCAATCAGATTAGTTAGAGAAGAAAAGGTGAAATACCACTCAAAGCCCTTGGCCATTTCGCTCACAAGTTCCTCTGGAATAAATTTCCGGTGCCAAACCTTCGTAAGAGGGAAGGTATGGATTGGGGGGCGATAAGGAGCAATGTGTTTATTTATAATAATTTTTGACACCTTGTCTTGAAACTTGCTGTGGGCAGATGCATAAATATAAAGTTGAAAACCAAGAACCCCTTGCATTGCATCGTCGGCGTCTTCGAATATGCGTAGTATTTCTGGCTCAAACCCATCCATTGGTTCAGACATGCGTGATAACCTTTTGTTTAAAAAGTCAGTCCCCACTAGCACTTATTAAACAAAGCCTTCGCCAACCAAAGGTTTTTAAGCAAATTCTGGCCCAAAACAGTCTTATTATAAGCTCGATAGTTAGCGTGAGGAACATGCCAAAAACCTACGTGCCGGATACGAGCGTCATAATCGATGGGCGCGTTACGAATTTGGTTGAGAGCGGCGAGCTTCGAGATTGCGAGATAGTCGTGCCGAACTTAGTCGTCGCCGAGCTCGAATATCAGGCTAACCGGGGCAAGGACTCTGGCTTTAGCGGGCTTGCTGAGCTTAGACACCTCCGAAAACTAGCTGACGAAGGCAAAGTCAACGTCAGCCTCTTTAGGGGTAGGCCGACAGCAGAGCAGCTTGCGGGTGCAGAGTTTGGCTCAATAGACGCCGCTATACGCGATATTACACGCGAGCGAGAGGCTGTGCTCATAACGAGCGATGTTATCATGGCAGAGGCCGGCCGCGCTGAGGGGCTAGATCTGATGTTCTTAAAACCTCTGCCTGTGGAGCGCAAGCCCAAGTTGCTCGAGTATTTTGGTCCAAGCGTAATGTTAGTGTTTTTAAAAGATAAGGTGTGGCCGATGGCGAAAGTCGGACGCCCCGGTAAGTTCGAGCTAAAAGTCCTCGAGGAAAAAACCCTCACCGAAGAACAGCTACGTGAGATGGCGCACGAGATCATCGAGCTCGCAAGGCAAGATCCAGATGGTTTCATCGAGATTGAGCGAGAGGGAGCAACCATCGTGCAATTCCATGAGTACCGCGTGGCGATCGCCAGACCGCCCTTTAGCGATGGCTTTGAGATTACCGCAGTTAGACCGATTGTAGAGGTAAAGCTCGAGGATTATCGCCTATCTGATAAACTGAAGGAGCGCCTCGTCAAGCATGCTGAGGGCGTGCTGATAGCGGGACCACCTGGCGCGGGCAAGTCGACATTCGCACAGACTTTAGCGGAGTTTTACCGTTCCCAAAGCAAAATCGTGAAAACGATGGAGTCGCCGCGTGACCTGCAGGTAAGCGACGAAATCACCCAGTATACCGCACTCGAAGGGGACATGGAAAAGACGGCTGATGTGTTGCTCCTCGTGCGCCCAGATTACACGATTTATGATGAGCTGCGCAAGACGAGTGACTTTCGGATTTTCACGGACATGCGCCTTGCGGGCATAGGCATGGTGGGGGTCGTTCACTCGACGCGTGCAATTGACGCGATTCAGCGCCTGATCGGCAGGG
This sequence comes from Hadesarchaea archaeon, assembly GCA_030615805.1. Taxonomy (GTDB): domain Archaea; phylum Hadarchaeota; class Hadarchaeia; order Hadarchaeales; family Hadarchaeaceae; genus DG-33. The sequence goes on along the minus strand of JAUWYN010000044.1, from coordinate 4,023 downwards.
TGGAGCTAGGCATGATCCCAATGATCGCGGACACGGTAATTTTTATCAGGGACGGTGAGATACGGGAGGTCTATGCTCTCAAATCCGTGGTAAAGGTTCCACACGGCATGATCGAAGCCGATCTAGCGAGGCCGATGATTCAAGTATGTGATTTCGAGACGGGCGAGGTGTTCTACGAGATCTACTCATTCGGCGAGGAGGTAGTCGTCATGCCAGTTCGACATCGGATTCCGACCAAGGTGGAGCGAAAAATGCTTGAGACGATTCGGCGCGAGATAAGGCGCCTAGTGGGGGCTAGCGTTGACGTTGAGATGCTGTCCGAGCGCAGCGCCATCGTTAAAGCTGACCTTGAACTCATACCTAGGATCATCGGACGTGGCGGACGCACCATCGAAAGCATTCAGAGCAGGCTAGGCGTTAGGATAAATGTGCGTGAGCGAGAAGGTGCGCAGGATCAAGAACGCTAATTTGGATCTATCCGTACCCGACATCTCAAATTCGCGTTAATTAATACCAACCTTGTGAAGCCTTGATTCGCGGGCCGCGCGTGGCCGGGACGAGCTTGGTTTTTTACCTTGCTCGACCCCCTCGACCACGCGCAAAGGGTTAAAAACTCGTTGCATACTCCACGCAATTATTGCGCAGACGGTGCATTTTTTGTGCAGAAAATCAATTATTGTGCAGACTAAAACAATTTTCGTCAAATAACGAATTATTGTACAAAGCCCCTGAAAGAACAAGGTTTATAAGCTAGACGCTGGCATATTCTGAAACTAAAGTGATGTTATGGACTACAATAGGCCTAGCTGGAGCCTGATACGGGATAGAGCTACTCGCAGGAAGCTCAGAGACGTTGAGAGGCAGCTAGAGATCGAGAAGGCTAACGCTTTTCTATACTAGAGATATATTGGGAACTAGGAAAGGACTTTTGGCCTAGCCCCATCGTAAATTTCCTTGAGTCTTTCTGGACTGATAAAAATAGCTCTACATTTAGTGTGCAAAGTGTAGCCAAAATGATGAAAAATATCATCCTAGTGCATTATCGGTAAAGAAGGCTAATTCTCCTTTCTTTAAAGCCCAGATTGAGCTGTTAAGTATAACAATAGTTAATCCAAATGGAAAGTGATAGGATGAACAAGAAAATAGTGATATGTGGAAGTTTTAGCGATACAAATAGTTTCCTAATCGAAGTTAGAAGGTTACGGAGTCTAGGTTATGACGTATTCCCCGACGAAAACCACCTTAAAGAAAGCCAACCCTGTATTGATGCACATCATAGAGGTAAAGGTGATACATCCGAAACTCTACAATTAAGGAAGAAGTTAATGCAAAGATATTTTGATAAAATTCGTGATTGTGATGAAATTTATGTTTTTAATGTCAAAAATGATTATGAACATATTGGAATTGGAACTTCTTTGGAAATTGGTTATGCTTTAGCTTTAGGTAAAACTATTCGGTTTCACAAGATACCTACAGACGCTAATATCAAATCCTACTTTATTTCAGATAATACAAAGAAAGAGGAGGTAGGAGTATAAATGGGTATTAAACTTCAAGCAATAAAAGAAACATTCTTATTAATAACTAAAATAAACCATGAACCTCTTGAAGAAAAATTTTAGGCGATCAATACAGTTGTCACCTATACCTCAAAATCAATGCAATCATCGTCAAGCACAAACTACAAGTCACAACACTAGACAAAAAGAGGGCAACTCCGTGAATCGAAATTCCATAAACGGCCCAGAGAAGAGCGCCCGTGAACAACATTATCCAAAAAAGTAAGGAGATGTCCCTGACCTGCTTCGTCTTGGCTGTTTTCAGTATCTGCGGAAGCATTGCCCCGTTTATCAAACAAGCAGCGACGATTCCGAGTATCTCGATTTCAATCGCACTCATATAGAACCCGCTCACTCCAATGTTTTATTCACGGAAGAATTAGCATGGTATCAATAAATAGGTGCGACACTTGACGCTCGAAAATTGCAAAGGGTTTTTATCCTACTTAGCCCAAGTATACTAATGCTGAGATGCGACTGGCGAAGACGTCTCGTCAGTTAAGGGCGAAAGCTGACAATTTTTTGTCAGTGATGATTGTCATGCATAGGTCGCGCCTAGTGCTAGCAGGTCCAAAAGGAACTTAGGCTAAGTCGCCTGGGGGATGGCTCGGCTCGAGCGCCGAGGAAGGTCGCGGCAAGCGGCGAAACGCTTGGGCGAGGTGCATGCAGCCCTTGAACCCGAGATTGCTGAATGGGACTTCCCGGCGGGGGGTAACCTCCGTCGCTCGCGGCAGCGAGTGGGAACCCCGGGAATTGAAACATCTTAGTACCGGGAGGAGGAGAAAGCAATTGCGATGTCGGGAGTAACGGCGAGCGAAACCGACACAGGGCAAACCGAACCTGGTGGTGAGAGCCACTGGGGATGTGGAGTTGTAGGACTCCCTCCAATCTCTCGCGCGGAAAGCTGAAGCGGTTGAAAAATCGCGCCTTAGAGGGTGAAAGCCCCGTAGGTGTAACTGCGCAGGGTACGAGGGGGAGGATCCTGAGTAGGATGCCTTGAAATTGGTGTCCGAAGCTGGGAGGCATCAACTCCCAACCCTAAATACGACTCGAGACCGATAGCGGACGCAGTACCGCGAGGGAAAGCCGAAAAGCACCCCGGAAGGGGGGTGAAAAGAGCCTAAAACCAGGCGACGATTGTTGGGTGCGGCTCGAAAGAGTTGATTCTTCCCGAAGGAAGCCGTCGCGAGGCGGTGGTACGAGGGGAGAGGATCGGGGTCGCACCGTCCGTCTAGAATCACGGGCCAGGGAGTTCATTGTCGTGGCGAGGCTAAGGAGTTCAACTCCGGAGCCAGAGCGAAAGCGAAAAGTCCGCAGCCCGAAAGGGTCAGGGACTGGGTGTGAATAGTGCCCGGAGTCACGGCGGTGATACCCGAAGCCGGGCGATCTAGTCCGGGGTAGGCTGAAACCGAGCTTTGCTTGGTGGAGGGCCGAACCGTTCCTGATGTGCAATTCGGTCGGATAACCTTGGGCTAGTGGCGAAAGACCAATCAAGCCCGGCGATAGCTGGTTCCTCCCGAAGTTGGCCGCAGTCAAGCCCAGCGCGAGATAGCCGGTGGTGTAGAGCACCGATTGATGAGATATGGGGGGAAACCCCCGGCTCGTTTGTCGAACTCCAAAGCTGTCGGTGTCAAAGACCGCTGGAGACAGGATGTGGGGGGTAAGCTCCCGCTCCGAGAGGGGAAAAACCCAGACCGGGGTTAAGGCCCCTAAATGCCGGCTAAGTGTTAACCTTAAAGGGCGTCCTCGTCCTCAGACAGCGGGGAGGTAGGCTCAGAAGCAGCCATCCTTTAAACAACGCGTAACAGCGGACCCGTCGAGGGTGGGGGCCCCGAAGATACACGGGGCTAAGCCGGCTGCCGATACCTCGGGGCAGCCGAAGTTGAGTAGGCTGATCCGGTAGGGAGGCGTCCGGCGTGGGCGGAAGCTCGGGCGTGAGCTCGGGTGGACCGCGTTGGAATGAGGATCCTGGCGGTAGTAACATCATAGCTGGGTGAGAATCCCAGCCGCCGAAGGGGCTCGGGTTCCTCGACAATGTTCGTCAGTCGAGGGTTAGTCGGTCCTAAGGTGGCCCTCAACCAGAAGCCATCGAAAGGGAATCCGGTTAATATTCCGGAACCACTTGGGTACCTGCGGTAACGCAAGCTCAATTTCTGACGCTTTGGGGTAGGTCGAGTGAGGTCGTCGCCTCATTTAACCGCTCAAGTTCAGGGAGTTCCGTAATGGAGAGAACTGAACGAAGGTGGGAATAGCCTGCCGTTAGGTGGGTTCGACCAATCCCTGGAGTCCGTGAAAAGGAAATTGAGAAATGGAACCCTGAGTGACCGTACCTAGATCCGACACAGGTGCCCCTAGGTGAGAAGCCTAAGGCGTATCGGGAGACACCAGGCTAGGGAATTCGGCAAATTGGCCCCGTAGCTTCGGTAGAAGGGGTGCCTGCCTCGCGAGAGGCAGGTCGCAG
>JAUWYN010000080.1 GCA_030615805.1 Hadesarchaea archaeon | reverse complement strand
GCGAGAAGGAATGCCCTGGCACACGGTCGCTAGATTACATTGGTGGCATCTCAGGTGTCCGGGCGGAGGGCAGCGCGTGGGGGGCTTAGACGTCGGCTTTGCAAGCCGAAGGTCCCGGGTTCGAATCCCGGCAGGTCCACTTTCAGAATCGGGCATTACAACAACCCGTCCTTTTGAACTTTCTCTATGACAGCATCACATACATAAGCGCTTTCAGACACAGCGAGACCCTTTCGGATGGCACGTTCAACCCCCCGCTTAATCTTTGCTGGGACTTTTGCGGCAATCGGTTCAGAGGGTTCTTCTTTCCCAACCATCAAAACTCCATAAATCTCTTAGACATAAGGGGTTATAAACCTTGCCCTGACCATAGATTACAATAGTTATCTTTATAGGGGTGTGGTTCCACCCGAGATATGGTGCCGAGGAGGATGGAAGCAGTCAAGTCCGTTCCGCGTCCCGACTCTGATTATGTTATGGTCTCCCGTAGCGCGCTCGAGGATCTTCTGGGCTCTCTCGGTGGTATACAAAACGGTGTAGAAAATTGTGTATACAACCCAGATGAATTTTTGGCCGAGTTCAAGCAGGCATGCCGGATTGATTTCCGCCTCTCTCCTCTGACGATTCGTGAGCACCTGCGCCACGCTCAGAGGCTCTGCGATTTCCTCGACAAGCACCCGTTGCATGCCACCCGCCAGGAGCTGCGCCAGTTCCTCATGCTTAACCCAGCCAACAACGCAATCAAGGCCGTCCGTGTTCTTTATGGGAAATTCCTAAATAGCGATTTAGGGAAATCCTTCAAGGTCCCCCAATCCGCCCCTCGCGTGATGGTCGTCCCCACGCGGGAGCAACTCACCCAGACCCACGAAAATCTAAAGACCTTGGAACTCCGCGCCGCCTTTCTGCTCCTCACGACCTCCGGCCTCCGACGTCATGAGCTGCTCGAGCTCAAGCTGGCGCAGATCGACCTCGGAAGCAAGATGATAATCCCGAACGGCGATTCGAGCCAGACAAAGTTCCAGTGGGTGACTTGTTTTAACGAGGAGGCGAAAGCCGCTATCCAAGAGTTGTTACGGATGGATGTACGGATGAATGGTACGTATGATACGCATAATATTGGTAATATGAATAATATGGATAATACTCACGTCTTCACCATCCACCGCGACACCCTAACCAAAAAGTTCAAACGCGCCAGCTCACCGTCTGGGTTCAAGATCACGCCCCAAGTTTTGAGGGACTGGTTCTGCAACGAGATGGGTCGCCTCGGTGTCCAGGACCGCTACATCGACGCCTTCTGCGGACGCATCCCGAAGTCCGTCCTCGCCCGCCACTACACGGACTACTCACCCGATCGCTTGAATGAGATTTACGACAAGGCAGATTTAAGGGTATTCAAAGGGATAATGTAACTGCAATCTAAAACCCCAAATTTCCCCCCGATTCAGATTTAGGGACTAATAAGTGCATATCAGAGGGGGGGGGGGCGCCCCCTATAAAAATTAATTAATTCGTGTGATTTGCGTAGTTAGAAAACTTCAAATTTCGCCCGAAAGGTTTAATAGAAGGTTAGACATCTAACCTTCATAGGGTTGGAGATGGTTTATGTCAAGGAGACCGCCAAACCGCGCTGGACAGCCGAAGCCATTAAGAAGTTTTGCGGATGGGGTTTTCTGCAACGGATGGCGAATTTGGCCGGGACAATCCAAACAAAACGATTGGTCGTAGCGGGGTTTTTGACAGGTGGTAGAATTTCAGAGACTCTACAGCTTGAAGTCAGTCACTTCAATTTCGGAGAGGATCCAGAGATGGTCGTCGTCGAAGCGATGCCCGTCGTGAAACGCTACGAGAAGGTAGGGGAAAAGAAGAAGTGGAAGTGCCAGTACCACTGCAAAATGCGGTGGGGCACGCGCAAACACCCCGAGGAGCCCAACCCAGATGAGCGAGAGAGGCACGATATCGTGGAGTATACTGGCTACGAGACCAAATCGTTGGAAGCATACCGAACCTTTCCCTTCCCAAAGAAGGAACCCCTTGTGCCGATTTTGCAAGAACTACTCGAGGGGGTGGATAGGCAGCTCTTTGACATTAATTACGCCAAGTCCTACAAGGAGATTATAGAGATAGGGAAGAAATTAAGGACGTGGATTCCGACCCACTGGTTTAGGGCACAACGCGCGAGCCAGCTGGCAATTGAATACGGATACGAGGAGCACGATCTCACCGAGTGGTTCCTCTGGCGCGACTATGAGACAGCATTCCGCTACGCGAGGAAGGGCTACAAAGGATTGGCCACCAAGATGGTGAGATGATGATCAGCAAAAGAGAATACATGAGGGAGTATATGAGCAAGTATCGTGTTACCCACTTGGAACAAGTACGAGCGATAAATAGGAGAGCCGTTAAAAAATATAATGCAACCCACCTAGAACGAGTACGAGCAACACGTTTGAAATCATATAAAAAATTTAGAATCACCCACCTAGAACGGCTTTGCTAATAAAGTCGCTTTTGCTCATAAAGTCGGGTTTTTGCTCATAAAGTCTGAAAAGTGCTCCTAAAGACTTCCTGCATATCTTGAGGCAGGCTTTAGACTGGAGGTAAAGTAGCGCCGGGTTTCAGCCAGCCAT
>JAUWYN010000062.1 GCA_030615805.1 Hadesarchaea archaeon | reverse complement strand
GCCGATTCTTTTGATCGCTTGAGCGCTTCTTCAGCCGGCTTTGCGATGCCTAAATAGTAAATCCCAAAAATGACCGCGCCTATGATTCCAAAAACGACTACCGCACCAATGATTGGCTTTACATCGATTTGCCCTCGCGCGATAATAATCACCTGCCCAAAATTAAATGAAAGCTGGAGCCTATATTAATGCTTCGGGTTTCGATGGACAAACAAGCCCTCCGCGAGCGGGTCTGGCGGGAGCTTGAGGCACGGGGTGTCGCCATTTTCCCGAAACCCGCGCGAGGGAGGATCCCAAACTTTATGGGGAGCTGCGCGGCGGCTACCCTTCTTCGCTCGTTGCCGACCTATGCCCAAGTCCAAACGATCTTCGTGAACCCGGATGCCGCCCAGCTAGCCGTGCGGGAGCTTGCGCTGCGCGATGGAAAGCGCCTGATCATGGCAACTCCAAGATTGAGGGAAGGCTTCATCCTGCTCGATCCGGCGGAGATAAAAGATGCGAGGGGGGCGGCGAGCATCCGAGGTGCATTCAAGCACGGTAAAAAAACAAGCGTTCATGGGATGAAGGTGGACCTGATCGTCGAGGGTTCCGTGGTCGTAGATAGGAAGGGCGGGAGGATTGGGAAGGGTGGCGGCTTCGGCGATCTGGAGTTCGCCATCCTGCGCGAAATCGGAGCCATCACGGACGCAACACCCATCGCGACAACGGTCCATCCCCTGCAAATCGTAGACGAGGTGCCGATGGGCGAACATGATGTTCCCATCGACTTCATCGTTACGCCGGACCGCATCATCGAAACCGCGCGCGCTCACCCAAAACCGCGGGGAATTATTTGGGAACTCCTGCCCAGCGATGCGTTTAAGCGCGTGCCAATCCTTGCAGAACTGAGGAGAAAATTATGATAGCGGGCGCGGACGAGGCTGGGAGGGGACCAGTTTTTGGCCCGATGGTGCTTTGTGGTGTGCTTCTCGATGAGCGAATGCTTGAGGGGCTAAAAGCCGCTGGGGTCAGGGATTCGAAACTCCTCACGCCGAGAAGGCGCGAAGCGCTCGCGAAGCTCATCGCTCAAAAGGCCGCAAAATGCGAGATAATCGAGCTCGCACCGGCCGAAATAGACGAGTCGCGTCTCGACAAAAAAATCAACCTCAACGAGTTGGAGGCCATGAATTTCGCCCGAATCCTCGACCGTCTGAAGCCGAATATCGCATACGTTGACTCAACCGACCCCAACCCCGCGATGTTTAAAGGGAGAATCCAGCGGTACCTGCGAACGAAGCCAAAACTCGTGATTGAAAACTTCGCCGACCGCAAGTACGTTATTGTGGCTGCCGCTTCGATTGTCGCCAAAGTTCGACGCGACCAACGGATAGCGGAGCTGCGCGAGCGCTACGGGAACCTCGGTTCGGGGTACAGCTCGGACCCACGAACGATTGCATTTTTGAAGCGATGGGTGCGGGAGCACGGCAAGCTTCCCGAGTTCGCCCGCCGCTCATGGGAAACGGCACAGCGCATCGAACGCGAGACAAAACAGAAAAAGCTCGTGTGACTCAATTCGTAAAATGGTGAAGATTTTCATCTGCGAGGGTGGGCTTGAAACTGTCTATTAAATGGCCCCCGATGTTCCCTAGCACACTAACACCGGGGCTCATAGAGTGTCTTTCGACGTCCTCCTCCCAGGTAACCCTCATGGCAGGGACTAGCTCGGGGGCCTCTGCCGGTGTTGCGCGCCAGGGTTGTCTCGAAATCATTACTAGGTGTTCCCGCCAATTGTTCTCACGAGGACCCAATTTTGGCACGGCTTACCCGGCAGTTGCTCGAGTGTTCCCGCGATGATGCGCTGGCGATCATGAATCACGCCAGCTCTCGATTCCCGCGGATTATCCCTTCATCGCAACTTAGAATTGGTTTTCTGAAGTAAAAGCCTTGCTTTTTACCCTAAATCAAACTCAAACATCACAACTGGGTGCTCGAGCTCGAAACCAAGGATGACTTTGGGATGGATTTCTCCCACGATGCCTAGGCTCCTGCCATTAGAGACGAACTCCGTCGCCCGACCTTCCAGGAAACTGGGGTGCTCGACGGCGCGGACCTCGTGGGCAATGCCTAACTCTCGGAGCAAGGCCTCCGCAACGGCTTTGATGTGGGTGAACCCCGCTCCCTCACCTATCACCGCTGCTGCGGCGCGACGCACATTTCGCGCGCCCGTTTCCACGCCCTCATCTAGCACGACGACATCACCCACCTCAAACACGCGCTGGGGCAGCGGGTTGCGTCGGTTCACTCGCAGCACCGAGAGCAAGCAGGGGAGCAGCGAGTCCCTGATGGTTGTGTACTCCTCCGACACCGGGTTCGCGATCTCCGCCGCCTCGCCCCGTGCGCGCATGAGCTCGAAATTCGTGCGTGGGTTTGTGAGCGTGTAGGTCATGGCCTCCATAAAGCCCAGCCTCGTCAAAACTCGCCTGGCCCGCTCGCTGAGTCGCTCAATCGGCGCTCGCTCACCCGTGGTCACGACCTTTGGCAACGTGGGCTCAAGCCGATCGTAGCCGTAGCCTATCGCGATGTCCTCGATGATGTCGACCTCGTGCATCAGGTCACTTCGATAGGGTGGGGCCAACAGCGTCAGGATGTCACCCTTGATGCCCGCGACGCCGTAGCGCATGCGCTCCGCAATTTTGGCGAGGCCCTTCGGTTTCAGGTTGAGGCCTATAAACTCGTTCGCGTTGCGCGCGCTCAAACGATGCCTGCTGGGGCGGAGGTCAGGTGTCCGAACGAGCCTGCCGGGGTACTTGATCGCCACCGATTGAAGCTCGAATCCCCGCTCCGCCAGCCCTGTCATCAAGATCGTCAGGGATTGGTTCACCACGTGCTCTTCCTCCCCGGTGATGTCGATGAAGAGTCGCCTCGTCTTGCTCGTGACGCGCGTCTCTTCACTATTGATGATAGGAGGCACGGAGAGCACCACGCCCCGCGAGTCGATTAACAGCGGGTAGCGTGACCACCCCCGCATGATCGAGCCATATTCGATGCCCTTTGGATGCTCGCGCAGGATTTGAGCAGGGGTGAGCTCACGGTTGAATTCCAGCGGGACGAAGCTGATGCCGTCGGGTGAAGTGGTGGTATAGCGCACGGGCGGCTCGATAGTGTCGAAATCATATACCCCTATCGAACCCTTGCGTCGATTTCTGCAGAGCGAAGCGTGAAGCTTTTCTTGAACTTGCATGAGTGATGCGACTATCTCGTCGGTCAGCTTCACGTTGGTTACTACACCGACCGCGATGAAAGGTCTGATCGGTTTAACGCTTCGGTAGACCCGGACGGTTACCCCCGAAGCTCGCAATCGATAACGTGGCAACCCAACCTCTATACTTAAAAAACCCTCAAGGGCTCGTGCCACACCCTCAGGGCTAAGCATGTCGGGGCGATTATGGAGTATCTCTAGCTTGAGTTCATCACCCGATGCCTCGGCCTCGATCCCGATCATGGACAAGTGCTTCATTAGCTTCCTCAACTTGATTCGCCTACCTAAAAGCCTGCAGAGGTCGCGGTAACTCACGGTGATCGAGGGCACTAAACCATCCTCCTAGCGCGGAGCCACCCGAGGTCGTTGTTGAAGAGGTCTCGGATGTCCTCGATCCCAAGCCTAATCATAGCCAAACGTGAGAAACCGATCCCCCAAGCTAGCACGGGGTGGCGAATGCCTAGTGGGTAAAGCAATTCGGGTCTGAACATGCCGGCACCCAAAACCTCAAGCCACTCACGCTTCTCGGGGAAGTAAACATCGGCCTCGACCGATGGTTCGGTGTAAGGGAAGTAGCCAGGCCTGAACCTCACCTTAGGGAGCCCCAGCTTGGCCATGATCTGCTTCAGGTACCCAAGCATGTCCCGCAGCGTCAGCCTCGGGTCCATCACTATTCCCTCGGCCTGGTAGAATTCGGCGAGGTGCTTGTAGTCTATTTTCTCGTGGCGGTAGACGCGATCGATACAGAAAACCTTGACGGGGGGGTCTGGGTGCGAGGCGAGGTATCGTACGGTTGCGGCGGTTGTCTGGGAGCACAGCACGGGTCTTCGGCTCACCTCGACGTTGAACTTATAGCCCCAGCCCGTCGACCCGGCGACGCCCCGTTCGTGCGCGGCGGCCACTCGTTTGACCAACGCGGGAGAAGGAAGTTTAGTCCGCTCCGGC
>JAUWYN010000056.1 GCA_030615805.1 Hadesarchaea archaeon | reverse complement strand
CACCTCTTTCGTCCTGAAGAGAACCTCTCTTCCGATCATTTTCTTGGCCAAGCTCTTCTTCGTCGCGCCCTTCGTCTTAAGACGGGCCACGACTTTTCCGCGTCTGAGAACTGTTACCCTGTTGCTTATCGCTAGCACCATGAGCAGTTTGTGCGTGATAAACGGGATTATGGCGAGTTCGTCTCTAGCCATGGCTTTGAGGGACGCCAGAAGAACTTTTGTTTCGGGGGGCGTTAGTGCGGAAGTCGGCTCGTCTAGGATGAGGAGCTTTGCCCCGCGATAGAGGGCCTTTAGGATCTCCACCATCTGCTTTTCTCCAGCGGAAAGTTGCCAAACCTTCGCCCTGAGGTCTATCTTGAAGCCGTATTTTTTACAGAGCTCCTTTATCTCCTCCTCAGCCCTTCTTAGGTCCAGAACTTTCCCTGCCCTCGGATGCCCGAGAATTATATTTTCGATTACGGTGTGAGCGGGTATCAGCTTGCGATGCTGATGGACCATTCCTATCCCCAGGTCGATGGCGTCCAGAGATGATTTCATTTTGATCTTCTTTCCGCGAATGTAGATTTCACCTTCGTCTGGTTGATATAACCCATATAGGATGTTCATCAGGGTGGTCTTTCCAGCGCCGTTCTCCCCCAAAAGGGCGTGAATCTCGCCAGCTTTAATATCAAAATTTATGTGGTCGTTCGCGACGACCCCCGGGAATCTCTTCGTGATTCCTTTCGCCTTCAGAACTATTTCTCCGCGCTTTGATCCAGCTAGGGGGCTTTTCCGTACCTTTTTTTCTCGCCCCCCAGGGATCTTGGATACAATATTTCTTATTTTCTGAGCAAGATACGGCACTTCATGACCCCTCACGATTAATTATAGACAATATGACTTTTTTCTTAATAATAAAAGGTTTATGCAGCCTTATTTCAGTTTTCTGGGGCAGTAGCGTAAAATCGCGTTATCTTTCACACTAACCATCATTTACTCACACCGTTAAGGGAAAAGAAAGACGTAATTACCCTCTTATTTCAACGATAAAATCGCTCACGATCAAATGTACATAGACAGACCTAAATTAAGCCCCACCAGAACTCCAACAACCATATCAATCCCCGAAGTTTCGCCGATCTTCAAAACTTCTCCAACCCCACTTTCAACTTTTGTGGGCTCGCTTGTCAAGATCGCATCGAGCAATTCCTCCACCCGCTCGTTGGTTTCACCTTTAGCGGCGTGCCGTAGTAGTTGTTGGCTAAGCAGTGTTGTTGCGTCAGAACAGCTTATGACTGTTTCATTGATTTTTTTAACGCGGTCGATGCCCTTACCCAATGAGTGAGAAACCCACCAGAGGGCAGCCGTGAACCCAGACAGTGCATCATCCGCGGAGGGGGAGAGCCCAGGACCGAGTCCGATAAGTTTTTGAGCCGCCCCTTTTACCCCCTCAACATTTTCAGATTTGGTTGCTTTTACCAGATCGATTAGCCGCGGCAGGGCTGCCCTAGCCACCTCGTTCAGATCAGATGTTTGAGGCATTTTACCGGCGGCAATCTCGTCGACGTGTTTTAGAAGTTGTCCTAGTCCCTCACGCCCGCCCTTGCTCGCGGCGAGCCGCTTCGCCAGCTCTAGGTTGCGCTTGATGAGCTCAGGGCCGAGACACCGTTCAGCACGGGTTTTCGGCCGCCAGAGCTGCGCGCCCTCTAACGAGATTTCGAGCACCTCGCCTACAAGCACTCGATTACCCACCTTCTGAACTTGCATTCCCTTGCGAACGCCGAGCGATGGCATACTTTCGCTGGGACGAACGTCGGTAATCACGTTAATCGGACTTCGTGAGATGCTGCTCTGAGCGACGCCAACTAGCTCGCCACCGATGATGATGTTGAAAGTGCGGTCAAAAACGCTGTGGACCTCGCCAGCAGCACTCCGCTTTAGCGTGTCAAATGCGGAGGGGCCGATGAAGACGGCTCTCGCAAATCGCTCCAAGGGGTTCCCAATATACCGTACTTTATCGAAAATTAAACCCGCTCACCAACGAGCTTGCCGGGCTTTATCCGCTGCCATTGCTCGTTCGTCATTAGCTCTAGCTTGGTGCCGAAGTGGCTTCGCTGCTCCGGAAACGGTTGTGAGCTAAATCCGTACGCGGCGAAGAGCTTCCGCGCCCCGATCGCGCTCTCGGCACTTCCTTGGAGCTTTTCGATCCCAAGCACGTCAAAGTAGTGCTCCAGCTTGCACGGCCAGAGGTAAGCGCCTATCTGCATCCCACGCTTCATCGTTATGGTGTGGAGGCTGCACCCTGTTTTAGGGTCCCTGAGTATGCCGTTTGAGCACCCGACAATCTCGTCGCCCACTTTGCCGACTAGGTTGAAGTGAGCCTCAGGTGGGCATCCCCAGATGGGTCGGTTCTCCCGCCACAGGTACAATTCCGTGATGATCTCTGCGGTCACGAGGTCGAAGAAATCCTTATGGTATTTTATGTGGGGCATTATGGCTTCGGCAACTTCTTCGGTTTCATCCTTGGTCTGCGAATAAACGACCATCTCCTCGCCGTTCGGGAGGGTGATCTTTCTCTTTGGGTAGGGCTTCATTATTTTGCTCCAGTCAGCTTCCATTTCATCCCCTTCTTCAATAACACACCATACTTTTAATCCCTTACTTCAAGGGCTCGAACTTGAACCCGAAGATTTCCTTGTCTTTCATCTTGCGCAGCTTCCCCCAAACCGGGCGGAGCTTCATGCCGATTTTCGGGTCGTCGGTGGTGAGCTGCCCCATAGCCCTGACGCCTCCGGGGAACTTGACTATCCCGAGCACCAGCGGTGGCATTTCGATTCCTTCGGGGAGGACGTAGAGTTTGGTGTAGGTGAGCAGCGTTGCCCCCTCCCCCAGCTCGACCTCCTCGAACTCCGTGCCCTTGCAGTCTAGGCAGCGGTCGTGCTTGGGATACATCACCCGCCCGCAGGACTTGCACTTGAATCCGGTGAATTTTTGTTCCATCTCACCACCCCCGTTCCAGGATATGAATGACCGTGTTGTTCCCGAAGCCTCCGAAGTTACATGCGAAACCCCGCTTGGGATTCTTGACCTGACGCTCGCCAGCTTCACCGCGCAGCTGCCAGACAAGCTCGACTATCTGTGCTACTCCAGTTGCCCCCACAGGATGTCCCTTCGCCTTCAGCCCTCCTGAGGGGTTAATCGGCAGCTTCCCATTGAGTGCGGTCACTCCCTTTTCAACCGCCAAATGCCCCTTGCCCTTCTCAAAGAATCCAGCATCCTCACTTTGCACGATTTCCAAAATCTCGAACGCGTCGTGCGTTTCCACGACATCTATGTCATTGGGCTCGAGCTTGGCCATTTTGAACGCCTGCTGCGAGGCCAGCTGGACTGATTTGAGCACCGCTGGGTCTTCCCGCTCCTGGAGGGTCTGGACATCACTTGCGTGCCCAAAGCCGGCGATTCGAACGGGTTTATCCGTGAACTCATTCGCTTTCTCCAAGGGGCATAGAACCACTGCGGCAGCACCGTCGCTGATTGGGCAAGCGTAGTAAAGTCGCAACGGGTCGGCGATCATGATCGAGCTCATGGCACCTTCGATGGTGCACTCCCTGTGTAGGTGGGCGTAAGGGTTTTTCAGCGCGTTCGCATGATTTTTCACCGCGACCATCGCTAGGTGGCGTTCGGTGACGCCGTAGCGTTCCATGTAGAGGCGGGTGAGCATAGCTGCCATCGCGGGCAAGGTCACACCATGCACGTACTCTGCGGTGGGGTGAGTCATTGTTGATACGAGGTCGCCGATAACGTCCGTGTCGGCGGCCGTCATCTTCTCCCCGCCCGCGACGAGCACGAGGTCGCTCGCCCCCGAGCTCACGGCAAAAAATCCATTCTTGACCGCGGACGCCCCCGAGGCCGGGCCATTTTCAACCCGCTCCGCACCCGCTGGAATCAAGTTAATTCGATCAACGAGCGCACTTGCGACAGCGGTCTGATGGACGAGTTCTCCGGCCATCATGTTCCCCACGTAAACCGAATCGAAGTCGCGCTCGCCGGCTCCCGCGTCGTCGATCGCTCGAAGCGAGGCCTCCGCGAGCAGGTCCATGAGGTCCTTTCCCTCGAGCCGCCCGAACTTCGTCATCCCGCAACCTATGATTGCGACATCCCTCATCAATTCGACCTTCCCCTGAACAATTATGATATTCGGATTAAAAAGGTAATGAAAAATCTTTTGCCATGCTCATCCTTCAACTGTAACTTTAGTTTCAAAGATGAATTTGAGGGTCGGCTTATGCCTTATCTGTACACGGTAAGTCGTAGGGCGGGCGTCGGACTTCAGTACGATAACCTCCCCCGGTTCCATATCTGCTGGGGCAGGGTCCCACATTATCGGCGGGTTGACACGCTCGTCGAAGACCAGATATTCCCAGTCCCCAGCGGGAATCTCTCCATCGAGAACCGTTAACATGATAACATTATCGTGCGCTGCAATACTCAATTCTACGGGTGGAACTTCTCCCATCCCTGTTGCATAATAAACAATAACCGAACCAATAACGAACGTGCTCATTATCGAGAGAGAAATTCCTGCGATGCCCATCTGCCGCCGAATGTGGGATAGAATTTTCTTAATTTCTTTAACTTTACTTATCCATCGGCGAAGGCGCTGGAAAATCTCTTTAATCTTCCGCATCGCTTATCACTCCTCCCTTCGGTAAGGTTGGAGTAACGCAGCAGGATAAGTCGCCCTCCTCGCTACCGCCACCAAGATAACTATGGTGAAGATGTATGGAAATATCTGCAAGATTCGATACGGAAATGCAACTCCTAAAGCAGCGAGTGTCG
>JAUWYN010000054.1 GCA_030615805.1 Hadesarchaea archaeon | reverse complement strand
CACCTCTTTCGTCCTGAAGAGAACCTCTCTTCCGATCATTTTCTTGGCCAAGCTCTTCTTCGTCGCGCCCTTCGTCTTAAGACGGGCCACGACTTTTCCGCGTCTGAGAACTGTTACCCTGTTGCTTATCGCTAGCACCATAAGCAGTTTGTGCGTGATAAACGGGATTATGGCGAGTTCGTCTCTAGCCATGGCTTTGAGGGACGCCAGAAGAACTTTTGTTTCGGGGGGCGTTAGTGCGGAAGTCGGCTCGTCTAGGATGAGAAGCTTTGCCCCGCGATAGAGGGCCTTTAGGATCTCCACCATCTGCTTTTCTCCAGCGGAAAGTTGCCAAACCTTCGCCCTAAGGTCTATCTTGAAGCCGTATTTTTTACAGAGCTCCTTTATCTCCTCCTCAGCCCTTCTTAGGTCCAGAACTTTCCCTGCCCTCGGATGCCCGAGAATTATATTTTCGATTACAGTATGAGCGGGTATCAGCTTGCGATGCTGATGGACCATTCCTATCCCCAGGTCGATGGCGTCCAGAGATGATTTCATTTTGACCTTCTTTCCGCGAATGTAGATCTCACCTTCGTCTGGTTGATATAACCCGTATAGGATGTTCATCAGGGTGGTCTTTCCAGCACCGTTCTCCCCGAGAAGGGCGTGAATCTCGCCAGCTTTAATGTCAAAATCTATGTGATCATTCGCGACGACTCCAGGAAATCTCTTCGTGATTCCTTTCGCCTTCAGAACTGTTTCTCCGCGCTTTGCTCCAGCTAGGGGGCTTTTCCGTACCTTTTTTTCTCTCCCCCTAGGGATCTTGGATACAATATTTCTTATTTTCTGAGCAAGATACGGCACTTCATGACCCCTCACGATTAATTATAGACAATATGACTTTTTTCTTAACAATAAAAGGTTTATGCAGCCTTATTTCAGTTTTTCTGGGGCAGTAGCGTAAAATCGCGTTATCTTTCACGCTGACCATCATTTACTCACACCGTTAAGGGAAAAGAAAGACGTAATTACCCTCTTATTTCAACGATAAAATCGCTTATGGTCAAATGTATATAGACAGACCTAAATTAAGCCCAACCAGAACTCCAACAATCATGTCAATCCCCGAAGTCTCGCCGATTTTCAAAACTTCTTCAATCCCACTTTCAACTTTTGTGGGCTCGCCCGTCAAGATCGCATCGAGCAATTCCTCCACCCGCTTGTTGGTTTCGCCTTTAGCGGCGTGCCTTAGCAGTTGTTGGCTAAGCAGTGTTGTTGCGCCAGAACAGCTGACGACTGCTTCGTTGATTTTTTTCACGCGGTCGATGTCTTTGTTTAACGAGCGGGAAACCCACCAGAGGGCAGCCGTGAACCCAGACAGTGCATCATCCGCGGAGGGGGAGAGCCCAGGACCGAGTCCGATAAGTTTTTGAGCCGCCCCTTTTACACCCTCAACATTTTCAGATTTGGTTGCTTTTACCAGATCGATTAGCCGCGGTAGGGCTGCCCTAGCCACCACGTTCAGATCGGATGTTTGAGGCATCTTACCGGCGGCAATCTCGTCGACGTGCTTCAGAAGTTGCCCCAGTCCCTCACGCCCGCTCTTGTTCGCGGCGAGCCGCTTCGCCAGCCCTAGGTTGCGCTCGATGAGCTCAGGGCCGAGGCATCGTTCAACACGGGTTTTCGGTCGCCAGAGCTCCACGTCTTTTAACGAAATTTCAAGCACCTCTCCGACGAGCACACGATTACTTACTCGCCGAACTTGCATTCCCTTGCGAACGCCGAGCGATGGCACGTTTTCGCTGGGGGGGATATCGGTGATCAAATTGATTGGACTTCGTGAGACGCCGCTGCGAGCTATCCCCACAAGTTCCCTCCCGATCAGGATGTTAAAAGTGCGCTCGAAAACGCTGTGAACTTCACCGGTGACATCCTTTTTTAACACCTCGAACGCAGCGGGACCTATAAATGCGGCTTTTGCATAGTGCTTCAAGAAACCCCCAATATCAGATTCGCTTACCAGTGATTTTGCCGGGCCTTATGCGCTCCCATTGCCTCTTAGTCAAGCGTTGCATTGGGCTCGTCCCGAAGTGTACCACTTTGTCAGGGTGCTCCTCAAACCCAAACGTTTGAAAGAGTTCCGTTCCCCCACGGTAGCTCTCGGCTGCCGCGTGGAGCTCCTTGATACCGAGCACGTCGAAGTAATGCTCCAGCTTGCAACCCCAGAGTTGTGTTCCCACCTGCTGCCCTTCCCTGATCGCGACCGTGTGGAGACTGTTTCCGACCTCCGGGCTGCTAAGTGCGCCGTTTGAAACTCCGACTATCTCGTCGCCCACCCTTCCGACCAGGTTGAAGTGGCTCTCAGCTGGGCAACCCCACATGGGCCTGCCCTCACGCCACAGGTAGAGTTCGGTTACCATCTCGGAGGCGATGAGATCGAAGAGTTGCTTGTGCTGGACAGTTTTCGGCAGTAGGGCCTCCACCACCTCCTCGATTTCGTCCTTCGTCTGACTGCGAACTATCATTTCCTCGCCGTTCGGCAGGACTATCTTCCTTGGAGGATAGGGCTTCATCACTTCTTTCCAGTTGACCTCTTTTCCCATTACTTCCATCTCGACCTTTTTTCCGCGATATTCTTCCATTTCGATCCCTCCCTCATTTCAGTTTAGATGTTTGCTCTTTTTTAGCGAGCTCGAATTTGAACCCAAATACCTCTTTTCCCCCAATCTCACGAAGCATTCCCCAAATGGGTCTGAGTTTTGCGCTCAACTTCAAGTCTTTTGGGTGATCGATAGCAAGTTGACCCATCGCTAGAACTCCGTTTGGAAATTTAACTATCCCAAGCATAAGAGGCGGGTCGCCTTTGTAGCCTGCAGGAGGGTTGTAAACCTGCGTATAGGTTACTAGCTCACATTCTTTACCGAGTTCTACCTCCTCAAACTCCATCCCCTTACAGCTCAAGCAACGCGCTCGTTTAGGATAATTAATCCTGCTGCATTTCTTGCATTTGAATCCAATCATTTTCTTCTCTTCTTCTGACATCAATCCGTCCTCCTCAGAACAGTTACGACCGAGTTGTCCCCGAAGCCCCCAAAGTTCAAGGCGTACGCGTTTTTGGCATCCTTTACTTGTCTTTCCCCCGCCTCACCACGGAGTTGCCAAACGAGCTCTACCGCTTGCGCGAGGCCCGTGGCGCCGAGGGCATGCCCTCGTGATTTTAGGCCACCCGAGGGGTTGATCGGTAGCTCACCGTCCAACGCAGTCTTCCCCTCTTCTGCAGCCTTTCCACCCTCCCCCTTAGGAAAGAAACCAGCATCCTCGCTCTCCACTATCTCAAGTATTTCAAACGCATCGTGCACCTCTGCGACATCGATGTCTTTCGGCTCCAACCCTGCCATCTTGAATGCCTGCTGTGAGGCAAGTTGGACAGATTTGAGCACCGCCGGGTCCTCACGCTCCTGAAGAGTATGCGCATCCGTCGCCTGCCCCAAGCCAGCTATTTTAATGAGCGGTTTTTTGATGCCAAGCTCACGTGCTTTTTCTGCGGAGCAAATCACGAGGGAGGCACCCCCGTCGCTAACCGGACAGCAGTGATACATGCGAATCGGATCTGCGATCATGATTGAGTCCTTAACGCCCTCGATCGTACACTTCTTGTGGCTAAGCTGAGCATACGGATTCTTAGATCCATTTTCGTGGTTCTTGACCGCCACCGCTGCGAGCTGGTTCTCAGTCAACCCGTAACGCTTCATATAGAGGCGGGTTAGCATTGCAGCAAAACTGGGTAAAGTTGCGCCGTGTAGGTACTCAGCTTCGTGATGTAGCATTGTGGATATTAGATCAGTAGCGACTGCTCCTGATACGGTGGACATTTTCTCTGCTCCAGTCACCAGAACCAAGTCATACATCCCCGATGCTATCCCAAAGAAAGCATCCCGAATTGCCGAGGCTCCGGATGCGGGACCATTCTCAATGCGATGAGTGGGTGCCGGGATGAGCGCGAGTTCATCCACCAAGGCAGTCGCCGCTGCGGTTTGGTGGGCGAATTCGCCGCAGGCCATGCTCGCGAAGTAGACAGCATCAAAATCTCGATCGCCTGCACCGGCGTCCTCTATGGCTTTCAAAGAAGCTTCGGATGCTATATCCATCAAGCTGCCCGGAAGGGGTCGGGCAAACTTAGTCATTCCGCAGCCCATAATTGTTACTTCTCTCATTATTCATCACATCTTCTTTGAGCAACCCAATTTTTGGGTATTGTCTTATAATTGTTACGCTTTTTTAAAAATTTAGAGGGGGATCCTCGACAAACACGATTTTTCGCCATGCTCATCCTTCAACCGTAACTTTGGTTTCAAAGATGAATTTGAGGGTCGGCTTATGCCGTATCTGTACACGGTAAGTCGTAGGGCGGGCGTCGGACTTCAGTACGATAACCTCCCCCGGTTCCATATCTGCTGGGGCAGGGTCCCACATTATCGGCGGGTTGACACGCTCGTCGAAGACCAGATATTCCCAATCCCCAGCGGGAATCTCTCCATCGAGAATTGTTAACGTGATAGTATTATCGTGCGCTGCAATACTCAATTCTACAGGTGGAACTTCCCCCATCCCTGTTGCATAATAAACAATAACCGAACCAATAACGAACGTGCTCATTATCGAGAGAGAAATTCCTGCAATGCCCATCTGCCGCCGAATGCGGGGTAGAATTTTCTTAATTTCTTTAACTTTACTTATCCATCGGCGAAGGCGCTGGAAAATCTCTTTAATTTTTCGCATCGCTTATCACCCCTCCCTTCGGTAAGGTTGGAGTAACGCAGCAGGATAAGTCGCCCTCCTCGCTACCGCCACCAAGATAACTATGGTGAAGATGTATGGAAATATCTGCAAGATTCGATACGGAAATGCAACTCCTAAAGCAGCGAGTGTCG
>JAUWYN010000074.1 GCA_030615805.1 Hadesarchaea archaeon | reverse complement strand
CCGACCACAGCGACATCTACTCGCAAGTCAGCACCTTGCAACTTTTTAGGCAACCATCCAGATAACCCTAACGAGTGGTCAGATGCTCGATGTGTTTGTGTACGCACTCTTTGGCTTATTTCTCTTGATGGTGCCGGGCTTCCTCTTCACGCTCGTGCTTTATCCCCGCAGGGAAAGCCTCGATTTCTGGGAGCGCATGGGGGTGAGCTTGGGCCTGGGCGTGCTCGTGCTTATCTACCTCGGTTTTGTGCTCGCTCAACCGGGGCTAAAAATGCTCACCCTAGTGCCATTCGTACTCGCCGTATTCGGCGTGTGCCTGCTTTTCACGCTCATAGCGTACTGGCGCGGGGGGCTGGAGATAGCTATAGCTTACGAACGCGCGTTGATGCAAAAGATAAGCAGACTGAGGCCGCCCAAGCCTGCTCCACCTGAGGAAAAACCAACCCCGCCCGAGCTGCCACCCCCACCCGAAGAGCGGCCGACTCCACCTGGGGAGAAACCACCTCAGCCTGAAGAGAAGCCAGTCCCACCCGAAGAGCGACCAGCCCAACCACCCCAACCCCCCAAGGAGAAGCGAGAAAGTGGCGAGGGTGTTTAAGTACAAGCAGGTCATCGTCGTTCGAGCCGATCTCAAGATGAGTCCGGGAAAGCTCGCGACGCAGGTTGCGCATGGCTCGGTGGCATCGGCAGAGCGAGCGAGGAGGGGGAAGCAAGAGTGGTTCAAGGCTTGGCTAGGCGAGGGTCAGAAAAAAGCCGTTGTTAAAGTATCGGGTGATGAGGAATTGAGAGAACTCGAGGTGCATGCGAAGGAATTGGGCTTGCCGTGTGGGTTGATTCAAGATGCAGGACTTACCGAGTTGCCCCCAAACACTACCACGGTTCTAGCAGTCGGTCCAGCGCCATCCGAACTGGTGGACAAAATTACTAGTAGGTTGCCCCTGCTGTAGGTGTAGCCGATGAAACTGAGCGAAGCCGGTGAAAGAGCCTTGGTTGAGTTGGCGCGTAAAATCTGTAGACGGGGCCCGCGAGTTAGAATCGGAATTGGTGATGATGCGGCTGCGGTGGACATCGATGGTGGCTGTTTGGTCGTGACCACCGACATGCTCGTCGCAAGCAGGCATTTCCCACCTCGCACGACACCCGAGCAGATGGGCCGCAGGGCGGTCGTGGTCAACCTGAGCGACCTAGCAGCGATGGGGGCCGAGCCCCTAGGGCTGGTCTTCTCTGTGGGCTTGCCGCGGGAGCTTGAGGTGAAATTCGTCGAGCGGCTCGTGCGGGGCATGGATGTAGCCGCGCGCGAACACGGTACCCACGTCATCGGTGGGGACCTAGACGAGAGCGAGGAGGTGGTCATATCGGGAGCTGCTTTTGGCATGGCCCGCAGGCGGGAGCTCCTGACGCGCTCAGGGATGAGGGTGGACGACCTCATCGCTGTGACGGGTAGGCTTGGTGCGGCCGCGGCGGGTTTGAGACTCCTGCTCAAGAGGCTTCCGGCCAAAAGTTACCGTGCGCTAGTCAGAGCCCAGCTTGATCCGAGAGCGCGCGTGCGGGAGGGCAGGATCCTGGCGCGGAGCGGCTTCGTCACCTCGGCGATAGATGTCACCGATGGGCTTGCGGCGAACCTCTGGCAACTCGCGCGGGAGAGCAAGGTCAAGTTCATCATAGAGCGCGAACGATTGCCCGAACATCCTCTCGTCAGACATTTTACGGCTCGCCATGGGTTCAGGGTCAACGATTTCGTGCTCTTCGGGGGCGAGGATTTCGAGCTCCTCTTCACGGTCCGCCCGCGAGGCTGGGAAAAAGTTCGGCAAGCGCTTAAACGCGTGGGCACAATGGCAACGCCGATCGGGCGTACGACAAAGGGTAGAGGGGTTTTCGTTCAAAGAAACAAGAAAATACAAGTGCTACCAGACCGCGGCTATGAACATTTCAGATAAGTTTTGGTGTGGCTAGATTTCCCTTCGCAGTATTTTATAACTTGGCTTAACCTTGTGTTTCTGGGTTGAAAAAGTGGACCTTAACGCGATCATCGATGGTTTAAGCGCGCACGAGAAAAAAGTCCTGCTCACCCTCCAGCAGCTCGACGGGAGGGCCGAAGTCACGGACCTTGCCCAGCGGGCGGGGCTCGATCAAGCAACGGTGATGCGGGCGGCGCTTGCCCTAACCCAACACAGTTTAGCTGAAATGCGTGAGGAGAAGTTCTCGAGGGCGACCCTCACTCAAGAGGGTTTGGAGTACGCGCGCGAGGGCCTACCGGAGCGGCGCATGCTGGTGGCGCTCGCCAGCTGTGGTCCAGAACTCGTGGATGAAGTGGTTGCCCGCGCGGACCTGAAAGCGGAACAAGTGCAGATAGCCCTAGCATGGCTCCGGCGCAAGGGCTGGGCCGAATTTCTAAAGCGAGAGGACAAAACCGTTCTGACTATAACCGAGCAGGGCGGAGCGGCGATTTCACAGAAGTTCGCAGATGAGGTGCTACTCGAGCGATTAGCGGCCCGCGAGCATCGTGTTGATGAAATCCCTGCCGACCTGAGGGAGGCGCTCAACACGTTGGTCGAGCGCAAGCTGGTGGGCATCGAAGAGGAAGCTCGGCGGGAGCTGGAGCTGACCGAGCTCGGGAATCAAGCCCTCGCGCTCGGCGTCGAACTGGTTGAGGAGGTGAGCGAGCTAACCCACGAGCTGCTCGTGAGCGGGCGCTGGCGGGAGGTTAGGCTCAGGCGTTATGACGTGGTAGCCCCAGGAGCCCCGGTCCACCCAGGAAAGGTCCACCCGCAGCAGCAGGTCATCGACGAGCTCCGCGAGATATTGCTCGAGATGGGGTTCGCCGAGATCAAAAGTAATTGGGTCGAATCCGAGTTCTGGAACTTCGATGCCCTTTTCCAAGCTCAAGATCACCCAGCGCGCGAAATTCACGACAGCCTCTCGCTCTCGAAGCCGGAGCGGACTAAACTTCCTTCTCCCGCGTTGGTCAAACGAGTGGCCGCCGCGCACGAACGGGGCGTCGCCGGGTCGACGGGCTGGGGCTATAAGTTCAACGTCGAGGTGAGCCGAAGACCCGTGCTGTGCTCCCAGAC
>JAUWYN010000050.1 GCA_030615805.1 Hadesarchaea archaeon | reverse complement strand
CCGGCCATCTCTACTGTAGGATAATCGTCAGTGTTTTCAGGGGTAATGGTGTAGAGAGTTATCCTTGTGTCACCAGACGCCACCGACGAGATCTCAAGCGGAAAGTAAAGATAATCTGTGTTGAACGTGTACACAAGCGGTTCCCGACTTTCCACATAATCACTCAAATCAAGCAGATCTATGGCCCAGTACCGTATGCCCCGCTCAATGTAGGACGTCGCGAGGTCTTCCAGCCTCTCCCACGAAAACTCTGCTGGGCCTAGGTTGGTCATCCACAAGTTCTCCGCGAAGGCTATAAGCTCTTGAGCGCTGGTTGTCCAAGCAACCGTAATATAGTGGGCACCTATATTCTCTTGAAACAGCACATCAAAATTTTCGCCTGCTTTACCTCCGTATGTTCCTCGCCCCCTCATGTCCCACAGCCATTTGGAGTACATGTAACTCGAAAGCAGACTATTAACCCTGTAAAATGACTCAAAATCTCCGGCTTCAACTGTTGGTAGCGAGGGCAAAGGCACAAGCTCAAGGGCCCAGTTATTTTCCTGCGCCCAAACATCAATTGAGAGGATCAACACTTCCTGCTCGCCGTTCCACGCTACAATCGCCTTCTGCCCTGGCTCGTAAATGTCTATATCTGGATGAACGGGGTTAATTAAACCTCCATCTGCCATGACGGCCGATGATGCAGCAAGCATGAGCAGACCTGCAAGGAACAAGCTACCGTATACGCGCATGTTCTCGCATATAGTTCTCGATTACCCCCCATTAAAATTTGGTTTCATAAATGAAATTAAATCTGAAACAGGTAATGAACAGCATGCATCGACCCTTTTCACCCCTATTCCCCTCCTCTTCACCTCCTTGATTGTATCGGCAGCTGGGGCGACCATCCGGTCCACTCCAGATCTCACGGCCTGGAGCTCAAACTCAACCCTATCCCTTGACCTCGGCCGCATGCAACCGAGTGCAAGCGGAATTTCCGGGAAACTGAGCCTTGCTCTCGCGATGACTTCGCCGACTACTGAGGGAGACGGTGACTCGACCTTTTCAAAGGGGGTGCCTGGAGTGGGGACAAGGGCGAGAAAGACCAGCCCGGAAATCTCGAATTCAGAGAGCATCTCGAGGGCCCTGAACTCCCCACGAAGCTCTCCCGCGTGCAGACCAATGCAGATGTGGGGGACAACATTGGGCAACGAGCGCTCGAGTGCCTTCATCGCCCGTTGGTAGTCTTCAACGCTCCGGTCGATACCCATCACTAACTCAACCGTTTCATCGTCGCCTATGAGATCGAAATCCACCAAGTCAACGCCTGTCTTACCCAACTCCTGCGCGAGCCAGCCCGGCACTAAACCCGTGTGAGCGCTGATGAATAATCCCGTTTCGCGCTTCACCCGCTCGATCGCGTCGAGGAAGGGCTCGAACGGCACGTAGCCCTCGCCGTTGTAGCCCCCGCTAAGGAGCACTCCGCGTGCGCCGTTCGAGGCTAGGTTTAAGCATGTCGTAAATAAAACATCGGGCGTGAGGCAGGGTAGCATGTGTCGTAGGTAGCGACGGTTGCAGTGCTTGCAGTTTAAGGAGCAGGTATCGCCGGTGATCGAGAGTGTGGGAAACTTCGGGTGGGGATAACAGGCGCAAAATGTTGGGTCGTGGGCCAACTTCGTCTCTAGGGCTCGCCCCTGAATTCCACTCGGCTCCATCCAAACTCCCCTTTTTCCTCGATTTCGTCGCACGAGTTAAAGTTGTTTCCAAAATTGATTTAAACCTCCCTCATTGTAGTTAATGGAGGGGGGTGATGGATGCCGGGGCTAAGAGGTAGAAATGGTGGGGTACCCACTCCCGTTCTGTTGTACATATCCTTCATCATTATCACCCTTATCGCCGCTGGCGCTTACGTCGGCACGAGGCCGGCGGAGGATGAAGAAGAAGAGGAGGTGCCGGGAGAGGTGCACTCGCTAACCATCACGATCGTTTCACCGGTGACTGCGGAGCAATCGAGCTCGATAACCGTGTATGCCCACGACGCAGAGAACAACCCCGTTAGTGGCGCTGACATCTCGCTCTCCTACACCATACCTGGCAGGCGCGACCCCTGGAGAGTGAGTCTTCGGCTGGTCGATCAGGGCGATGGGACTTACACCTCGAGCCTTACCTCGCAGTGGGCCGGAACTTACAACATTACCGCCGAGGTAGTGGGGACGGCCATCACAGCATCTGGTAGCGTTTCATTCATTCCTGGGCAGGTTGCTGAGGTCGTCATCACATCTACTTCTCCGAGGGAGGCTGAGCCGGAGAATACCGCGACCGTGAGTTTTTACTTCACTGATGCTAGCGGCAACGTCATTCCATCGGGTCAGATTGAGCCAGGGGTTATTACCTCATTCGGAGAGCTAGGGCAGGTGATCACTTATCCTGACGACACGTTCAGCGTGACCCTGAGCTCTGAGAATTTAGGAACCGCTGAAGTGACAATAACCGAAAACAATAGCGGAGCTTCGGGAAGCGAGAACGTGGTGTTTTCATCCGTCTACATAGGGGTCACGGCGGATATAACCCCGCCAGGGATTTTGATTTTGAATTACGAGAATTTCGAAATTCAAGTAGAAAACTTTGAAATTCAGAGGTTCCACGCCCGCGTAAACGTGTTCGTCCCAGAGAACGCTGGGCAACTTGATAATTACGAGATAACCATTGAGTACGACAATAACATTTTCTACTACATAAGCACCTCGGACGGCGACCTAACTGATAATTTCCTAGCGCCCATAGTGGAGGCGACCGACAACATTATCAAGATAAGCCAGGCGGGTTCTTCACCTGGTCCCAGCACTGATGTTGCGATTCTGACCTTTGGGCCCGTCAATTTTGGGTACGGAGGTGTTGCCATCGTAGAAGCACACCTGTACGGTGATGAACATATAGTGCCACCTGTCCTCCCGCCGGAGAGGATACCTGATGGTGGAAAGGTCCTGAAGAGGCTCATAGTACCGCTGAAGATTTGGATCGTGGACGGTTCAGGGGTCACCGAGGAAGACGCTATAGCAGATGCCCAAAGAGCAGAGGATAAGTTCAACAAGAATGCCGAGGCGTGCAGGAGCCAATACAGACATGTTTACATCGTGGAGATTAACCACATCTCGGAAAGCGAGTGGGATATTAAAGTCCCGGATAGTGACATCGAGGGTACGGAGGGAGTCCCAGGCGAAGAAGAGGACAACCAAAGGAAGAATCTAATAAGCCAGAATACATGGGAGCGATGGGTGAACGTCTACTACGTGCCTGATAGCTCGTTTGTAGGCATGGGATGGCATACGGACAACGTGATCTTCATCAAAGATAATGATGACTTCGACAATCGCACACTGTTCCACGAGCTCGTCCATGAGTTCAGCCGATCCGCGGTAAAGGACTCCCCTGCGGATAATGCCGCTGCCCAGGGAGCTAGGACACCGGGAAACATCATGAACTACGACAACACAGGAGACAACATAACTAGCACGCAGGGTGGGTTAATAGACAGCGAGATAGACAAGCGCGCAGAAGAACGGCCGGAGGAGGAGGGTGGTGGCTTTATCTACAAGCCCACTCCTTACGTGGTGGAGCCAACTTTGGGCAGGGTCCATGTGGGGGGCATCGAGACCGACTTCATGTTTTTTGAGGGGAACCCTTATTCCACGGCTCCGGTCACTATCGAGGACGCCGAAGGCAACCCGGTGGCCGGGGCAACGGTAACCGTCGAGGTAGACCGCCCCGATGGCACCACGGAGGCTGAGGCGGCGACCACGGGGTCGGACGGCGTGGCCGACATTACCCACTACGCCGACGTCCATGGGACCTACACCTTCACTGTGACAGATGTTCAGGTCGAGGGTATGCAATACGACTCTGCGGCCAACGTTGTTTCGAACGCATCGGTGACGCTTGAAGAGGAAGTCCCGAGCACGGCAGTTGTTGAGGCGAGCATCAGTGTAGCGGAAGATCCAGCCGGGCACGCACTGTATATCGGAATGCCTGGCACACTAAACCTAACTGTGACCGCAAATTCTACCATCACCATCGCCGGGCTCGACCCGTGGGTGTACATCACCGGCATCTGGGAGGCCGACCTCAGCTTCACTGCTACGGGCAGCGGCACCGTCGCCGGCTATCCCAACATCGTGGTAACTTACGAGGGAGCCTATATCAGCTACACTTCCCTTGGCCAGGCTGCCGTCCTCCTGTTTGGCGACCTCACAATGGGGGCCGAGGGGGGTCTTCCTGGTGCGCTGCCTATCACCTACAGGGTTGAAGGCCAAGGCAGCATTGATTAGCCACTACATCCACGATTAGTTAGAAAAGCACAAAAATTTGCTCTAGTCTACCGCTTCCTCAGCCACTCTTCTGAAGCATATTTTGGTCGGAGATCTTGTGCGAGCTTAACTTCTTTATCTGTTAGTTTATTCTCCACAAGCTCAACGTCAAGTGACTTCCTGAAGCCATCGCTCATAGCTTCCCTCACTTTATCGAAACTCGGCTTTCGCCCGAGCTCCCGTTCGATCGTCGTCACCCGTTCGAAAACTGAGGCGATGAACTTGTCCGAGATTTTTTCCGGGCTGACCTTGAGCAGCTCGAACATCCGCCGCACATCTGGCGCGATGAGCACTGTTCCATGCTGCAGCACCGAGCCCCACCGGCGGGTCTGGGCGCTACCCGAGATTTTCTTTCCGTTTCCGAGCACGTCATTGACTGGCTTGAACTCAGCTCGCAGACCTAGCCGCTCGAAGCCCTGCACCAAGCCGCCGCAGATCAAGCGATAGGACTCGATGATGTCGTCAGGGACATCACCTTGCTTGCACACGACACTGTAGGTGAGTTCGCCGTCGTGGTCATGAAAAACTGCACCCCCACCTGTTATTCGCCTCACAACGTCCACGCCGTGACGCTTCGCCACCTCGAGGTCGACCTCGCGCTCTACGCTCTGGAAGCAGCCGATCGAGACTGTCGAGGGGAGCCAGCGCCAAAATCTGATCGTGTTGGGTGACTTGCTCTCCGCGTTTAGTTTGAGCAGCGCCTCGTCGATCGCCATGCTTATGAACGCGTCATCCACGCGCAAAGGTAACAAACGCCATTCCACCTACTCACCCGCTGCTCGCAAAATTGCTTCGACCCAGTGCTCGGGCTCGACCATGGGGGTTTGCGCGCCGGTCGAGCCGTAAAATCGTTGCACCGCTGCCAGCAAACTCTTCCTTTCAGCTTTGACGCCAACCAGTGCTTGCTCAAGTCGCTCAAGCGCGTCCTCAGGGTACATGAAAAAATCACCACTAATCGAAACCTGTGAGATAGCGTCGTTTGTAAGCTCGAGCTCTACTTTGATTACACCCTTTGGTGCCTTGAACTCTGCGTACCCCAAGCGATTACCTCAGCGCCCGTGCCCAGGCATCTGCCATTTCCTTATTAAAATCACATAAAACAATTTCTTTGAGCGATTTTGCAGCCAGAGCGAACTCTTTCAACGCCTTGACCATCGCTTCCGCGGCGCCTTCATACGGCACCCCG
>JAUWYN010000064.1 GCA_030615805.1 Hadesarchaea archaeon | reverse complement strand
GAAAACGGGCATGACGGTGAGGTAGCTCTCCACGGTGCTATCGGCGAGTCCGGTGAGCACTCGCCTCATGCTCTCGTATTCCCGTATCGGCTTCGTTAGCACTCCCATTTTTCCAATCCTTCTTTATTGCCTTGTTTTTGTAGGTTATAAGTATTGCGCCCCACAATACACTTTCCTTTATAAGGGAGTAAAACGTGAATGGGTTCCGCTTCGCCGGGGTTTATGCCTTAAAAGCGTTGAAGAGTTACTTCGAAATCGAGCACATGCAGGCACATACTCGCCTCTACCGCTACTTTGCTGGCTTCCGCCCCGTCGGACTAGCCTTCGCCCTGTTCTCCCTCCTGAACCTCGCCCTCTTCCTCCTGATCTCCCTGCACCCCCCGCTGCTGGAGGGCCTGTGGCTCTCGACCGACCGACCCTGGGGCATCCTGACCTCGATGTTTGTCCACTGGGAACTCGATCACCTCGCCAGCAACCTGATATTCTTCACGATCTGGAGCGCTCTCTTTGTGACCGTGAACTTGCTCAGTGACACGAAAGCGAGGAAACGCTGGAGCAGGTTTTTCCTCTGGGCGGTCTTCCTCGCGGGCATCGCGGCGAACGCCATCGAGTTTGGGGCGTGGGGGCTGACCGGCGTGTCGTATAATTCGTGGGGTGCATCGGGGGTGGTCTATGCCGCTATGGGGGTCCTGCTGGCGTCCGCCTTATACAACCTCCCCTCCAACCTGACTGCCCTTCGTACGGCGGTTGCCAAGCGACGGCGTAAATCTCGGAAGATCCAGCGAAGACTGAAGCTCGACCTAAAATTCGAGAAAATCTTCCTCGTGACCATGGTCTCCGTGGGAGTCGTAATTGTTTTCCTGTCCCAGCTAGTTCAGGACCCGGGGGCCTTCTTCAGCGCTGGGCCCGGGGTCGACGTGCTGGCCCACGAGCTGGGGTTCCTCCTTGGCTTCCTACCTGCTATGATCCTTTTCCACATCCACTTTTTCAAGCGAGGGACGAGACGCAAGAGATAAGTTTCCCCCCGGCGGTCCCCCCCACGTGAGCCCCCACGGGTTGTACGAGATTATGCGGAAATTGGTAGCAGTTTTTTAACCCACCAACGCACACCCAAGCTTGGTTGAGAGCGTGCAGGTCAGGCTCAGGCTATGGGGAGTGTTCCAGGAGCTCGTGGGCGAGCGCGAGCTTGAGGTAAACCTACCCGAGCGGGCTAAAGTTGGAGATTTACTAAATGAGCTCGTCAAGCGACATGGCTCCAAATTCGAGGAGGCGCTCTTCGAGCCAGGGAGCCGAGAGATCAGGCCCTACGTGAAGCTCCTGCTGAACGGCCATGGGACGGAGCCCAAGGCGAAGCTGAGCGAGGGCGATGTGGTCGCGATTTTTCCTCCGGTTGGGGGTGGTTAGGTGGCGCTCGAGGAGAAGACGATTCACGACCCGGTGCACGGGAGCATGCGCCTGAGCGGCCTCGTCCTTGAGCTCGTCGACACCCCCGAGGTCCAGCGCCTTCGAGGCATCAGGCAGCTCGGCCTCGCCAACCTCGCGTTCCCGGGGGCGAATCATTCCCGCTTCGAGCATGCCCTCGGCGTCGCGTATCTCCTGAAGCGGATGAACGAGGGGCTCAAGCTGCGCGGGCGTGAGCTGAACCTCCTCCTCGCCGCCGCAACCCTCCACGATGTCGGCCACGCCCCCTACTCCCACACCCTCGAGTACCTGACGAAGGAGTACGTAGGGAAGGACCACATGCAGGTGACCGGGGATATCCTGCGGGGCAAGCTCAGCATTTGTTCGCCGGACGAACTCAAACACCTTCGGGAGCTACGGGTGCCGAGCGTGGTCGAGGTGCTCGAGCACTATGGCATAGACCCGAAGGAGGTCGCGCGGTTGTTGCTCGGGAAGCACCGCAAGCCGTACCTCGGGCAGCTCATCTACGGTGATATCGATGTCGACCAGATGGATTTCCTGCTCCGCGATGCCCACTTCACGGGCGTGGCCCTCGGGATGGTGGACATCGACCGCTTGATGGACACCCTTTGCGTGCACCGCGGGCGCCTGGTGATCCTAAGCAAGGGAATCGAGGCGGTCGAGGGACTGCTGACCGCGCGCGCCCTGATGTACACCTCGGTCTACTTTCACCACACCGTGCGTGCGGCCGAGATGATGCTGGCGAACGCGGTTGATTTCGCGATCAAGCAGGGAGGGGCGGTCATCAAGGACAGTTTTTACCTGATGACTGACGCCGAACTCATCGAGCGCCTTTGGGAGATGGGGGGATACCCCCGCGACATCGTGCTCCGCCTCCGCTACCGCCAGCTCTTCAAGCCCGCATACGTCGAGGAGCGCCGCGACCTAACGAGCGCTGAGAAGCGGGGATACCTCAGGCGTTACGGCCGATGGCGCCGCGTTCGCGAGCTGCAGGATGGAATCGCGGATGAGGCGGGCGTACCCCACGGCCAGGTTATCCTCGACGTCCCGATCGTCGATATATTAGTTTCTGAACCCCGCCTGGCGAAAGTCGAGATCCCCGTACTCGCGGAGGGGAAGCTTGAGAAATTATCTAAGCTCTCACCCATAGCGTCCGCCGTCGAGAAGCGGCAGGCCCCCCGCTACCTGCTGCGGGTCATCACCGAGCCCAAGCACGTGGGCCGGGTGAGGCGGGTGGCGAAAAAAGTTTTGAGTTAAAATATCGGTGACAGGTATTACTGAAATTTTTCAGGCAAAGCAGGTTGATTAAAAGTTTTTACGATAAGACTTCCCGCCCCCGCTCGGTAGGCTTCAAGTGGGCGTCCAGATAACCGAGGACTTGTAGCCTTCTGACCTGCCCCCGCGCAACCATCACGGGCACCCCCACATCGCTGGCGGCCCGCTCCAGGGTGACCCCCGCGTCCAAGTTTCGGAGGATGCCCCTACCGACCTCACCCACGAGCAACTCGCCGGCGAGCCTCCGCTTGGCTGCGGAGTCCATCTCCGGTCGCGTGGCGAGGATGCGCTCGAAGAGCTCGGGGCCCGGGGCGATCCCGTACTTCTGGGCGAGCACTCGCTTGCAGGAACTCGACCCAGCTATCGCAGACCTGAGAACCTCGAGATCCCTCACCAACCCGAGTAGATCTCCAAAACGCTTTACACGCCTTTCCGCCCCTATACCTAAATTGCCGCGAAACGCCTCGTTCGCGTCCTGCAATCGCTGCACTTCTTTGCGAAGGGAAGCGGCCTCCCCCGAGAGTTTGCGCCTTCGGACGATGCCGCCGCCGGAAAAGAGGATTATCCCTAGAAGCAGAAGGATGATGACCACGAGCAACGCTTCAACCCACACCCCCACCACCACCCCCATTTACGCGCTCAGGGATTTAAAAACAACTGGGTCAGCAATCTTAAAAGGGCGCGCGGGTAATTATCAGACGATTGGAATGAAAGTAGCGATCCAAGGTCTCGGTGAGATCCCGACGACGGTCGAGCTCGTGCTCACACGCGAGATGCCCGATGTTTCATACATAATTTGTTCGGACTATCAGCTGGAGTACATTGCCAAGAGAGCGGGTTACGACGAACCAAACGAGCAAGTGATAAAGGCGGCGGTGAAGGAGGATAAGACCAAGGTGATTTTCCTAAAGTGCGACGTTTTTGACCCCAGCTCGGTTTGGGACGCCATCGCGAAGGTCTTGAGGGAGATAAACCTGAAGAAAGACGAGGTGATAGTGAACTACACCGGGGGATCGGCAGTCGTCAAGCTCCTGCTAGGGACGCTTGGGGTGATGCTCTTGACGATGATGAAGGGGAAAATCCTCTACGCTATCCGATACCCTGGTGGCGTCGAGCTTACCAGCAACCATACGGATATACTCAAGGAGATCTTCAAGAAGCTGAAAGTTTCGTACGGGGCGGTGAACTTGGGCAAGGGCTCCGAGTAGGGAGATCTTCAAGAAGCTGAAAACCACCTAGAGCCTAAACTCTTATTTTCGGGCCCCAACTATTACCGTGGTGCTTTGGTGTTTGTCGAGGAGCTCAAGTGCTTAAAGTGTGGGCGAAAGCACGCATCCACGAAGGGAATCTACACATGCAAAAAATGCAGGGGTAAATTGGAAATCCTTTACGATTACGACGCGATCGCCGAGAAGATCAGCAAAAAGGAACTCGCTAAACGGCGCGCGGGCGTTTGGAAATATTTCGAG
>JAUWYN010000024.1 GCA_030615805.1 Hadesarchaea archaeon | reverse complement strand
GTTAGCGCGGCGCGAGCGAGTTCGACCGAGCGAGCGTGATCGACGCTCCAGACACCCGAGATCTTTGGGGAGACATCGGAGAGCACTACGTCCGCTGCGCGAGGAAGGTTATTTCCGAGCAGCTCTGGTGTCGAGGTATCGGTGATGTCTGCCACGAGGGTTTTAACGTTTTCATAGGGGAGTTTTGCGATTCCTTGGAGGTCGACGCCCAGCACGAACCCCTTTTCGCCAACTTCCTCGCGCGCAACCTGAAGCCACCCCCCAGGGGCAGCCCCAAGATCGACGACGACATCGCCGCGTCGGATGAGCTTATAGCGTCGGTTTAGCTGTTTGAGTTTAAAAGCCGAACGCGCCCTGTATCCAGCTCGCCTCGCCATTCGATAGTAATGCTCGCGCTTTCGCTCCCGCCGCCGCTCAGCCATACCTGACACCTTTCTTCGGCTTGAGTCCACAAGCTCTGAACCCGAGTATCGCCTGCCTGAGCAGCTCGTGAGGATCCGGGCTGTAGAAGAGGTGACTCTCGCACTTGCAATCACTCGAGCCGAAGCCCCGGATGCTTGAGAAGTTTTTCGCGAGCTCGCCAGCGACCGCACATTCTTTTCGTTCATCACTCTCTGCGACGACGACATCGACCGCGCGGGCTCGAGCGAGCAGATAATCGATGTGCCAGCGCGCGAGCTTCTTCCGCCTCAGATGGCGCCCGACACGCGCCTCGAGGCCGCCCAGTGCCGAGCCGATGTAGGCGTAGTAGCCCGCCTTAAAGGAGCGATTGCCGAGCTCGCCGACGCTCAGCACGAGGTCGTAGGGCACGTGGGCGAGGAGCACGTAGGTTCCGCGCATGGGGCTCGATTAAACGTTTGGGATGGCGCTACTTTTGCTTTCCGCAGGGCCCA
This sequence comes from Hadesarchaea archaeon, assembly GCA_030615805.1. Classification (GTDB taxonomy): domain Archaea; phylum Hadarchaeota; class Hadarchaeia; order Hadarchaeales; family Hadarchaeaceae; genus DG-33. The sequence goes on along the minus strand of JAUWYN010000024.1, from coordinate 11,404 downwards.
AAGTCAGGCTTACACACGCTTGCCGACGCGGTTTCCGGACAGAAGGCACCGAAAGTATTCACAGAAGAACTGTTAAAAATTAGCCTTATTTTTTAAAAGAAGGTAAAATGGAACTCTAAAGCTCAACCTCTAGCCCCAGCTTCTCGCAAAGTTCCTTATAGCGGTTCCTCACGGTGACCTCTGTTACTCGCGCCACATCAGCCACATCTCGCTGCGTCCGCCGCTCACCGCTGACCACACTGGCGATGTAGATTGCCGCAGCCGCCACACCCGTCGGCCCCCGCCCAGAAGTCAGCCCCTTCTTCGTCGCCTCCTTAAGCAGATCGATCGCCTTCGACTGCGCCTCCCCGCTCAGCCCCAGCTCAGACCCGAAGCGCGGGATGTAATCGGTCGGGCTCGTCGGGCGCAGGTGGATGAGCAGCTCGCGCGCGATGAACCGGTAGCTCCGCCCGATTTCCTTCTTGCTCACACGCGAGACGTCTGCAATTTCGTCGAGCGTCCGAGGAACCTTGCACTCTCGGCAGGCAGCGTAGAGGGCCGCTGCGGCAACGCCCTCGATCGAACGCCCTCGGATCAATCGCTCTTCAACCGCCCGCCGGTAGATGACCGCCGCAGCCTCACGCACGTTTCGGGGCAGGCCCAGGTGCGAGGACATCCGGTCGACCTCCGAGAGCGCGAAGGCTAGGTTTCGCTCGGTCGCGTCGGAGACCCGAATTCGGCGCTGCCACTTTCGCAGGCGGTAGATCTGAGCGCGACGCTTGGGCGTCAGGTCCTTCCCATGGGAGTCACGGTCTCGCCAGTCGATCATCGTCGACAATCCTTTATCGTGAATCGTGAATGTCATAGGTGCTCCAACCCGCCCCCGGCGCTCCCGCTGCTCCTGGTCGAAGGCCCTCCACTCGGGCCCCATGTCCATAATCTTGTCGTGGATGACGAAGCCACACCCAGCGCACACTAGCTCGGCGCGCTCGTAGTCACGCACGAGCTTTCCGCTTCCGCATTCCGGGCACTTTTTTTGCTTTTCGGGTCTCTCCATATCGCTCCCCCATATATAGCTCCTTACCGATGAGCTTCCCAATCTCGGCTCGGGCCTCGCGGGCGGATTTTATCACGGCGTAGGGCGCCGCGACGGGCCCGAAGAGGTCGAGCACGCTTCCCACGCGCTCGCCTGCCCCGTCATACACGGCTCCGCCGAGATCCGGTACCTGCTCGACACGCAGCACGAGCCCGCGATTGGTGAGGTGGATGACCTTGCCTAACTTGCGCATTTGATCCCCCAAAAATTTAAAAGTGGTTCATCTATCTGTATATAAGCTTTTCGTAACTTATAAAAGACACGGTCGGCTGCCTTTCAGCACGCATGAAAATTCTTAAACCAATGGAGGTTCATTTGAATGTGATGATTGAATGGCTAGAAGGACCCCCGCCCGAAAGCTCCGCAGGCTAGTACTCGATGTGCTCAAGCCGCACAGCCCCACGCTTCCTGAGTTCGCGACGAAGCTCAGCTCGATGCCGGGTGTCGACGGGGTGAACGTGACGCTCATCGAGATTGACAAGGACACGGAGACTCTCAATGTCACCATCGAGGGCCAGCTGGATTATGGGGTGATACGCTCGGCGATCGAGGAATGGGGCGGCGTCGTCCACAGCGTCGACGAGGTGGTAACAGGCAGCCTAGCGGGCGGGGCCACCGAACGCCGACTCAGACTTCGCACCTATGAAAGTAGGAGCTAGCTCCTTCCGTTGGGACAATGGCAAAAGTGTACACCATCGGCTAGGGAAACAACAAATGCTATGATTTTTCTTCTGGCACTGCTGGCTTCTCAGCGGGTTTCTCGGCTTCAACGGGTTTAGCCTCGAGCAACACGGCATCGATGCCGCCGCTCTGTCCGGGCCGGCTGGTCACGCGTGCACGGCCGAGCTCGGTTTCGATTATCGCTCCCTTCGTCAGGACATTTCTGCGGACGAAGTGCGGGTCAGCTGGATTCTCAAGGACCGTGAGTATCTTGGATTTTTTTACCTGTCCGGTTCTCGGGTCCACGACGTTGGTGACATCGGCACCGAGCGAGCTGATTTTTATCTTACCACCGCAGGCACGCCGCTCGATCCGTTTTGTCGGGCCGAGCTTGGTCTCGACAAACTCGCTCCCCATCTCCCGCTTGCGCTTCTTCCGGCTAGCCCATATTCGCCCCCCGCTCGACTTCTTCAGCGATCTACCCTGCCACTTGGCCATTTAGGCACCGCTTGCAACTTTTCTGCGCATGGGTATAAAAAGTTCCTACCGCGCACGTATTTAGCTGACCTGTTCCTCCCAGCTTCACGGCCGTGCATCGTCTGTTTTCTTATAAGCAACCCCCACCCAAAACCTCGGCTGGAGAAATGGGAAAAAACGGTTTGGCGATGGCGAACGTTCGCCACTATGTAATTTACGATTTTAAGGGCAAAGCTCCCCAAAACCTCTACCGCCTGCACGAGCGTCTGGAGTCGGATGGCGTGGCCGAGTGGATTCAGTACAGCGTCGCTAGAACCAATAGGCTAGATGTCGCTTTACGGATAGCCAACTTCTGCTTCGAGCGCGGGGCTGAAGTAGAACTGGTCAAGAGGGGTCAGGTGCCGGTTGTATGATGGCGAACGTTCGCCACTGATTTGTGGAGCAGCAATGCCAAGCGCGCGGAAATCGATTCGTGGGCTAAATACGTACCCTACCGCATGAGTTCCTCAATTCGCTCACGGATTTTGTCCATATCGTCCTCGAAGCCGAAGTGGCCAGCGAACCTCCGTGAGGTCCGGAGCACCCTCGTCCGTTCGAAGGGCCTGGATTCAATAAAGCCGATCGCCCCCAGCTGCTTAACGTGATCGTAAACTCGGCTGCCCCGAAGGTCGGCTAGCCTCGCTTGGTAGACTGGCTGCTTGTAGGCGATCATGGCGAGGGTCTTCAGTGCCCCCCGCGAGAGCCTAGCTTTGGGCACCACCCCCTCCAGCTTCGGCATGTACTCCTCATGGAGGCGGAGCGAAAAGGTTCCCCGCGAGGTTTCGGTGAGCACGAGGGGCCCGCCCCGCTTTTTGTAATCAGCGATGAGCGCCTCCACGAGTTTGCGCACGTAGGTCTCGGATGATGTCCCCAAAATCTTGCGCAGCTCCCCCAGGGTCAGCGGGCGGTCGGCCGCGTAAAAGACGGCTTCGATAATTGAGCGATCCTCCTTGCCCCCCATGGCTACTCCCCCTCCACCGGCACGGAGGCGAATATTTCACCGAATGGTTCGGGCTGTTGCAGCACCACCTTGCCCTGAATGCTGAGGAACAGTAGGAGGAGGAGGGTTCGTGCCACCGCGAGTCTAGTTCGTTCGAGGACGAGCGCCGAGAGCGGGACCTCCTGCCCTGAGGCGACGAGGCTTTTTATTCGCTGGTACAGCTCCCCGAGGTACCGCTCGATGTTTATGTGATATTCGTTGAGCGTCTGCACGATTTTTTCCAGCTTCCTCCTCTGGAGGGGTTTCCGCGTCGGGATATCTTTGAGCGCCCCCTGCAGCGCGCCCATGAGGTCGAGAAGCGTGATCTTGCGGGGCGAGCGCTGCACGATGGTCACTTGCCCGAGCTCCGGCAAGTCGAGGTCGAACACCTCCTCGAGTCCTTCCTCCGCGACCGACTTTCCCCGCCCGTTGAGCACGAAATCGGATTTCATCCGCAGGAGCACCGAGGCCGAGAGCAGCGTCCGCCCCGAAACGCGAATATCAAACTCCCGCATCTCATGCACCCGCTGCAAGTAAACACCAGCGAGCTTCTCAATGTCGACATCCCACGGGTTGAGCTTGTGCTCCTGCACCAGCCCGAGCAGGATTTGGAAGGGTTGATCTGCGATTGTAGCCATCTTCTCACCTCACGCCGCAAGCTCCGCCAGCTCCACCGAGAACAGGCGAGAGACCCCGCCCTTATCCATCGTGACGCCAAACAAACGGTCGGCCACCGACATCATCGAATCGTGCAGCGTGACGAGGATGACTTGCGACTCACGCGAGGACCGGCGGATGAGCTCCGCGACTCGATGGAGGTTCTGGGGGTCGAGGTGGGCGTCGATCTCGTCGAGTACGTAGAGGGTGGTGGGTCGGAAGCGCTGGAGGGCGAAGATAAAAGCGAGCGCGGTCAGGGCTTTTTCACCCCCCGAAAGGATATCCACACGAGAGATCTCCTTGCCCCCCGGTTTGGCCTCAATCTCGAGTCCCCCCTCGAATGGGCTCTCCTCGTTCTCCAAGACCAGCCTCGCCACGCCCCCCGGCGATAGCTCGCTAAAGATCTTGCTGAAGTGTTGTGAGATCTCGTTGAAGGTCTGCATAAACACTTCTTTTTTCTTCTCATCTATCTCTCGCATGAAATCGAGGAGTGCCTGCTTCTCCGTGACTAGTTTGTCGTACTTTAATTTTTCGGAGTTGTAACGGCGTTCAGCATCCCTGAAATCTTGGATGGCCCGGAAGTTCACGGGCCCCAGCGCTTCGAGCTCTGCTCCTAATGTTTCAACTCTTCGTTCGAGCTTAGCCTGGTCGACATCGCGAGAGATTTCAGCCCCCACCTTGACTTGCTTTAGCTCCCCCTCGATGTTTTCGAGTTGAGGCCGCAGCGAGGCCGCCTCGACCCTGCATACCTGCAATTCATTGCCGAGTTGCTCTATCGCATTCTCTAGGCGACCCGCTTTCCCCTTGAGGCTTCCGGATCTGCGTCGAAGTTTTTCCCTCTCCCCGCGAAGGGTCCCGATCGAAGACCGCTCATCCTCTTCCAGCGCGGTGGCCCTATCGAGCTCAGTCTGGGCTCCCTGGACCTGTTGTTGTAGCTGTTTCAACCTATCATCCAGCTGGGAGTGCACAGCGTCCAAGCTTATTAGGCGTCGTCGAAGTTGGGATCCTGTCTCAGACTCGTTTGACTTTTCGAGCGATGATGCGCATTCGAGAAGCTCCGAGGTCTGCCTGAGATGCTTGGAAAAGTCGTCCAAGATGGAACGTAGGTCACCCAGAACCTCGCGGAGCTCCTGAAGTGCTTTTTCGGTTTCGGTAGGCGATTTGGTTGAATCGAGGGCTTGGGTCAGCGCGTTAAACTTCACGTGAAGATTTTCGAATCTCGAGGAAAGCGAGGCTATTTTTTCGAGCGAGGCTTCTCGCTCATCGTGAGGCCCAATTTTTTTGATGCGGGTGCTGAGGTCGGCAATCTCACCCTCTATTTTCGAGTATTCCCGCGCTGTCGAGTTGAGCATTTCATCGAGCAATTTGAGGCGTTCACGTATTTTTACCGCTTCCGCAAATGCACCGGTATTTTGTTTCCCCTCTACGAGTTTCTCCAAGTGCCCGACTTTTCGATCGTAGCTCCCAGCTTCCTCCAAAATCTCTCGACGTTTGCCGCGCAGCTCTTGTAGTGTCCCCTCCTTCATTTTTATCCTCTGTTGCAGTTGAGAAAGTTTTCTCCGGCAGGCGGCACGCCGAACGCCGAGGAGCGCAGCCCGGATATGCCCGAGCTCTTGCTTCAGCTCCCTGTAACGAATGGCGCACTCCCGTTCGGACCTGAGTTTTTTCATCTGCGCCGAGATCTCACCTAGGACGGCGCCCATCGAGTTGAGGTTGGTCTCGACGCGCTGGAGTTCCGAGAGCGATCGCTGCTTCTTTTCATCGTACTCCGCGACCCCCGCTAGGTCATCGATGATTGTACGGCGGTCGAACGGGTCGATCTTTATGAAGCGGTCAACGTCCCCTTGCATGATGAAGTTGTAGCCTCCGGGGCTGGACATGCTCTTCGAGAGCAGGTCGACGATCTCCTGTCGTGAGGCGCGCTTCCTGTTTATCCGATACACGCATTTGCCACTCCGGTCCACCCTTCGAGATATCGTCACCGTCGTCGAGTTGATGGGCAGCGCGCTGTCCTCATTATTGAAATGGAGTGAAACCTCGGCGAATGGGGCTGAGCGCTGGCCGTTGCCTCCGTTAAAGAGGAGGTCAGAGAATCGCTCGGCGCGCATGAGCTTCGCGCTCATCCGGCCCAGCACGAAGCAGAGTCCATCGATGACGTTGCTCTTACCTGAACCATTTGGCCCGACGATGGCCGTCAAACCCCTCGAGAGAGGAATGCTCACCTTAGAATTTCCAAACGACTTGAAGCCCCGGAGTTCGATCTTGCTTACGTGTGCCACGTTTTCTACCTTAGGAGGGTTATTCACCCCCCGTCCCCGTCAGCCTCCAAAAGCGGTTTTATTTTCTTCTTAATGGTTAAAAATTTTTCGTTTCCGAGTTTTTCGACGCTTTTTATGGATATTTAGAGAAAATCAGGAAATTTAGGTGAAAAAAGCGTTGACCAATTTAGCACATTGTTAGGGGACCCTTGGCAGCGTTTTAATTGGCTCACCCAAAATCTCACGTTATTACCCACAAAAAACCATGCATCAGAGGCCAAAAAATTTGAATCGTGCAGGCTTAGCCCTAAAAGTTTAAAGCCGTACAGAGAAGTTGTTTCGGGATTACATGGTCATCGAAAAGCTCCCGATAGTGAAATTGCCGGGCGTGGCCAGGCTGCGGGCCATGGCGGCGAAGTACTACGAGCAGCAGCTGTTGGAGGGGGTAATGCGGCGAGGGCACATCCCGCGGCACGTGGCGATAATTCTAGACGGCAACCGCCGCTTCGCGCAGAAGGAGGGGCTGGATAAGCTGCAGGGCCACGCGCTGGGGGCGAATAAGCTCGAGGAGGTGCTGGGATGGTGTCGGGAAATAGGCATCAAGCACGTCACGATTTACGCTTTTTCAACCGAGAACTTCAACCGCTCCAGCGAAGAGGTAAAAGTGCTCATGGATCTGTTTGTCGAGGAGTTCAAAAAAGTGGTGAAGGATGAGCGCATTCATAAGTACAAAATACGGGTCCGTGCGATAGGCGATCTAAGTTGTTTACCCGAGCAGGTGAGGGGAGCAATCGAGGAAGCACAGAAGGCAACTCAGGGTTATGATGGATACACCCTAAATATCGCTGTTGGCTACGGTGGCAGGGCCGAGCTCGCCGAGGCGGTCCGGCGAATATGTGAGCGCATCGAACAGGGCGAGCTCAAGCCGAACGATGTCGACGAAAATATCATAAATAGCCACCTCTACACCGCCGGTCTGCCCGACCCGGACTTGATCATCCGTACCAGCGGGGAGGAGCGGCTGAGCGGTTTCCTGCTCTGGCAGTCGGCTTACAGCGAGCTCTACTTCTGCGAGGCGAACTGGCCTGAGTTCAACAAGATCGAATTCCTGCGCGCTATCCGCACCTACCAGGGGCGAGAGCGAAGGTTCGGAAAATGAGGGCGGAGATCGCGATAATTGGCGGCTCCGGCGTTTACTCGATAGGTGCCCTCGAGGGGGCGAGCACCACCGTCGTGAGCACCCCATACGGCAACTCACCTGAGATCGTCGTCGGCAGGTTGGGTGGGCGCCGAGTCGCGTTTTTACCCCGCCACGGCAAGGGGCACACCGCACCACCTCATCTCGTCAATTATCGCGCGAACCTCTGGGCGCTCAGCGAGCTGGGGGTGAAGCGGGTGCTCGCGACGACAGCTTGTGGTTCGCTCAATCCCCGAATGCGGCCAGGTGAACTCGCGCTCCTCTATCAATTCATCGACTTCACGAAGCGGCGCCCCCAGACCTTTTACGAGGGAGGCGAGGGAGGCGTCGTGCATGTCGACGTTACCGAGCCCTACTGTCCTGAGCTGCGAGATGTCCTACGTGAGGCAGCCAGGGGTCTCAAGCTCAAGCTCCACCCCCGCGCGACCTATGGGTGCACCGAGGGCCCGCGCTTCGAGACGGCCGCTGAGGTCAAAGCGTTGCGTCGCTTGGGCTGCGACCTCGTGGGAATGACGAACGTGCCCGAGTGCGTGCTGGCCCGAGAGCTTGAGATCTGCTACGCGGTGGTTGCGGTCGTGACGAATTTCGCGGCAGGAATCTCGAAGGCGAAGCTCACCCACGTGGAGGTTGCCGAGCTGATGAAGGAGAACATAGGCCAGGTTCAAAAGCTGTTGTTCAGGGCGATCCCGAGGGTACCAGAAAAACGCTCGTGCGCATGTGGTCGTGCGCTTGAGGGGGCAGCGGTGAGGGCCTAGCTATTCCCCCTCGTAAATCTCCTCGTAGTACTCCGGGGACTCCAGCTCGTACTCCCGTTCGGTGGGCTTTTTCTTTTTCTTCGCCTCGACGATGACGGGAACCTCTTTTGCCTCTTTCCCCTTCTCGCTGATCTTGTAGACCGCGTGCTTCTTTATTTTTCTCTTATAGCCACAGCGTGGGCAGGCCAGCCGCTTCGAGCGCCCGACCTTCTTGGGGGTGAGCATGCTGCCGCACTTCGGGCAAAATTCCATGAGCATCACCAACGAATTGAATTTTTAGGGGTAAAACTGCCTTATAAAAGTATCGTTCGAGGGAGCTTTGCACAATAATTGATTTTCTGCACAAAAAATAGTTCAGGGACTAGGCCCCCACGAGATAGAGCAGCTCGAGCTCGGCCCGGTGAGGTTCTCTCCCGTTTACCTGGCCTTGGCCGCCACCCGCTCGACGCGCTCCTTTATCGTTCTGGGCTGGTCCAAACGCTCATCTATGCGGAGCGTTGTGATCACACGCTTGGCGCCCGCCCCTATAACGGCTCGATGGGCGGCTTTCGCGACCTCCAGCGCGGTTTCCAGCTCGGCCTCGAAGACCGTGCTCGTGGGGCAGAGTTGGTACTTCACTCCAGCCCGCTTGACCTCGCGTAGGGCGACCGCGACGTAATCGCTCAGCCCAGTGCTCGATGTACCTACGGGCACCACGGAGAGCTCGGCCACCACGAATTTTTTCACCTGGTTCACCGTGAGCCAATATATACATGAACTCAATAAGTATGCGCGGTGAGCAAGTGTACCTCGTGCTCGGCTGCGGTGATGTCGGATTTTCGGTGGCGAGCAGGCTCAAGGAGCGCGGCGCGGAGCTAGCGGTGGTCGATAGGGACGCTAAAAAAATCGAACAGCTCAAGGAGATGGGCTTTAGCGCTTTCGTGGGCGACTTTTGCCTCCCCAAGGTGCTCAAAGACGCAGGGATCTCGCGAGCGGAGGTCGTACTTCTCATGGTTCCGGATTTCCGCGCTACCGAGCGGGCGCTGGGGGCGATCAACCGCTTGAAGACGGAGCTGAAGATAGACCCCGTAGTGGTCGCTCGAGTTCTGGACGAGGCGGAAACGGCGGAGGCGAAGCGACTCGGCACCAGCGACGCTTTACCCTCGTCCCAGATCCTCGCGAACTTCACCCTCAGTAGGTTTGAGGAGCTGAAGGCGGTGGCTAAGGAGAAGCGCCTGCGCGCGCTGCTCCGGGAGCTCAGCGGGGGACGAATGGCGATCGTGCTCCAGACGAACCCCGATCCAGACGGAATCGCGAGCGGTGTGGCGCTGAAGTGTTATGCTAAGGCGTTCGGGATTGACGCCGATATCATCTATGATGGTAGCATCGGGCTCCCGCAAAACCGAGCCCTCGTGAATTTGCTCGAGCTGAACCTCCTGCGAGCAGATGAAGTCAAGTTCACCGGATATACGGCTTTCGCGCTCGTCGATGTCGCGACCTACGCGAACTGCGCCCTCCCCAAGAACATTCTGCCAACGATCGTGATCGACCACCATCCCGTGCCCGCGAGCGAGGTGGGGGCGAGGTACCAGGACATCACGGTCATCGGGTCCACATCGACGCTCCTGACGAATTACCTCAGGTATGCCGCGGTCGAGGTCGATAGGGCAACTGCAGCCGCGCTCGTGATCGGGATCCTCACCGACACCATGAACCTCACGCGGGGGGCAACTCCTACCGACTTCGACGCATTCGAGCACCTCATGAAGCTGGCCGACCTCGACCTGATCGGGAGGCTCCAGTCCCCCGCGGTTTCCCCCGAGGCTCTCGACGTGCTCGCGCGGGCCATCAAGGGGAGCAAGCTCAAGGGAGGATACCTGATAACCAACGTGGGCGAGGTCAAGGATCGTGACCTGATCGCTCAGACCGCGGACTTCCTGCTGAAGCGTGAGGGGGTGATGACCGCGTTCGTCTACGGAATCTGCGGTAATGCCGTTTATGCCTCGGCTCGAACGAACGATGTGGCGCTGCACCTGGGACAAGCGCTTAAGGAAGCATTCATCCCGATCGGATCGGCGGGCGGGCACACACGGATGGCGGGGGCGACGATCCCGCTCAAGGCTTTCGGCAGGATTTCGAAAAAAAGGGCCCTCAAGACAGAGATCGATCGCAAGGTTGGACGAAGGTTTTTGGAAGTGATCGGCGTGGTCAAGCCAAGGGTCAAACGAAAACGAGCCAAGCGTTGAAAGTGCCCCCATGGGATACCTGCGCGCAGCCCTCGGGAATCGGTTAACGAGTGAGGAACTTGACCTTTTACCCGCGGGTTTTGACCGGGTGGGGCATGTCGTGATCGTTTCCCTGCCGCCCGAGCTGATGCACAGGGCACCGGACATCGCGCAAGCGTTGCTCGAACTTAAAGGTGTTCGCACGGTAGCGCTCCGAGAGGGCGCAATCGCGGGGAGGCACCGCGAGCCGAGGCTGAGGGTCATCGCAGGCGACCCGTCGACGGAGACCGTTCACCGCGAGGGAGGCTGTTGGTTCAAGTTCGATGTCGCGCGGGTGATGTTCTCACCGGAAATCTTTACGAACGCGCGAGACTGCCGAAGCTCGTGGAGCCAGGCGAGGTCATCGTTGATTTGTTTGCGGGAATCGGGCAGTTCAGCATCCCCATCGCGAAACACGCGAGGCCGAGCCGGGTTTACGCGATCGAACTGAACCCCGTCGCTTACGGTTACCTGCGTGAGAACATCCGGCTGAACCGGGTCGGGCACGTCGTGAAACCATTGCTGGGTGATTGCTCGACAGTAGCTCCTCGGGGTGTCGCGAATCGAGTGGTACTTGGCATCCTGCACGTGACGCACAGGTACCTACCGTTAGCGCTCGAGGTGCTCAAGCCCAGCGGCGGTGCCATCCACTACCACGAGAGCGTCCCCTCGGGGCTGCGCTTCGAGCGCCCGATCAAACGGATTTTGGGAGTAGCAGCTGGGCGGGGAGTCGAAATCCTGGGCAAGCGCGTGGTGAAACGTTATGCCCCGGGCGTCGACCACGTGGTTATTGACGCGAGAGTAGGAAAAAGTGGATGCGAAAAATCTGCACTTAAGTTTTGATGCCCTACTTGTGACAAGCGTCCTATTTAGGACACCCCCGTCCTATTTGAGACACGGTAGAAGCCATTTAACCTCCCTCGATGTCAGAAGAATCCGATCCGACTCAATGAATGCCAGTACCTTGCCCTTCGCCGTGAGCACGCGCTCGGCAGCAGCTCGCAGCGCAGCCAAATCTTGAAACCTCCACACCGAATGCTGCACCAACTGCGCATTACGCTTC
>JAUWYN010000045.1 GCA_030615805.1 Hadesarchaea archaeon | reverse complement strand
ATCCTCACGCTGCTTGATCGCGATTATCTCGTCCAACACCGCTAGCTCGTCCCCTGAGAGCAGGTCCCGCAAGTCCCGCTTCAGGGCGAGCACATGGTCCCTGGGCACATCGACATATAAAACATCACCCTCCTGCAGGTTGCGCCCGACCACCCCGCCCTCGATCGAAACCGCGAGCTCGTCCCCCAGCTTCGCCACCTGCACGGATTTTTTCTCCTTTTGTAACTCGCGAATCGTCCCCACCGAGCGCCCGTCCCTGCGCATGAGGGGATACTTGGGCCTCAGCACCCCTCCCAGCATGTCGACCCCCACGATCGCCGGGCGGCTGCGCCTGAACACGAAGCCCGGCTTGAGCGCGAACTTCCCGGGCCTGAAGTAAACCTCGAGCCGCTTTGCCCGAATCTCCTCACGGCGCTTTTTCGCCCAGTCCTCGTAGTCCTCTAGGAGCCTGTAGATGACCTCATCCTGCAGCACGGACACGCCCTCGCGCTCCGCCTCGGCCTGCGCGTCGGGCAAGACCTTCACGTTGAATGCCAGCACCACTCCGAGCAAGGGGTCGCTCTTCGCTACGCCCACAGCTTCAACCACATCACGCCTCGAGACGTCACCGATATCCGCGCGGCGGATCGGTACCCCCTTGGCCTGAAGCTGCCCCTCGAGCGCCTCAAGTGAGCCCAATGCATCCGCCCTGAGTACGACCCCATTGATATCCTTGCTTATTCGAATGCGCTCCATCTCTCGCTCCATCTCCTCCCACAGCTTTCGGGCCTCGGATTCATCCTTGATGGCCCAGAAGGGTGCGCCAGCTATCACGCCCTCCAAATTAGGCGCCGCGACTTTAACCCCAGTCGCCGCGGACACGCGCTCGACGGGCTTGAACTTGTCTTCGGGGTCGCGAATCTCGTCGAGTGGTTTTGGCTGGAGCAGGGCTCGGACCTTCGAGGTGATTAGTTTATCAAGCCCTCCGACGGCAAAGGTGTTCCCCCTTGCGAGCGTACCATCGTACACGATGAGATCGATGGCTTTCCCCAGCCCAACCTCCTCCTTCACCTCTAGCACCGTCCCCCGCGCCGGGCCCGTCACCTCGACCATCAACTCGCGCTCGAGAAACCGCTGCGCCAACCCGGCGAGCACCGTGAGCACTTCGGGCACCCCCTCGCCCGTCTTGGCGCTCGCGGGCACGATGCTCACCTGCCTGCGGAAATCGCTCACCCGGTCGAAGCGTTCGGCCTCGAAGCCAAGCTCGTGGAGTTTGCCGACCAGCTCGTAGATCTTGTCGTCGAGCGCGCGCTGCACCTCGACGCGCTGGCGGGCGAACGAGTCAAGAAAGCATGCCTTGGGCGACGGCTGCCACCCCGGTAGGAGGTCGATTTTGTTGGCGACGAGCATGAAGGGGGTCTTGTACGATTTTAAAATCGTCAGCGACTCGAGCGTCTGGGGCATGAAGCCTTCGTTGATGTCGACGACGAGGGCCGCGAGGTCAGCTAGGGCCCCACCGCGCCGACGAAGATTGGTGAAAGCTTCATGACCGGGGGTGTCGATGAAAAGTAGGCCTGGAAGCGTCATTTTTATTTTAAACTTTTCGAGCAGGTCCCCGCAAATTTGCTTGATGGTGTCCGCTGGTACCTCGCTCGCACCTACGTGTTGGGTTATTGCACCCGCTTCGCGTGCGGCAACGGCGGTTCCCCTGATGCTATCCAATAGAAGCGTCTTCCCGTGGTCGACGTGGCCCAGCACTGAAATTATCGGCTGGCGGACCTTTCTCCCGACCATCTTCATCGCCTCGTTTTAACATGCGCTTGCTTCTGATTTATAACTGGGACGCTTTATGATGCACTTATTTTGAAAAGGACTAATTCTCAGGGATAAAGGCTACAGGATAGGTGAATGTTGACCAAATGAACTCAGAAGGTATTTAAAGAATGATAGGGCTTAACTAAATGTGCTCATTATGGACGAGGAGAAACCTGAAGAAGCCCCAAAAGTGGAGGAGAAGAAACCTGAGGAAGTTCTAGCAGCGGAAGAGAAGCCCGCGGAGGAAAAGAAACCCGAAGAAATTCCGAAAGAGCTTCCAAGGATTCCAATCGCGGTCCCAATTATTCTGTGCCCCCAGTGCTACAAACCAATGGAAATCGTGGGGAAAGTGGACGTAGAAGTGAAAGAGAAGGGCTTTTTCAAAAAAGGAACCAAATCCGTCCCCCACGTTGAATATCGTTGCCCTACCTGTGGGGTGGAATGGAAGGAATCGATCGCGCGAAGGGGAGGATGTTTCATCGCCACGGCGACTTTTGGGACCCCTATGGCACATGAGGTAAACATACTCAGAAAATTCAGAGACGGTTTTCTGTTACAAAATCGCACGGGAGAAATGTTCGTTTGCTCATACTATAAGTTATCTCCCCCAATAGCTCGTGCGATTAAAAAATCTGAAATGCTGCGGCGTGTTGTGAGAATTCTATTGACCCCGCTCGTCAGGCTATTCAATTTGCTTTACAAGAAACACTGAGGAACGTTTTTCAGTATTTAACCTGTTCAAGATTATTTTTGAGGTACTAGCTATTTTTAGACACGCTTTTGGCTGCCCGATGGTGATTTCTTGATGGAAGTTGCAAATATTTTAAAAAAGTTAAATTTTAACCTTGCTTCTCAGGCTCCCCAAAGAAAATTCTCATCTCCTGCCCGGCGCTTTCCGCGGAATCTGCAGCGTGAATGATATTCTCCGTGATGCTCGACCCGAAATCGCCTCGAATCGTTCCCTTCGCGGCCTTGGCCGGGTCGGTGGCGCCCGAGAGCTCTCGCATTCGCACTATCGCTCGCCCTCCCTCGACCAACATCACGACCACCTCGCCCGATAACACATGCTCGACCAAACGCTCGAAGAAATCCTTTCCACGATGCACCGAGTAAAGCTCCTCGGCAAGCCCGCGGTCGAGTTTCATCCGACGCATCGAAACTATTTTTAAACCAGCCCGCTCGATCCGCGCGACAATTTCATCGGTCAGGCCCTTCGTCATCCCATCTGGCTTCACCATGACGAAGGTTCGCTCCCTCAAGCCTTTCCCCTCGCCTTTCGGGAGCGCTCAGTCCACTCCACGCGGTGCGGCTTCCGCCCCAGCTCCAGGTTGCGCTCGCACTTGCTCGAGCAGAGGAACAAGACCGACCCATCTCGCCGGACGAACATCAAGCCTGTTCCGGGCTCGACCCGCCCGCCGCAGAAGGAGCACTTTCGCGCGACCGGCATCTTATGGCACCCTGATCTCCTTCGCCTCTCGCTCCGTATCGCGAAGCATCAAAATATCGCCCACGCGCACAGGGCCCTTGACGTTGCGGGTTATGATCCGCCCCTTGTCCCGCCCCTCGAGCACCCTGCACTTGACCTGTGAGATCTCCCCGGTTATGCCCGTGCGCGTCCGGATATCGATTACCTCGGCCGGGAAGCCGAGCTCCCCTCTGAGCGGCATCGAACTCACTTCTTAAGCTCTTTGACGTGCTCGACGATCTCCTTCACTGCTGCCGTCGCTTTTCCGGCCTCGGCTATCGTGATCGCCGCCGCCCCGACGTCTATGCCCGCGGCCGCCCCGAGCTCGCGCTTGCTAGGAACATAAATGTATGGGATGTCCTTTTCATCGCAAAGCGGGGTCAGGTGGGCGACGATCTCGGGCGGCTCGACGTCCTCGGCTATGACCACCAGCACGGCTTGCTTCCGCTCGACCGCTTTCGTCGTCTCGTTCGTACCCTTCCGAAGCTTTCCGGTGTCGCGCGCGCCCTCTACTGCCTCGTAGGCCTTGTCCGCAAGCTCCTTGGGCACCTCAAACCGTACGTAAATTGGTTTAGCCACTTAAGCACCTCTTTCGGGTTTTATCCTCCATCATTCATAGGTCGTGGCTCGTATCTCTTTAAAAACGTGTGTTATTTTAAGCTATCTATGTCCGTAAACCACGATGAGCTTCGGCCTTGCTGCATCGACCCGAACGAACCCGTACCTTTCGAATTGTACAATGGTGTCGACTTTGAGCCCCGCCACCGCCGGCTCGGCAAGCCCAAGCTCGCGGGAGTTGTCCGGCCTTATCACTTCGACCTCGACCGCCCCGGCTGAGACCCACTGGACTTTCTGCACATCCGCGAGCTCAAGCCCCTGAAACTCGGCCTCGAGCACCCTTCCCTTCGAGCTGAGGGACACATTCATCAAGTCCTTCAAGCGGAAGGTTTGTCCTTCCTGCGGGGCTGCGACATCCTCACTAGTAAGATAGAACACGAGTGCATCGTCCTCACGCGCGAGTGGCAAAATCCGTTCCCCGTGCTCGGGGTGGCCTGGGTGCAAGCGAAGCCGGACCTGCTTTAGGTCGGGCGCCTTGTGCACGAGCATCCTCACGGGATTCGGGACGAAGAAATAGCGGTTCGCTCGCTCATCGGCGAACCTCCTGTTGTACGCGTAGAGCGTCTCCCAGCTTAGCGAGGCGTCAACGAGCGTTGGGCCGATATCTAAGATGAGCTGCTTGATCGTCTCGGGCACGAAGCCCCGGCGCCTGAGCGCTGCAATCGTCCCCAGCCTCACATCGTCGTACCCCGTGAGCTCCCCGCTCCGGATGCCCCGCATGGTCTGGGTCTTGCTCAGCGCCACCCCCGCCATGCTCAAGCGTCCGTACTGAACCGCCGTGGGGTACTCCCAACCCAAATGCTCGAAGAGCGTGCGCTGGCGCTGCTCGTTTACCTCGTGCTCCTTCCCGCGGATGATGTGAGTGATCCCCATCTCGTGATCGTCGATGGTGACCGAGAAGTTGTAGAGGGGCCAGACCGGGTAGCGCTCCCCAACGCGCGGGTGGGGCTTGGTCGTCACCCGAAGTGCAGGCCAGTCGCGCACCGCGGGGTTTGGGTGATTCAGGTCGGTCTTGATGCGCACGACCGCCTCTCCTTTGGCAATCCCGCCGGCCAGCATTCGCCGCCACCGCTGAAGTTGCTCCCCGCTTGGAAGCTCGCGACATGGGCAGGACTTCCCACGGTCGCGCAGCCTCCTGAAGTCCTCAATCGGGCAGGTGCACACGTACGCCTTGCCCTCGTGCAGGAGCTGCTCCGCATAATTGTAGTAGAGCTCAAGGCGGTCGGACTGCGCGTGCTCCTCGTCCCAGCTCATGCCAAGCCATCGGAGGTCCCGGCGGATGAGCTCGTACATCTCGAGCAGCGCGTTCTCGGGGTTCGTGTCCTCGAAGCGCAGGATGAACTTGCCCTTGTACCGGCGGGCGTACTCGTGGCTTAGGAGAGCCGCCCGAACGTGGCCTATGTGGAGCGGTCCATTAGGGTTCGGGGCGAAGCGGGTGATTACCATCGGATATTTTTCGACCCCGGAGAGCTCGGGCAATCCACGCCGCTCTCCGGGCTTCGGTCGCTCCACGGGGCCCACCTTGCGAAGGCGGAAGAGCTGCTCCTCGTGGGGGAGCTCGTTGACCTCGGCCACGACCTGCTCGACCAGCGCGGAGAGCTCCTTGACCTTGGAACGCCACCCCGGCAGCTCCGCCACCAGCTTCCCCAGCACGGCCTTTGCGCTCGCTCGCCCCTCGTGCTCAAGAGCGTTCGTGAGGGCCCATCGGAGCGCTTCCCTGCGGACGTCCTCCACCCGATCACTCGACAGACATTCTATTGGTGCTGCAAATAAAGCTGAAGTGCGGTGCGCGAACCTGAGCGGCTCAAAAGGGACAAGCGAAGAGGATACCCTCAGTAGTTCCGAATAACAATATGTTTAATTTATGTAAAAAGTTAATATTAAAAGGCGACTAAAATGGAACCTAAAAAGCGTTTTTCAACCGAAGAAGCTAAGAAAATTGGTGAAGCATTAGGGATTGATTGGAAAAATTTTGATGTAGAACAGTTCAGAATGGGACTGGATGTAGAATTAGAACATGGATTGAGAGATCCCAAAACTAATGTTGCGAATGATGATCCAATAATGACTGGAAAGATTGCTCTTGCCCACCTAAATGAATTTCCAGATTACTACACCAGACTTGAAAAAATGGAGGAAGAGGCAGAAGAATATTGGGAAAAGAAAAGCTGAAGAATTCCTTTTACCGTTAATTTCGGAACTACCGACCCTATCAAAACTCCCGTTTGATCGTGAAAT
>JAUWYN010000082.1 GCA_030615805.1 Hadesarchaea archaeon | reverse complement strand
TTCCACTCCAACACCAACCTCATTGCGTTGGGAAACAATAAAAGTTTGCTAGCTGCTCGCGGGTAATTGCCAGCGGTCGAATTCTGCCAGGTGAAACGCTTTTTCCCCTTTATAAAAAACCTCCACCCAAAGCCTCGGCGGGATGAATGGGAAGGACGCTTCACTATCGGACGAAAGAGGCCGTAACCGCTGAGGAGTCCGGGCAAATACGAGGAATCGTTAAAAAATACAACGCGGGACACGAATGGGCATACGAAAACATCAAACTATGGAAGGAAGCAAGCGGCGCGCTCTGGGGGTTCACAAAGGTCAATGAAAATGACCGGGATAGAAAATTAGTAATTCAAGCGATAAAGGAGATGTCCAAGACAACGCCACGGCTGACCTGGATGTTTTACGATGAGGGCGGGCCGGAGAGGGGCAAGTGGGTAACATTCAAAGGTGGAAAGCAGGTTTAGCCTATTCAAATCTTCCAATTGTTTTTCCATTTGGTTTATTTCTCTAGACGACAAAAATGAAGTGCCCATGAGCAGCGTGAGGTCTTAAAATTGAAGGTGCTGACGAAACCCAGCTTCGAGGATGCGAAGGAACTCCTGACCGCAGCGATAAGGGACAAGCGGCTTGCCCTACTCGTCGGTTCCTGTGTGGTTAATTACGTGGGGAGGGCTGGCTCGGTGCTCCCCGAAGGCGAGCGCGTGGTGATGCTCAAGCCGGATGGAACCCTGCTCGTCCACCAAGGGAAGAAGCGGGAGCCCGTGAACTGGAACCCGCCCGGCTGCGAGGCGAGCGCGCGCCTGGGCGAGGAAGGCCTGCAACTCATCTCCAAGCGGGAGCGACCGAAGGAGAAGCTGTTAGTTCTGTTCAGGAGCCTGAAGCTGGCCGCATCCTTCGAGCTCGTCGATCAGGAGGAGCTCTACCTCGTGGGGTCCGAGCGAGACTTGATCAACGTGGCTTTCAACGAGCCAAGCTTGATCGAGCCGGGCTTCAAGCCAGTTGAGCGGGAGAAACAGACGAAGTACGGCATGATTGACCTCTACGGCGTCGACCGGGATGGAAATGGCATGGCGATAGAATTCAAGCGTGGGCGGGCAGAGCTCGCTGGGGTGAGTCAACTCAAGCGCTACGTGGAGGAGCTGAGCGAAAGGCTCGGAAAGCGCATCAGGGGCATCCTGGTGGCGCCTTCGATAACCTCAAGCGCCCTGAAGCTCCTAAAGGAAACGCAGCTGGAGTACGTGCAAATCAGGAGGCCACCCACATACACCTTTGAGAGGGTTGTGACCCGGGAGCGAGGGCAGAAGGGACTGGGTGAGTTCTAAGCTCAAGACGGGCTAAAGTCCACGATCCACCACATTTCTTCCATAAGTTTTTATATCACAAAGTGGACTAATTAGTTCATGATGCGGACTAAAATAACCGATGTTCTCTCTCGGGTTCTAGGCTCGGAGAAAAGGAGGAAAATTGCCAGGGCTTTGTTAAATTACCCTGAGAAAGATTGGAGCGTCCCGGAACTCGAAAAAATTACTGGGGTTCCCCATGCGACGGTTTGGCGAACGGTCTCAGATATGGAAAATGCGAAGATCTTAAGATCGAGATTGTTGGGGAAGAAAACGAAAATATTTAACTTGATAGAGGGCTCGCCTTATCTCCCAGCGTTGAAGTCTGCTGTCGCTGCTGAGACCTTCCCCCTTCGAGAGGTAGCCGAAGAATTTGCGCGGGAAGTTTCAAAACTTAAAGCAGTTGGGTCCTGTATCCTTTATGGCTCGGTTGCCCGCGGAGCTGCAACGCTGGAGAGCGATGTGGATGTGTTAGTCTTGGTCAAGAGATCGACGAAAGCATTGGAAGCACAAATCACAAAAATCGCTAGCGACGTGAGCCACCGCACAGGCTGTTCAATTGTGCCTACTGTGTTGTCCGATTCCAAGTTTGATGAGATGGCGAAAACAAAACATGAGTTTGCCGCCGCGGTTAAAAAAGAGGGAATCGTGCTGTTTAGGCGGGACAAAGGATGATTCACTTGGATCACCTAGAACAGGCAAAACTCTGGCTATCGGCGGCGGAGTACGTGTTTGGGCTGCAGATCGAGACGAGGAATAAGTACACGGTTGCATCAGCATTGGCTATTCATGCTGCGATCAAAGCGAACGACTCGTTAACCACGAGGTTCTTGGGGCGGGTAGCCAAGCGACACGAAGACGCTCCGGCACTTTTTCTCGAATTGGTAAGAAAGAACTACCTGCCGAGTGAAGAAGCCCGCCACCGGGACACCTTAGCTGAGGCTATAAGGGAAAAATCCGCGGCCGATTACCACGCTGAGTTCTTCTCCAAAAAGGATGCGGAGAGCCTAATCAGAAAAATCAGGAAGTTTGTCGAGATGGCCGAGAGGTATCAAAAACCACCGCGATAGACCGGGTTCGAATCTTCAGATAGCGCCACTTTTCCCCCCTAACTTTTCCCTCTTATAAACAACCCACACCCAAAGCCTCGGCGGGATGGTCATGGAAAA
>JAUWYN010000055.1 GCA_030615805.1 Hadesarchaea archaeon | reverse complement strand
AGTTGTCAAAGTTATCAATCAAGTTTGAGTTATAGTAGCGATTCTCGCCGTCCGCAAAATTTGGGTCATTATCTATTACCAGATGGAAGTTGAGTATGTTTTCACCTATGATATTTTCCCAGCTGAAGTACGGAGTATTGTTGTTGGTTATGTCCTCGTTATCCGGCGTTTTGAGCGTGGGGCCAGTCGACGGCTGAGCTTGGGTGGGAATTCCAGAGCCGACTAGTAAAACAAGTACTAGCGCCGAAGCCGCCACCAAGCCGCATTTTTTATGTAGTTCTGTCAATCCCTACAACCTCACAAACATGTACTTCGGTTAGCGAACCACAAGAATAGTAGCACTTGATCCAAATCATGAATTCATTACTCCCCTCTAATTGAAAGATGAACGTATTTAAATTATTTATACAAACGTTAAGCGGGGCGAATGGCTTCGGGCGACTCAGAAGCGTGCTATGTTAATGCGGAAATATTGGCAGGGGTGGGAGTGATATCCATTCCTCCCTTTATACTCCCGAGCACGACGGGAACTGGCCCCGGTTAATTCTCCGCGATCGCCCAAGCCCGCCAAAAATTAGCTGAGATAGGTTCTGTTGCGATCGAATGAATGCCAAGCGCCTAATCCTCTCCCCCGGAGACGCCCTAGCCCGAAGGTTCGACAGGGGCTATGCAAAGTTCATGGCCCGAATGAGACACAAGATGAAGAAGGGCGACCGGAGGCTGGCGATCTACTCACTTTTTGCCCGTGCCGAGTGTGGCTTGGCGTTCGTGGTCGGGGCTTCGGCGAGCTATTTCGGCTTCATCATTGTTATCCCGCTTGTGTTCTGCTTCTACCCGCTGATTGCTCTCGGCGATCCCTTTTTGTGGCGCAGGACATACGGGCGCTTGGCTCGGGGCGTCGGCTATAGGGCATCTTTCCTGCTCAACCTGGACATGCTCTACTGGCTCGCGATCGGGTGGATTCTCAGCACGATTAGCATTTTACTCTAATCACTTTTTATACATTCATGGGTCCTTAAAAATTGGAGGATCATGGAAAGAACGAAAGGAAAAAGCGTTGCACTTGCCATCGTTGCGGCCCTTTTCGTGTGGGGCTTGGGCCACATTTATGTAGGCAAAATACGTAGAGGATCTATCCTTCTCATAGGATGGTGTTTTTTTACCCTCATCATGATTTTCGTTAATCCGACCCACATTACTTCGCCGATCACAACCACCAAACTTTTCGGTTCAATCGCATTCGTACTAGCGGGTTTCTACATATGGATACGCCAGATTAAAGACGCATGGGATGCGGCGAGGGAATACAATAGGGGAATTGCGTCTAAAGGAATTGTATTTTAAAATTTAAAATTGAACTGGAATTATTGGCGTCAACTTATTTTTTCACATTTCCCCTGATTTCGAGTGTTTCCTCTCAAACCCAAGGAGTAAAATGGTGCTTTGCGGAAATCCGGCTTTTTTAGGGGTATTTTGAAAATAAGCTGAATAAACTTGGGAATTTAAGATTGGGGATATTTTCGGTGACCTCACCCAAAAGTCCCTTTAAAAGATCTTCTTTTAGGTTTTATTGGGGGAACAAAAGTGCATATTCGAATAAAAGCGCAAAACCCGCCGTTTAGCGTTGGTGCGTTCAGTTTTCCGAAAATCCAAAATTGTGACATAGATAGTTTTGGGATGTGCGCAAAAATTTCTCGGACTTTAAGCTCGAGGTTCAAAATTTTCACCACACTCCCTAAATACGTTTCACGACCTCTCCTCAGGTGAGAAATATGTCAAGTGGAACCGTAGAACACTTGCCTAGGAGCGCGCGGCTCTTGGTCGATTTTGTCCAGTATTGCGAGATCAAACGCGACTGCCCTCACCTTTCTGTGAACGAGCAAGGAGCTCCAATCTGCCGTCATCGAGATTCGAATGGGGAGTGCAAGTTCGAGAACTGCCCCAGGATAGGCAAAGGTGAAAACCATGAATAAGATTGGCTGGCTTACTAGGTGTTTTAAGCCTTTTCGAAAAGCTTATGGTGGAAGTATGATACGGCCACCCTTGCCTGACCGTATCATATTTTCCCTAAATACCTTTCGCGGGGGTTTATGTAATATCATACTCTCCCTGCTGTTTTTTCTCGGAGTCTCCGGGAGACATCCCGTATCATACTTTTCGCTTTTTGCGTTCCCCCTCGTAGTTGCCGCGGTTCAAACCAATCTATGCGGTTTTCTTTCCGAGCAGGCGGAACCCCCCAAAAGGGAAGAACGGAACTCGCCAGAGTGCTCGGTCGAGGATTTGGGTGATGGAGAAGGAATAAAAGCCGCCGCCTATCTGCGAGTCAGCAGCAGCAGGCAGGCAAAAGAGGGTCTGAGCCTTGAAGACCAGGAAATACAGCTGAGAGAACTAGCACGAAAGATTGGGATTTCCCGCATTTACTGGTTTACCGACGCTGGGATCTCGGGGAGGGATTTCGATAAACGAAAACTGAATTCCGTTCTCGATTTGGCCGAGAAGCACGAAATCCAAAAGCTGTTGGTCGCGTATGTGGACCGTCTGGGGCGAGACTCTAGGAAGCTTGTGGAATTTTTCTGGGATCTCAGCGATTATGGCGTCACTATTCAAACACCAGTAGAGGAGATAGACGTAAAAAAACTAGAGGGCTGGCTCATCTCGGCAATCAAGGCTTGGTCCGCCCAAGATGTTAACGAACAGAGGGGCAAGTCTGCGCTCGCCGGCAGGGTTCGTAGTTTCACGAAAAAGCGCTGGAACAAACCAGTCCCCCTAGGTTACCGAAGGCGGGAAGACGGCTGGATTGAAAAAGAATCGGGCTGGGAACCATTGGTCAAAAGGATGTACGAACTCTACCTAAAACACGCAAATTACCAGACCGTGAGGGACATCGTGAACAGGGAATTCCAAGCACTTTTACAGAAGCCCCTGACGCACCAGCAAATCCGACAGATTATCTGCGACCCTGTGTATGCTGGCAGGCCCCAGTATGCTGGTAAGGTGATGGTGGAAGACCCGAACCTCGCCCACGTCGACCCCGAGACTTTCCGCAGGGCGCAGGAAATCTCCGGACGCATCCGCCGAAAGCGCTCGCGCAAGAGAAAGGACGCGCTGCAAGATCTCGTGAGGAAATACGGCCTCGATGTTTTGGAGTTCGTTCCAGATATCGCCGTTCTATGCCCAGACCCAATCTGCAAAGGAGTGATGGTCAAGAACGGCATGGTGAGCATTGGGGAATGGACGGCTCACAACTACCTTTGCAAAAAATGTGGCAGACAGCGGAAGGTTCCGAAGAAGTGCCAAATGAGGAAAATTCAAGAATGGGCATCAAAGGGGGAGGGGAAAGCTTAAATATTAAATAGGTAAATAGGTATTTAGGGATATTATGAAACTTGAAAGGAGGTGAAAAGGCTTGAAAGCGACCCCCACCGATAGAAGTGCCCTCGATTTAATCGAGGGCTCTCAGCCGTGGATGCGCGAAGCGCTCGAGAATCTTCCAGAAGCGAGACGGCGGAAGGTCGAGGAGTACGTCGAGTACCAGATTCTGAAGGGGGCCTCACTTGGAACGATTAAGCGCCTAATGGAAGCCATTCGAACATTGGGTGGTGATGGAAAGCCCTACGGGGAGCTAACCCGCGAGGATCTCAACGAGTGGATGCGTTGCCTGCCCCACGCACGGAGGGACGGCAGAAATGGGGGCAAATACCACCCCAACACAGTCGAGCTACTCAAGCGCCTAGGCAAAACGTTTCTACTTTGGGTTCACAACGACGGCGATGGTGAGAAGGAACCTCCAGAGGTTCTAAAGCACATCCGCTACAAGCAACCCCGCATGGACCTGCGAAAGGATATCCTGAATGAAGCAGAGGTCCGAAAGCTCGTGGATGCGGCGGAGCGGCAGCGTGATAGGGCCTTGATCTTCGTCTGCTACGAGTCTGGGGCCAGGGCAGGGGAGCTGCGCTCGCTTAGGCTGCGGGATGTGAAGCTCGACCGCTACGGTGCCGTCGCTCTTGTGAAAGGGAAGACTGGTACCCGTAGGATTAGGCTCGTGCAGTCGGTCCCGGACCTGCAGCTCTGGCTGAACATGCACCCGTTGAAGGGGGACCCTGATGCACCCCTCTGGATCAGCAGGCAGAGGGGCGGGTGCGGAATCGGCAGGATGCGGCTCGGTGAAATCCTAGAAACATACGCCAAGCGGGCGGGCTTGGGGAAACACGTCAACCCCCATCTGCTGAGGCACTCGAGGGCGACGCATTTGGCAAACGTGCTAACTGAGGCCCAGATGCGTGAGTTCTTCGGGTGGACCAAGCGCTCCCAGACGCCAGCGATCTATGTGCACCTGAGCGGACGGGACGTGGACGCCACCCTGTTGAAGCACTACGGCATCGAAGTCGGAGAAGTAAAGAAAAGCGAAGTATTGGAGCCGGTTGAATGCCCGCGGTGTCAGAGCAAGTCGCCACCCGGAGCAAAGTTCTGCGTGCGGTGCGGAATGGCGTTGACCCAAGAGGCGATAGCGGCGCACAAGGAGCCGAGCGAAGTCGCGGATGAACTGATGACGTTGCTGGTGAAGGAATTCATCAGAAACGAGCCAGAGAGGCTAGAAAAGATTCTGAAAAGTCCAGAAATCAAGCAACGGTTGACCCAGGTGACCTGAATCGGTGGGGAGTATTGTTAGGATAATCCGAAAGTCTTGTAGCAGTCAACGAGGCTGGGGTAAGTTGGGCTGCAAACGGGCAGCATCTCGCGAGCGGCCGCAATTGAGATTATCGTGGCATCCGCTATTCCCGCGGGGGCATCTATGAGCAGAAACTCGGTCTGCCCCAGGAGTTCGTCGATGATCTCCTCGACGCGCTCGCGCTTCACCTTC
>JAUWYN010000057.1 GCA_030615805.1 Hadesarchaea archaeon | reverse complement strand
CAACGCGCTTGCGATAGGCCTACCGACCGAGCCCCCCGTGCTGCTCGACATGGCGATGAGCGTCGCGGCTCGGGGAAAGCTCGTGCGTGCGCTCAAGGAGGGCAAGCCCATCCCCGAAAATTGGGCGATCGACTCCGAGGGTAAGCCGACGACCGACCCAGCGAAGGGGTTGAAGGGTGCCCTAAGCCCATTCGGCGGCCCAAAGGGTTACGCTTTAGCCTTCGTGCTCGAGTTGCTCGCGGGGCCCCTCGTGCGCGCAGCGGCCGGTAAAGAAGTCAGGGGGACGCTAGAGCCGGTCGAAGGCTTCTGCACGAAGGGCGATTTCATGATCGCGATCGACCCGAAAGCTTTCGTCGCGCAAGGGGAATTTCGGGCTCGGGAGTTCATCGAGCAGGTCAAGTCGTCGCGGAAGGCGCCGGGCGTCGAGGAAATAATGGTTCCTGGTGAGCCCGAACAAAAAACGCGTGAGCAGCGCCTGCGGGAGGGTATTCCGATCGCAGACGAGGTCTGGGCCGAGCTTGAAAAAATCGCGAAGGGGTTAGGCGTGGACCCAAAGAGTCTGAAAGGATCGGGAAGCCCCTCCTAGTTGGTCGATGTTCGCAGCCTAGGCGACATCCCAACTACTGGTGTTAGCCTTTTGGGATCAGTGATGCTTGAGATAGGCGATGAGCTCTCGCGAGATCAGTGGCTTGCGCCCGACAAGCGGGAAGGCGTAAGGCAAGAAGGTTGAGTGGACTTCGCTTATTTGGATTTCGAGCCCATGTTGCACGGGCACTTTTTCTAATGATTTGCCCTCACCCACCCGCTTCGCCATGTAGATTGCGCCGTCGATCGCAAATTGTTCCTTGCCGAGGTTTCTCGCGGGCGCTCTAGGCAGGGTTCGGGTGAGCAGCTCCCTCGTCCGCCCGAGCGGGGGGTCCTCACCTAGGATGCCCCCCACGACGATCACCCCCCTACTGCGCATGTCGGTCGGCGATAGCTTTTTTCTCGCGCGAGGGTCGAGCACGATGAGTTCGCGCTGTTTGAACAGCTCGCGGGCAGGCTTGCGTTCGACCCGCGCTATCTCGACAAGTTTACAAAGTTCTCCCCTCTTTTTCACATTGGTTATGAGCAACCTCTTTCGCCCGACGATTTGCGCCGCGTGCGAGTACTCGATGTGAAGCCATTCGCTCAGCTTCAGCTCCAAATGTTCGATGACAAAAAGCATGGGTCCGACCTAAAGCCTTCGCAGCATAGCTTCGGCTGCTACGACGAGTGGCTCGATGGCGTCGTTCACCGGCGGGGCATGACAATATTCTATCTTTGCGAGCTCCTCAGCGGTCATACCCTTTTGAATCGCGAGCGCCAACAGGTTCGCGCGTTCGGCTGCGCCTTCGGTACCAAGCACCTGCCCGCCTATGAGATTGTGCCCATCGGACTTGGCCAGAAGTTTTATGATAATCGGTTCCGCCCCAGGGTAGTACCGTGGTCTGCTCATGACCCGAGCTCGAGCACTTATCGGCGCAAAGCCAGCTTTTTTGGCAACCTGAGTCGTCACACCAGTTGAGGCCACCACCAGACCGTATGCGCAGGTGACCACGGTGTTAAGCGTCCCCGCATAAGTCTCGTCCCCGCCAGCTGCGTTGGTGCTGGCCACCCACCCCATACGTATGGCCGTCGTTGCGAGCTGACTCAGCACGGGCTGTTTGGTTATCGGACAGAAATTCTCGGCACAGTCCCCCGCAGCGTAGACATCTGGGGCGCTCGTACGCAGGTGATCATCAACTTTCACCCCTCCGGTTTCACCCAGCTCGATGTCAGCCTCCTTCGCAAGTTTAACCTCTGGCTTTACCCCCGCAGCGATGATCACAAGTCCGGCAGGTAACTCCTCCTCCCCGGCCACGACAGATTTAACATTCCCCTCACCACGTATCTCCTTCAGCGACCTTCCACAGAGCACTTGGATGCCCTTATCGCGCAGACGTTGGGTGAGGGGGTCCGCCATATCCGGGTCGAGCATCCCCGGCAACACCGAGGGGAGCATCTCCACCACGCTGACATTTAGCCCACGTTTCCGAAGTGCCGCGGAGGTTTCGATTCCAATGGGCCCAGCTCCGACCACGACTGCATTTTTTGTTCTCTCAAGAGCCTCGATTATCGCTTGCCCATCCTCGACTGTTTTCACCACGTGCACGCCTTCAAGCTCGATGCCGGGGATGGGTGGTTTGAACGCATAACTGCCCGTTGCTAGGATTAGGGAGTCATACTCGAGGGTCTCGCGCTTGCTTGTTTTGAGGGACGAAACCTCAACCACTTTTTTGCTCGTGTCGATCACAGTTGCTTCGGTCGCCGTTCGAACATCGACATTTGGTAACGCGGGAGCTGGCTCAATCAACTTTTGAATGTTCTTGATCTCACCACCGATTGCGAACGGAATGCCACAGGGGTGATAGATGGCATAGGGGCGACGTTCGATGACTGTGATCTCAGCAGTTCGGTCCACCATGCGCGCGGCCGAAGCGGCGGTTAGCCCCGCGGACTCGAAGCCGATTATCACGATGCGCCTCATTTTTACCCCTCAAGCTCTATCTCACCTATTTTGCACGTTTGAGCATCTCGACGACGGGCAGCGATTTACCCGAGAGGAAACTTATGCATGCGCCGCCGCCCGTGCTTACATGTTTTATCTGCCCCGCGACCCCAGCGGCCTGAGCAGCCGCGACCATGTGTCCGCCGCCGAGGATGGTGAAAGCTTGGGAACTCACCATTGCCTTGAGTACCTCGAAGGTGCCGCGCTCGAACCCAGCCCGCTCGAAGACCCCCAGCGGCCCGTTCGCGACGACAGTTTTCGCACCCACGATGAGCTTTGAATATTCCTTCACGGTCCTGCTCCCTATATCGCAGATCGTCAGCTCGGTCGGTAGCTCCTCCAGCGAGAGCTCCTTGGGTTGTCCCTGGGCATCGACGACGACATCGAGCGGCATCTTTATTTTGTCGCCGTGGGTATCGAGCAAGCATTTGGCCCGCTTGATTTCCTTTTCCATGCCATTTTCTTTGAGCAGCTTGAGATTTGGTTCGCCGAGATTTCGCCCCGAAGCCGCGAGGAAAGTCTGCCCCACCAAGCCTCCCGTCAGTACGAAGTCCGCTATTCCTTTACCGAGCACATTTTCGATGATGTCAAGTGAGTCGTCAACCTTCACGCCCCCCAACACATAAACGCAGGGACGTTCGGGGGAAAGTGCACGGCTTAACGCTTTGAGCTCGCGCTCCATCAGGCGCCCCGCGTAGGTCGGGAGTAGAGTGCTGAAGCCCACGAGCGAGGGCTGGGAGCGATGAGCGGCCCCGAATGCATCGTTCACGTAGAGTTGGGCAATGGAGGCTAACGCACGCACGAAGGGGGTCTTCGCCTGTTCCTCTGGGAGATGATTTAGATTTTCCTCGGCGCACAGGCGGACGTTGTCGAGGAGCAGGATCTCGCCCGGGCGCATGAGCTTGACTTTGCCCTTCACGAGGGGTCCAAAGACATCGGCGAGATAGGTGACTCTCATCCCCACCGCATCGCTCAGCTTCTTGGCATGTTTTTCAAGCGTGGTGAAATCCTTTTCTCCAGGTCTACCTTGATGAGCCAACACCACGACTTTCGCGCCTTTCTCTGCGAGCTCCCGGAGGGTGGGTGCACATTCTTTGATCCTCGTGTCGTCAAGAATTTTTCCTGTCTTTGGGTCGATGGGTGAATTTATGTCAACTCGCACCAATACGGTCTTACCCTTGACGTTAGCTTCGTCGAGCGTCGGAAATTCCAACTCGCGCACCTCATCGAGCTATGCCGAGGGCTTCGTCGGTCTTGCGGATCGAGCGTATGGGGTCGCGTTCGAGCTCGGTCATCGCCCTGATGGCGTCGATGTTTTCAGGTATCACAATTGCCTCGTTGTGCACTTGGTAGACGAGGTAGAGCTCGTTCCCCTCGACGGACGCAATGTCCTCCCAGAGGGCGACCTCCCACATATCCGCGCGTGGTCTACCCAGATCGCGCATTAGCTCAATCACGCTGTTCAGCCCCAGTAAACCATCGGCAGCGCGGATGAGCAATATCCTCGGCGTTTTTCGGAAAGTTTTGATTACCGCTTCGACCTTTGCACGTCTTGGAAGTTCCACCATCGCGAAATGGAGGTGGCTCAAGTTGTAGGGCCCCTTTGCAGCTAGGGTGACGATGTTTAGGTCCGGTATCACCGTCTGTGCGTCAGGCCCTTGGTGGCTGGGCACGTGGGTTTCAGGGACCGCAGTGTTGATGATGCCGCTCTTGTGACTCTCCCATGGGTCAGTCGCACGCCTGAAGAGCACAGCCCGGGCCCGCTTGATTCCGTGGGCTTGCTTGACCGCCCCGAGCACGCGGCAGAGCCCCGTGGTGTTACAGGAGACAATTCGAACGAAGTCCTTGCCGAGGGCCCGCTTGTAATTGCACTGCGCGACAAACGAGGCTTGGACGAGCTCGTGCGTTTCACCCCCCTGAAAGGTCGCCTTCACGCCGGCTCCCTCGTAAAGGGCCTTATTCTTCGCGCCAATCCCCTTGGGCGTGGCGTCAACAATCACATCAACTTTCTTCAGCAAATCATCTAGAGTCCCGACAACT
>JAUWYN010000083.1 GCA_030615805.1 Hadesarchaea archaeon | reverse complement strand
ATATATCAGACGCTACAGGTGCAATAATCGCAATAGTTTCGGGGATTATCATAACACTAGTGTGTGTTTTCGGCATTCTTTATATCTCCAAATGGAGCGGAGTCAAAAAATAGATTCAACACAGCACTTCTTTCGACTGTTGCACGTGTGAAAGGCATGTCAAGATGTTCCAAAATCCGAGTTCCGAAACGGGGCGCTGCCGAGCGTCCCGATTTTTTATTCTAAGTGGATTTGATCGGAGTGCTAGAATTACCCCTCCCACTATCGGATTTTTCTTTTTTACACGATAACTTTCATTTTTGATTTAGATTACAAAATTTAAAGTGCCTTCGCCGAAAAGATGGGTGGTGAAACATGAAGCGCAAACTCAGCAAACGCTTCCGCTCAATCATAGGCATATTGCTCACCCTTGGGGTTTTCGCTTTCATCCTGCTGGCTCTGAACTCCTGGTTGGGGTGGCCGACGTCCTTGCTCACGCTCGCGGGGATGCTCGGGATAGCTTGGTTCATCAGCATGTTCGCGGGGGAGCAGCTCACGCCCCCGGGGTTGGGCACGACCGCTGCGAGCTGCTTGGCCGTGGCGCTGGCCGTCAGCATCATCGGGTTTGGGGTGCCCTGGAGGCTGGGGGAGGAGGACGTGCGCTTCGACTACCGGGCGATGTTCATCTATTGGGAGAGCGAGGACAACGAACCGCTTGATAACTTGTACTTGAGATTTCCCGCGTCCCAGATCGAGAACGAGTTTGCGGGGGAGATCTTCGGTTCCTGGGAACTCTACTATGTCGAGGACAACGGCGATTTCACGCTTCAGGCCAACGTAAATGGGATCGTCAACCTCCGTGGTGCCCGGAGCTCGCAGCTTGGGATTTACACTTCCGGTGTGGAAAACAGCTCGCGTGGTCCTGCCTTGACGTGGAACATCGATCAGCTCTACCCGCGAGAGGTTTTTATGGACTACGGGTGGACTTGGGTACTTGGGGAAAAAGTCGATGCTGTAACTCTTCGCGCCTACGGCATCCAAGAGGATTGGTCTCGAGCTTACTGGTATACTCTAAAAGCTGAACAGGAAAACAAGCGCATCGACTTCTCATTCGCGGTTGATATCTTCCGGGAAAACACATTGATTGAGCGATATGAGGTTACTTGGGAAAATGAGGACTTCGGCTGGTACTTTCTTTCTAGAACAGTTTGAGCGGTAGTAAGAAACTTACAACCATCCTCACTATCGATGCCGCGGTCGAAACGATGTTAGTAGGTGATGTCGTCGGTTCTACGGAAGATAGACTGATGGTACTTGATGAAATTGTTGATGGTGGTTCTTGGTCTTCAGGTTCTGGCACGGCAATCGATACTCCAGCCCTCGCCATCACGCTCGTCGCTGCCTTGCCAGCATCCCACCCTGCAGCTGTCATGTCGTAGTAGTTGATCACGAGGGGATCGTAGCGGCTGCCCCGGTCATACGCCTTCAGGGAGGGCGGACCCGGACTCGAGCCCGCGCTGACCGCGATCACCTGTGGAAAAGTAGGCGTGACCGGCTGCTGGACCATCAGGCTTGTCGTTGCTGATCTCGTCCTGCTCCCCCTGCCGGTCACCGTGAGCGTGTGGGTTCCCGTGGGGGTCGAGCCGGTCGTGGTCACGTTTAGTTTCGAGGTCACTGAGGCACCGCTTGTTAGGTGTACGGAGCTTGGGCCGAGGCTGCCCGTCGAGTTTCTAGGTAGCCCGCTGAGCGAGAGCGAGATGGTGCCGGTGTATCCGTCCACGCTCGTGACGGTGACGGTATAGCTCGTCGACTGTCCTTGCGTGACTGATTGTGACGAGGGTGAGATACTAATTGTAAAGTCCGGGTTAGTGGGCAATGGAGGCGGCGTGTAGGAGGGAGTTGGTGTCGGCGCGGGCAGTGTTACGGGCAGCGTTACGGTCACGTTTTTTGACTCCGAATCCGCGGCGCCTGCATTGTCGGTCACGGTCAGAGTCACCTCATAGGTCCCTGGGGTCGAGTAAGTGTGGGCTGGGTTTCGCTCCTCCGAAGTCGCGCCATCCCCGAACGACCATGACCAGCTGACCATGAAGCCATCGGGGTCATAGGAGGCATCGGTGAAGTTCGCGGTTAGCTCGTCTGTTGAGTGGTCGAAATCGGCGACGGGTGGTTGGTTTCGCCGGGTGCTGGTCTTGTATTTTACGTAGTCAGTTTTGGAGGGTGCGGCGGCCGCAATGGAGGCGGAGCTGAGCAGCGCCGCCAGCACGAGCACAGGTACCAAAATCTTCGCTTTCATCTCAGTTCCCTCCGAACTCCCGCTTAATCTCGAGTGACGTGGTAAACAACAACAGAAGCTTGCTCGTCGCAATCGTCACAACTGCTGTCGCCAGCGCACACATAATCGGTGTCCTCCTAGTGGCGCCCGCGCACGCTTATCCCAGCCTCCGCTCGATATTTGAAAGAAGCTCTATAAATGCTTTTTAAGCCTGGCCCTTAAGGGGATCGCCAAAAGGTTGCTGAAGCTC
>JAUWYN010000004.1 GCA_030615805.1 Hadesarchaea archaeon | reverse complement strand
CCCTCTCAACGCTTTTTTGAAGTCCTTGTGGTAGATGAGCTTCGCGTTCGGGAATCGATCTCTCGTCAAGGTCTCTCGATTGTCATCAACCACGGTTATGTCGAAGCCTAACAAATCTGCCGTGCGGTAAGTAGGAAACGCTATGTGCCCGGACCCCACGATCACGAGCTTGGGCCTCGGCTCAATCACATCGATGAACACCATCGTCGTCCCTCCACACCACAGACCCGTATCCACCTCATCTTTCTTTGCCCCCCCATAAAGGGCGAACTTCAAACTCTTGGATTTGCCCTCCTTGATAGCCTTTAGGGCCTCCTCTTTGACGTCCCTCTCAAAGTTTCCTCCACCTATCGTTCCGATGGTCTCCCCGTCCTCGGCCACCAATATCTTTGTCCCTTTCTCGGTTGGTCCAGAACCTATTTTTTCCACGACTGTGCATAGCGCTACTTTTTTTCCCGCTTTCAGGAGTCTGGGGAGCTGTTCGAAAATGTCCGTGGGGTTAAACACCCAATCACCAATTCTCACTTCTTCTTGGCGAGTCAAGGGTAAAAGATTAATACTCGTTCTTTATACAAGCACTCGAAATATCCGTAAGGAGACCGTGAAAATGGCTGAGAGGCAAAAGCCCCCAACGCTATCGCTTGAAAAACGTGTCAAGAGCTTTGAGGAAGTTAAAGGTACTTACCCACCCCACCAAGCGATAGCCGAGGCCGCAAGGTGCCTCTTTTGTCACGATGCGCCCTGCAACAAGGAGTGTCCCGCCGGCATCGATATCGTCAAGTTCATCCGGCGAATCAAAACGAAGGATTTTCGCAGCGCCATTCGAACCGTAAGGGAGAGCAACGTTCTGGCGGGAGTGTGTGCACGAATATGCCCAACCGAAAAGCTATGTGAAAAGCCCTGCAGCGCCACCGAGCTCGTAAAGCCCATAAACATCGCCGCCCTTCAGCGATTCGTGACCGACCTCGAGATGCGAGAGGGAATCAAGCTACCCAAAAAAGCAGCACCGACCGGGAAGAAGGTCGCGGTGATCGGCTCGGGCCCCGCAAGTCTCGCTGCAGCAGCGGAGTTGGCTAAAGCAGGACATGGGGTAACCATTTTTGAAGTGAAATCGCTGCCGGGCGGGGTGCTGACTTACGGCATCCCCTCTTATCGACTCCCAAAAGATGTGGTGATGGCTGAGATCGACTTCATCAAGCAGCTGGGTGTAGAGATAAGAACCGATACTCCACTCGATGAAAAACTTAACATCGGCGCCCTCTTCGGCCAAGGTTTCGACGCCATCTTCATCGGTGCCGGAGTTGGAAGACCTTACTTCGTCCGCATGCCTGGGGAGGATTTGAATGGTGTCTATTCCGCCCTAGAGTTCCTATCTCAAGTGAACCTCTACCAATCGGAGGAGAAGAAGGAATTTCCCCTGAGGGTGGGCAAGAGAGCGCTCGTCATCGGAGGCGGAAACGTCGCGATGGACGCTGCATGTAGCCTTTTGCGTTTGGGGGCGGAAAAAGTCCACATCGTCTGTCTTGAGTCCTTTGAGGAGATGCCCGCATTTCCTTCCGAGATCGAGTTTGCAAAAGAGGAAGGAGTTGAGTTCCATCCTCGATCTAAACCACTCAAGATCCTCGGCGATAGTAATGGGATGGTGAGCGGTTTTGAAGGTATCGGGATAAGATGGAAGGAGCCTGGTAATTTTTCGCCGTCAAACGCCATCCCCATCGAGGGAACCGAGTTTAGTCTGGAGGTGGAGACGGTTATCGAAGCCATCGGCCAAGGGTCCGACCCCTCCTTGGCCCCAATCCTCTCCGGCGTGAAGACAACGGAGCGAGGTTTGATCCTCGTCGATGAGGAAATCCACATGACCTCTCGTGAGGGAGTTTTCGCTGGTGGGGATATCGTCAATGGCGGGGATACGGTTGCTCGGGCAATAGGTGAAGGGAAGAAGGCGGCGGAAGGGATAAGTAATTATTTGAAATCAAGTATCAAGGGTGAGAGCTAAAAGCTAATCTTCCTATCAAAATAAGGAGGTGATGATGAATGTCGAGTGAAGTAAATCTTTCGATTGAGCTTTGCGGGATAAAATTTGCTAACCCATTCATCCTCTCCGCTGGCCCGCCGACAGATGATGTGAAGATGGTAAAGCGTGCATTTGAGGCTGATTGGGCTGGGGCGATCCTCAAAACTACCTCGGTTGAGAATCAAGTGGTGGAACTCGTTTACCCCATGATGGCGGGATTGGATTTCGAGGATAAGAAATTAATTGGACTCGGAAACATCGACCTGATCTCTGAACATCACATCGATGAGGTAGAGGGGAGAGTGGCCGAGCTAAAGAAGGAGTTCCCCGACAGGGTCGTGGGCACGAGCATCATGGGGGCCAAGAAGGAGGATTGGCAAACCATTGTGCGACGTCTAGAAGCGGCCGGCGTGGACTTGATCGAGTGCAGCTTTTCATGCCCCCAAGGGTCGCTCGGGGAAAAGCCCGGAGCGATGGTAGCACAGGATCCAAAACTGACCAAAACGATAGTCGGCTGGGTAAAGGGGGCAGCAAAAAGGGCGCCAGTCTTCATTAAAATCACGCCTCAAGTCGCGGATATCGTGGAGATAGGGCAGGCGGTGAAGGAAGGCGGAGCCGATGGTATCACAGCCAGCAATACAATTCCTTCCCTAATGGGGATCAACTTGGATACCTTCGAACCTTATCCTACCGTCGATGGAAAGTCCAGCTACAGCGGCCTCTCCGGGGTTGCGATCAAGCCCATCACCCTACGCGTCATCGCCGAACTCGCGAAGAACGTGGGGATTCCGATCTCTGGGACGGGCGGGGCGACGACTTGGCAGGATGTGGTGGAGTTCATGTTGGTTGGGGCTGGAAACGTGCAATTTTGCACGGCAGTCATGCGCAACGGCTACAGGATAATCGACGACCTGAAGGATGGCCTCACCAATTACCTCGATGACAAAGGGATGAGCAGCCCTTCCGAATTGATCGGCCGAACGCTGCCCAAGCTCACCGTCCACGATGAGCTTTCACGCGAATACAAAGTGGTCGCCGAGGTAAATCGAAAGACTTGCGTAAAGGATGACCTCTGCTACATAACCTGTCGGGATGCCGGACATGAGGCGATCGAACTTGATGAAGAGAGATTACCGGTGATCGATGAGGAGAAATGTGTGGGCTGCGGACTGTGCGTGGCAATCTGTCCAGTCTGGGATTGCGTGAAATTGAAAAAAGTAGAAAAGAAAGAGAAAAAATGAACGATGCCCGCACCACTTAAAGGAAGTTGATTTGGTGACAGAAACGATCTTGGTGGGGAATGGGACACTAATCACGTTGGGGGAGAAAAACAGGGTAATTAAAAACGGGGCAGTTCTGATTGAAGGCAACATCATCAAAGATTTGGGAAAGACCGATGAATTAAAGAGCAAAAATCCGGGTTCAGAGTTTATCGATGCCTCTGGTAAAGCGGTGATGCCTGGCCTGATATGTGCTCATCATCATCTCTATTCCACTTTTGCAAGGGGGATGGCCATTCCGGGCGAACCAGCGAAGAATTTCGTGGAGATATTGGAGAAGCTCTGGTGGAAGTTGGATAACGCCCTGACCAAGGAGGATATTTATTACAGCTCTTTGATTCCCCTGATCGAATGCGTAAGAAATGGGACCACCACAATTATTGATCACCATGAGAGCCAATCTTACCAGAAGGGAAGTTTGGACGAAATTGCGAGAGCGGTGGAGGAAGTTGGGATTCGTGCCTCTCTTTGCTTGGGAACATCTGACCGTTATGAAAGAGGAAAAGAGGGACTAGAGGAAAATGAACGCTTTCTTTCTCTCCTCAGTTCTCGACCATCGCAACTCGTGAAGGGGATGGTTGGTCTGCACGCCACCTTTACGGTGAATGATAATACATTGGATAAATCGGTTTGGCTGGCAAAAAAATCTGGGGTTGGAATTCACGTTCACTGCGCTGAGGACAGGGCTGATGAAGGTGAAAATTTGAAAAAATACAATATGAGAGTGGTTGAGAGATTAAATTCACATGGAGCTCTGGGCGAGAAGTCCATCGCTGTTCACTGTGTTCACGTCAATGAAAAAGAGATAAATATTTTAAAAGCCACGGGGACCAACGTGGTTCACAATCCTGAATCAAATATGAACAATGCCGTGGGCTGTGCTGACGTCCTAGGAATGATGGGAAAGGGAATCGAGGTTGGCTTGGGCACCGATGGGATGAGTTCAGACATGCTCTCCCAGATGAGATGTGCCTACCTCATTCATCGGCATGAAAAAAAGGATCCCCAAGTTGCATTTTTGGAAGCACCTACAATGCTCTTGAACAACAACCCTAAAATTGTAAAGAGAGTTACTGGCTGGAGGGTAGGGGAAATTGCAAAGGGCGCCCTAGCAGACATAATTTTGATTGATTATCTTCCCCCCACCAGCTTGAACGAGAATAACTTTCTGGGCCATCTGATCTTCGGTTTGGTTGATGCAACAGTAGATACGACGATATGTGATGGAAAAATTTTGATGCGGGATAAGAAATTGGTGGGCTTAGACGAGAAATTCATTGCCCAAAAGGCTTCTCAATTGGCTTCGGAGCTTTGGAAACGTTTATAGATGTTTAGAACCGCACCGCCCTCACCGGGCAAACCGAAACACACATCCCACATCCGTAACACCTAACTGGGTCGATCTTTGCAATTTTTCTCACCACTTTAACCGCTCCGTAAACGCAGTACTGCTCGCATAGTCCACAGCCCGTACATCTAGATGCTATGACCTCCGGTGGTTTAGCTGTAGTACGGAAAGGCTGCTCTGGCAAGTGGCGGAGCGCGATCCCCTTGAAATCTGCAATTGAATTATAACCCTTGACGCGCATGAACTTGGCTATCTCATCTGCCATGAGCCCGTAAATTTTGTACCCTCGAACTATGGCTGCGGTTGAGAGTTGCACCGCCGAGGCCCCAGCCATGATGAACTCAACGACATCGCGCCCATTACTGATGCCGCCTGTTCCAATGACCGGTATCTTCACCGCACGGCAGATGTCGGCCACACATCGAACCGCGAGAGGCTTGATGGCGGGGCCCGAGAGCCAGCCGTAGCCGGAAACGCTTCCAAGCATAGGCATCGTGTTTTCTATGTCGATTACCAAGCCCGGCCCCAGCGTGTTTATCGCAACTATTCCATCTGCCCCTGCCCCTTCCACCTCTCGTGCAAGCTGGGTCACATCGAACGCGTCCGGGCCGAGCTTCACGAACACCGGGATATCGACGACCTCTTTCGCCGCCTTTGTGGCCTCGATCACCAGTGCTGGGTCCTTCCCGAGATGACGCGTCGATAGTTCAAGGGCATCCACACCAGCCGCTTTTACCTTCGGCGCAACTACTCGAATTTCATCGGCTTTGTAGCCCACGCTCGCTATCAACGGCAGCCTCGTCTTCTTCGCCTTCGCATACTCGTAGCGGAGCCATTGCTCAAGTGGTAAATCGCTCCAGAGCTCAGCATTCAGGATGCTATCTTTGACTTTCACCATGCTAGGACGAGGCACATGGGCTGGGGAAACACTCACTGTCTTCGCGACTAACCCGCCAGCGCCTCCCTCGGCAACTTTCATCAATGCATCGCCATCGCGCACCGTCGGGCCGGCTGCGGGCAGAATGGGATTGCGGAATTTTAAGCCACATATCTCCACGGATAGGTCAACCACTCCATTACCTCCGCCTTATCGCCCCGAGCTTCTGCCAGAGCTTCTCCGCCGACTTCCGCGCCACCTTCACCGCCTCCACCTCGTCGAGCGTCTGCATTTTTCGCTCGCGCATCACTACCTTACCCCCGACGACGACCGTTTCGACATCATCGCCATCGACGGTGTTGACGACGTGCCCGATGACGCTTTCGGGACGCACGGGCGTGGGTGCGATGGCTGGATTTATGATGATGACATCAGCTAGCTTCCCGGACTCAATCGAACCTAGCTCGTTCCCCAACCCGTAGAGTTCTGCCCCACGGATCGTCGCCATTTCAAGCGCCTCCATGGGTGAGATCACGCGGGGATCGCGGAGGGCGACCTTGTGCAACAAGAAGGCGGCACGCAGGTTTTCGAACCCATCGAAGATATAACCATCATTGCCTAATCCCACAGGAATACCCATCAAAAGCATTTTTACCACTGGCGCGACCCCGACCGCGTTGAGCATGTTACTCATTGGGTTGTGGGCAACCTTTGCTCCGGTCTTTTTGAGGATTGCCAATTCATCATCGTTGACGTGTACGCAATGAGCGAGCACGACATCCTGCACGAGCAGCCCTTCATCATTCAGCCGCTCGATGATGCGCTTGCCGAACCGCTCTAAACTGTGATAGAGGTCCGCCAGTCCCTCGGAGGCGTGGATGGTCACGGGCACTTTGTAGCGACTCGCAAGTTCTCGGACATAGTGGAAAAGCTCGTCGGAGACCGTGAAAGAAGCGTGGATGCTGAACATCCCCTGCACCCGGCGCATGCGCTCCTTCTTGACCTTCCGGATGAATCTTTCATTCTCCTTCGTGCCCTTGGCCCCCTCGGCGTGGGTGCGACGCTCGGTCGCCTCAAACGCTATAATGCCCCGCATCCCCGATTGCTCGACCGCGGCGGCGATTCGATCCAGCACGCCAGTTATGGCGTTCGGACCCGAGAAGGTGTCGGCAAACATGGTTGTGCCCGTCTTGATGAACTCGAGGCAGGAAATCAGGGCACTCGCATATGCGTCCTCGCGGGTCATCATCTCGTCCATCGGCCACCAGACGCGCTGCAGAATCTGCGAGAAATCGGTTGGGGGGTCAATTTTTAAAGGGGCGCCGCGCAGAAGCATGCCGTAAAGATGTGTGTGTGAGCAAATCAGACCGGGCATGACGATTCTACCGAGAGCGTCAATGGTCTCCTCCGGCTTGCTCTTGGTTTTCGCCTTGCCGCGCTTGACCGAGACGATGCGGCCATCTTCAACAGCGATTGATCCATCGGCAATGATTCGACGATCTTTATCCATCGTGACGATTAAACCATTTTTAATCAATAGGTCAACCATCCAATCACTAACAACAAAAACGTCAGCATGCATTTAAGCTTTCGGTGCCCTAGCAAACGCAAATAAACCCCCTAAATCACTTGGGTATGGTGAGAGAAACATGCCGGAATTTTCAGTATCCACGATGGATCGACTCATTCGAAAAGCAGCTAACATCCGTGTGTCGCGCAGCGCCGCCCTCGAGCTCGGTGCAGTCCTCGAAGAATACGCAATCGAACTCTCAAAGAAAGCTATAAAACTAACTGAACATCGCGGCGCGAAAACCGTGAACGAGAGTGATATCCGAGCAGCTGCCTCGAGAATACGTACATGACTTTATCTTAGTCCCGGTGATGTTTTGGTCGATTTAGTTATTCGAAATGCACGCTTCGTTTTGCCCGAGGGGATCATCCGCGGAGAGCTCGCGGTCGAGGAAGGACACATCTCCGAAATCGCCGCAAGCGGGCTACCTAAAGCCAATCGAGAAATCGATGCGAAAGAAAAAATTGTGATGCCCGGAGCCATCGATACCCACGTCCACCTTTACGATCGCCATTACCTCCCCCGGGAGGATTTCCGAAACGGTAGCGCCGCGGCTGCAGCGGGAGGTGTCACCAGCGTGATCGTGATGCCTCTCGACACCCCGATGCTGACACCGAGAACGGTGAAAAACATCATTGAGCTCGGGCATAAGGAGAGCCTCATAGATTTTGCCCTCCACGCGGGAAACATGACCGCCGACTCAATCAAAAATATCCCCAAGCTCGCCTCGCTCGGTATCAAATCATTCAAGGCATTCACGTGTGCTCCATACGGTATCAAAGACTCGATGTTGGAGGAGCTGATGGTCGCAATAAAAAATATTGATGGCATCACATTTGTCCACGCGGAGGATGATAAAATTCTGCAGGAGCAAACCGAACGGCTCCTCAAAGAAGGACGGAAGGATCCATTAGCCCATGCGGAATCACGCCCGAACGAGGCCGAAGAAAAAGCCGTTGAAAAAGTGATCAAGCTCGCCAAGCAGACTGGCTGTAAATTACACCTAGCCCACATCACGACACGCCAGGGCATCGAGCTCGTCAAAAAAGCGAAAGACAAGCGAATGCCGGTAACCGCTGAAACATCCCCGCAGTACTTGTTTTTCACACGAGAAGATATGCAAAGGCTAGGGCCGTACCTAAAGGTGAACCCCGCGTTAAAAACGGGTGAGGACCGTGCGGCACTCTGGGATGCATTGGCCAAGGGGGTGATCGATATCGCCTCGACCGACCACGCGCCCGGTACCAAGACGGAGAAGGAGATGGGGTGGAAAAACATCTGGACGGCGCAAATTGGTATACCTGGGGTAGAAACCCTGCTGCCGCTCATGCTCGGCGAAGGCGTCGCGAAGGGTAGGCTGACGCTCGAGAGGTTAGTCGACGCGCTCTGCGCCAAACCCGCGCAAATCTTCGGCCTCTACCCGCGTAAGGGGGTCATCCGCGAGGGCTCCGATGCCGACCTCGTGCTCGTGGATCTCAAAAAAGAGGTGACGATAACGGCCGAGAAATTGCACTACAAAGTTGGCTGGACACCCTACGAAGGGATGAGGGTTAAAGGGGTGCCAGTGATGACGATTTCACGAGGTGTTGTAGTGGCTGAAGATGGGAATGTAATCGGAAAACCTGGACATGGGCAGTTCTTGACTAGGTAGATTCCAGCAAAACGTCAAGCGCCCTCCGCACAGCCTCGGACTCGTCTTTGAATTTTTTCTTTTCGATCAGCCCTTGAAGGCGCTCACGCTGTTCCTTCGTCACGACCACGTGGAGCACGGCATTAGGGTGCAACTCCTTTACCCCCTCTTTCATTTCTCAACCCTCGCACGAGTTTTACCATAAGAGCGAAGCGCACCCAACGCTCGAACGGCTTTTTGGGGTGAATCGTAAACGGGAATATCCCTGCCCCCAAGTGCCTCCCGAACGAGGGTGCAGTCCTCCCCTCCCATCGTCACGCTGACGACTGGCTTACCTTTCGACTTTTTCGCTGCCTCCGCTACCGCTTGAACATCTTCGGGCTCGAGGAAACTCAACTTAAGCTCGTTCACTGCTAATACACCATCCACGCTAGGATCCGAAAGCACTTGTTCGAGGATGAACTTGTACCGATCGCCCTTCGCGCCGATGCCCAATTCCACCCAATCCGCGATGTTGATATCTGGATATTTCTCGGTGATCTTCTTCACGACCTTGTCGGAGAGCCTCGCCAACGCCAACCCCTCGCGGGAGATGGCATCCGCGACCAAAACCGCCGGCCCGCCGACGTTGGCGACCACCGCCACCCGATCACCCTGCAGGGGGGGCTGATTCGCCAGTGCATCTGCAACCCCCAGGAGCTCCTCGACATCGCCGACCTGAAGGGCTCCGACCTGCCTGAGGGAAGCAGCGAATATTTTATCTCGCTCGCCCTCACCCCGCGCTGTGCCCCCCTTCAGCACGACGACTGGCTTCTTTTTCACCACTTCGCGAATTGACTCGAGAAACCTCCGCCCATCGCGAATGCTCTCCAGATAGATGCAAATTACTTTCGTCTCCTTATCGCGCGTT
This sequence comes from Hadesarchaea archaeon, assembly GCA_030615805.1. GTDB lineage: Archaea > Hadarchaeota > Hadarchaeia > Hadarchaeales > Hadarchaeaceae > DG-33. Next base: position 19,883 of record JAUWYN010000004.1, on the reverse strand, counting down.
AAATATCCAAGCAGGTCCGCCTCTGTAACATCGATACCATCGCCGGTCGATGCGAACTTGCTCACGCCCACGCCGTGAAAACGGGCCCAATCGAGCATTGCCGTTCCTACTGCGCCATCTTGCGAGATCACCGCGATGCCTCCGCGCGAGGGCATGAGCCCGCGCTCGAGCGTTGCATACAGGCCCTTCGCTGGGTTGATCGCCCCCGCCGTCGCGTTCGGGCCGATCACGCAAACCTTTCGCTTGGCGGCCCCGCGCGCGAGTTCTTCCCGCTGCTGTTGATCAAAACCCCCGGCGACCAAGACTATCGCCTTTACTTTCCGATCAAGCAGTTTACGCCAATTTTTCATGACCAGCTTGGGAGGAAGCACCACCACGGCGAGATCGCGTCCTTTGGGCACCAAATTCAAATTCTTGATGGCGCCCTCAAGCTTCCCGCTCAGGTCCACGATATGGATCTTGTCCTTGAAGAAGCGAAGCATGTTGTGAACAAGCGAGCGAAAGAATGCTGGCGAAGCGATGCCCTCTCCTCCCCCACCTGAAGCACCCACAAGTACAACCGACTTCGGCTCGAAAATCGTCTTAACTTCGCCCGACATTACTTGCTCTCCCCAAGAACCATTCGAGCGTCGGCTACCACCGCGCCCTTTCCGTCGTCGAACGCGAATACCGGGTTCAAGTCCATCTCGGTTATCTCAGGAAACTCATGCGCGAGCTGCCCGACCTTTTGGATGATATCGACGAGCGCGTTGACGTCGGCCTGAGGCGCCCCCCGGATGCCCGTAAGCACTGGGTAGCCCTTAATCTCCTGAATCATCTCGCGCGCGTCCTCAGCGCTGAGCGGGGCTAGCCTGAAGCTGATGTCCTCAAGTACCTCGACCCATACGCCTCCCAGCCCGAACATCACCGTGGCTTCGAAGGAGGGGTCCTGCAGGGTGCCCACAATCACCTCGCGGGCGGGGGGGATGTATTCTTGGATTGTCACCCCCAGGAGTTTCGCGTCCGGCTTGTATGCACGAGCGTTATCGATTAACTCGCCAAACGATTGTCTAAGCTCCAGCTCCGAGCTCAACCCCACCTTGATGCCCTTCGCCTCGCTCTTATGGAGGATATCAGGGGAGGCGATTTTCAGGACGATAGGATAATGAACCTCTCGTGCGACTTTAACGGCCTCGCTCAGGTCGCGGACGAGCTCCGTCCGGTTCACTGGCACCCCCCATGCAGCAAGGACCCGCTTGGATTCGAACTCCATCAGCTCACGCCTGCCGTCCTTGCGAATCGAGTTGAGGATTTCAGCCACCTTTTTCTTCGCTGCAATCAAGCCCATCACCAAGAACAAGCTAAATTACGGGCAAGTGCTATAAAGATTTTCCCTCAAATTACCGAAATCTGGGCATTTTTAACTCTTTTAGCAAAAAGGGCCATTTATTCATACTTAAATCGTGAAATCGAAAATATACTTTTTAAAAACGAAAATTAGGGATTTTACTCACCGATTTCTGTGGGGCCTTTCGTGCCTAAATGCTATGTTACAGGCCCCTTCTGTAGTTACCATGCACCCGCCCTTGGGTTTTTCGGGTGTACACGTCTTCCCAAAGAGTGGGCATTCTGGGGGGTAAATCAGTCCTTTCAAAACATCCCCGCACCTGCATCCCTTCGCGAAACCAACCATGCTTTCCACTTGAACATCAAATTTTGCGCGCGCATCATGCTTTTCGAACTCCCTCCTCAGCTGGAAAGCCGACCTTGGAATCACGGGGAAACCGCGCCACCGCTTCTCTACAACTTCAAACACTTCGCTCATCTTCTCCTGCGCCACCACATTCCCTTCTGGGCGGACCGAGCGGGTGTACTCGATCTCCACCTCGCGCCTCCCCTCGCGCAGCTGCTTCAGCAACATCCAGACCCCGAGTAGGACATCAATGGGCTCAAATCCCGCGATTACCTGCGGCATCCCATACTTTTTTGAGAGCGGTCCGTAGGGCTTGGAGCCGATAATGGTCGAAACGTGACCTGGGCAGATGAACCCGTCGAGCGCGGTCTCCCCCGACGCGAGCAAAAATTCCATCGCTGGAGGGATTAAGCGGTGGCACACGAGAAAGCTGAAGTTCTCGGGGGGTTCGCGAAGGATCTCGGCTGCGGTTGTGGGAGCAGTTGTTTCAAATCCAACGGCCGCGTGGACGACCTCTCGTTCGGGATTTCGTCGCGCCATCTCGACCGCATCCGCCACACCGTAAACTATTTTGACATCCGCCCCATCAGTTTTCGCATTTTCCAGCGATGTTCGTGTTCCAGGAACCCGAAACATATCGCCGAAGGTGGTGATGAGATGACCCCGTTTAGCGAGTTCAATCGCCTCATCTATTTCCGCGGCGCTCGTCACACAAATGGGGCAGCCTGGACCGCTAATCACCTCGAGCCAATCGGGAAAAAGTGAGCGGAGGCCGAATTTTGTGATGGTCAGCTCGTGGCTCCCGCACACATGCATGAATTTTACCCTACGATCCGGATTGAGTCCTCGGATTTCTCGTAAAATTCGAACCGCCAACTTGCGATCCCTAAACTTCTCCAGTAGCGCGCTCGTCATTTTTAACGCCCAAAACACTTTTAACACGCTGTATTGCCTATAAGCATCGGTGAGCGGTTGAAAATTTTAGCGGTCGCCGATTTCCATGGTCTGCCTAGCGGCGAAAAAAATCTCTTAACATTTCTCGAACGCGGCTACGACTGCCTTGTGCTTATAGGAGATCTCACGAACTTTGGCCCAGCTAACCTCGCCAATAGCTTGCTCGAGCGGATCAAGGTGGCGGGCGTACCCACGCTCGCGGTACCGGGCAACTGCGACCCAAAGCAGGTGTTGCAGGTGCTAGATAAGTATGGGGTCAACCTCCACGGCAAGTCTGAGCGGCTCGACAATATCACATTCGTTGGGCTCGGGGGTTCAAACCTTACCCCATTCAATACCCCCTTCGAGCTCACCGAGGCGGAGATCCAGGAGGAACTTGCGGCGCTGACCTGTACCACCGACGCAAACTGGGTGTTGGTAACCCACGCCCCGCCCTACGGCACTAAGCTCGACCAGATCGCCGAGGGTACCCACGTGGGAAGCAAAAGCATACGCAAATTCATCGAGCAGAAACAGCCTCTCGTGGCGCTCTGCGGCCATGTGCATGAGGCCCGAAACACCGACAAGCTAGGGCGAACCTTGATGGTCAACCCCGGGCAGATAAGCAAGGGTTACGCCGCCGAAATAACGATAAACCGCAGCGATGAAATTCGGGCCAAACTGCTCGAGCTCTAGCGGTTGCAAAGATGATGAAACAATTACCGAAAGTGAGATACTGCCCTCGTTGCGGTTCTTCGAGGCTCAAATGGGCTTCGGGCTTGCCCCAGCTCTGGTCGGTCTACGACTGTCAAGGGTGTGGATATCGGGGTCCGCTTATCATCGAGGACGGGAAACTCGCGAGAAAAATTAGAAAGCGATGGTTGAGTAAGCTGGAGGAGAAGGGTTAGACTGGCAGACGAAATACGCTTTTGGTCCTTTTCGAGATTTCCGCCTGCACCTTTTCCCGTTCGGTCCCGGTGAACTCATCTGCACCCAGCACCTTGCCATACTTGTCCAAGTGGTACACCCTCAAACCCCCACCACTGAAAACACAGATTAAGTAGTGGGTTCCTTTCACCATCCCCACCCTCAGGTCAGGCAATCTACCCTTTCTCATCACCTCCTTCATCTTCACCCTGCGCACATCGACGTGGTCTGCCCGTTTCTCTTTTAGCTCACGCGTGGCGAAATCTCTGATGGATCTCAAAACAGATCTTGGCTTCATAGCACACCCGTTGAACTAAATTACCCCGGTCGCGCGGGCTAACCGCTCCGCCGTAAGCCTGCTCAAGCCATCGCCTAACACCGTATAGCGCTCGGGCCGGATGCGATGAGCAACGATGAGCGCCTTGATGATGTGCTTGGAGGGAATGCCGAGTTCCTTTGCGCTCGTCGGACAACCGATCGTATGCAATGCATCTCGGATCATCCGCCACTCCCCCCCTTGTAGGTACGCCATCATGATCGCTCCGACACCGCATTGCTCGCCGTGAAGAGCTGGTTTTACGGCGAGTTGGTCGAGCGCGTGGCTGAAGAGGTGCTCGGCGCCGCTCGCGGGCCTGCTACTCCCCGCGATCCCCATCGCCACGCTGCTAGAAATCAATGCTTTCACGACCTTGCGTACGCTCTCCTCGGTGTGGCGGTGGATGAGCTCCGCGTTGTCCATCACAATCTTGGCGCTCAGGCGCGAAAGGGCCGCCGCGTACTCACTGAAAGGTTCGTTGAATAAACGGCGGGCGAGTTCCCAATCTTGCACGGCAGTAAAATTCGCGACGAGATCTCCACAACCGGCCGCGAGCAGGCGATGAGGCGCGCGTTTGATGACAAGCGTGTCGGCGACGATCGCGATTGGGGGGTGAGTTTGGATCGACGTCGGCTTCCGTCCACCCTTGATCGATGCCCTAGAGGAGGCGATGCCATCATGAGAAGCGGCTGTGGGTACCGAGATGAAAGACTCGCCCTCCTTAAACGAAACCAACTTTGCCACATCTATACACGTGCCACCCCCGACGCCCAGCAGAAAATCGACCTTGCCCCTGACGAGCTTACACACCTTGATGACGGTCGCCATATCGGCTTGTTTAACCAACGAGCGCTCGACCTCAAACCCAGCACGCTCGAGCGAACGCTGAATCCCAGCCCCAACCAGTTTGAAAGTCGTGGCGTCGGCGATCATCAGGACGCGTTTGCCGGGACACAGGCGCTTGCAAACGTCCGTGACCTGCGCGATCACGCGTGGACCCATCCAGACCTCTCGAGGAAGCTCGATGCGTTTGGGTTCTTTCATCAGCTTTACCGCACTTCTGTTATCAGATAAACTTTATATACGGATAATGCCAGCTCTCTATTGCTGCTTCTAGTGCAGCATCTTTTCAAGCGAGGTATAGGCTTGAAGGAACCTAAGCTCAAACATCTCGAAGGCACGACAACCGTTGGGCTCGCGTGCAAGGACGGCGTGGTGTTCGCTACGGATACCCGGGCCACGATGGGCTACTTAGTGGCGAGCAAGCAGGCACGAAAGGTGTTCAAGATAACCGATACCATCGGCGCCACCACCGCAGGAGGGGTCGCGGACACTCAGAGTTTGGTGAGCATACTCCAGGCCGAGGCTAGGTATCATCTGATGCACGAGGGAGTTCCCATAAGCGTACGAGCAAGCGCTAGGCTCGCCGCCAACATCCTCCACGCGTACAGCTTATTCCCCTACATCGCAAACCTACTGGTCGGGGGCACAGATACCTCCGGTTCCAAGCTGTTCTTCATCGACCTTGATGGCACCCTGACCGAGGAAACCATGATAGCTACGGGTTCAGGCTCGCCGGTTGCCTATGGTGTGCTCGAGACCGAGTTCAAGGAGGGCATGAGCATCGAGGAAGCCCTGCCCATCGCGATCAAGGCCGTGCGAACGGCGATAAAGCGCGACATCGCCACAGGCAACGAGGTCATGGTCGCCGCGATAACAACAAAGAGATATCGAGAACTCTCGCCCGAAGAGATAAAAAAACTGGCTTAGGCTAAACTGTTTGAAAGGTGGCCGCATGGCTGCGAAGGAACTATTGCAGGAGATCAAACGAATTGTGCTAGATGAGACTCCCTTCGCCGGAGCGATCTCCGATATCGATTTTGAGGGGCCGAGGGTCGTACTCTACTGCAAGAACCTTGACCTTCTCATGGAGAATGGTGAGGCGATAAAAGAACTCGCGCGCAAGATCCGAAAACGAATAATCCTCCGTCCAGACTCGAGGATCCTGACCGAGTCCGAGAAAGCCGAGAAGGACATCCGACGCCTCGTCCCCGCCGAGGCCGGGATAACCGATATAATTTTCAGCCAAGATGTGGGAGAGGTCACCATCGAGGCGCAGAAGCCCGGAATAGCCATAGGGAAGGGGGGCTCTCTACTCCGCGAGATAATGCGAAAAATCAGCTGGACGCCCCGGGTAGTCCGGGCGCCCCCCATCAAGTCGAACATCGTGCGGAACATCCGCCTCTCGATGATTCAAGTGGGTGCCGAGCGACGCGACATCCTACGGAAGATAGGCAGGCGAATTCACCGCGAGCACAAGGGCAAGGGTGACTGGATCCGCTTCACGACCCTTGGGGGGTCGCGCGAAGTCGGACGCTCCTCATTTTTGCTCCAAACCCCTGAAAGCCGTGTCATGATCGACTGCGGTGTAAACGTCGCGTCTGAGGATCGGGCTTTTCCCCACCTCGAGGTCCCGGAGGTTAGGTTGCCCGAACTGGATGCGGTGGTCCTCACCCACGCCCACTTAGACCACTGTGGGTTCATCCCCTATCTCTTCAAGTACGGGTTCGAGGGTCCGGTCTACTGCACCCCTGCCACGCGCGACCTCGCTGTGCTCCTACAACTGGATTACGTGGACATAGCGGAGCGCGAGGATCGACCGCTCCCATACAACAAGCGGGACATCAACACTTTCATTCGCCACTGCATCCCGCTCGACTACGGCGACGTCACCGACATCGCGCCCGACATCCGGATCACCTTCCACAACGCGGGGCACATCTTGGGTTCCGCAATCGTGCATGTCCACATCGGTGAAGGGCTCTACAACCTCGTGTACACGGGTGATATGAAGTTCGACCGCACGCGTCTCTTCTCCCCCGCTGTCTACACGTTCCCCCGCCTGGAGACTCTTGTCATGGACAGTACCTATGGGGGTGCTGAGGACATCCAGCCCTTCCGCGCGGACGCCGAGAAAGAATTCATCCGAATCGTGACCGAGACCACAAAGCGAGGGGGCAAAGTCGTCGTGCCAGCATTCGCGGTCGGGCGTGCACAGGAGATAATGGTCCTGCTCGAGGATTACAAGCGGAGGGGGATGCTCGATGGAACACCCATTTACTTAGACGGGATGATATGGGAGGCGACGGCTATCCACACGGCTTACCCCGAATACCTGTCTCAAGAGCTGCGGGAGCGGATATTTCATGTAGATGAGAACCCGTTCCTTTCCGAATCCTTCAAGAGGGTGACCAGCCCCGAGCAGCGCGCGCAGGTGATCGATGGCGACCCGGCGGTGATCGTATCGACGGCGGGGATGATGGCTGGGGGACCCGTGCTCGAGTACTTCAAGACCCTCGCACCCGACCCGCGTAACGCCCTCACCTTCGTCGGGTATCAGTGTGAGGGTTCCCTTGGGCGACGCATCCAGAAGGGATGGCGCGAGGTCCCCCTGCGCGGCGAGAAGGGGAAAGTGGTGGAGGTAAAAGTTGAAATGGAAATCCGAACGGTCGAGGGGTTCAGTGGGCACTCTGATCGGGCCCAGCTGCTAAACTACATACGGAGGGCCTCACCCAAACCGCAACGCGTAATATGTGTCCACGGCGATGAAAACAAGTGTATCGACTTGGCGAGCGCGCTGCACAAACTTTTCAGGGTCGAGACGAAGGCGCCCCGGAACTTAGAGACCATCAGACTCCACTAGCGCGTCTTATTGTACGGCATTCCAAGGGTTGACTTGTCCTATTTACGACACTCAAACGACGGGTATCTTCCTCAAACTGTACGCGTGCGGCCAGTCCGCCCAAGCGATGCTAACTCCCGCTTGGTCAGCTCGCGTTTCTTGGCCCGCTCGTCTACGATCACGCTGTGCCCGAATGGGTCCATGAGAATCAGCCTAGCCCTGCGTTTCCCGGCGCACACCTCATCGAGCTTTTTAATCCTCGCTCTGCCTCGCCTGCGCCTAACAGCATCGACCCCCTCGATTGCCAGCTCTATCGCCTCCTTGACGCGACCGAGCACTCCCTCGACGTTCGACACGTAGCCCTGGCTCGCTGGCCCTGGCTCTACGGTCACCCCGAACTCTGGCAACTTGATCATTCCCGTACTCGACTTCACGACCCTGACCTTGAGGTCTTCCTCGGATGTGATTTGAAACTCGTAGCGCAGCGGAGAGCGCTCGCCTAAACACATGACGTCCGCGTGCCTGAACTTGCAGCTGGTGCAGCTCGCAGAGGTCTCCATAATCTCGCCGAAATATGGGATGTTGTCTATCCTGCCCTTGACGCGAAAAGTGCCCTTAGTTCCGCATATGGGACATCGCTCGATAGGGAGCAAAAACTCCCTCTTCCGCATGAGTTCACCAAAAGTTATGCAATGGCTTTTTTGAACTGGATGTTGATGAACCTTGGGGTAGCTATTACCTTTGACTCCGTCAGGCGGCCCACGTCCCCACCTATGGCCTGGCAAATTCCCTTCAGCTGATCGATTGCCCGCTTGAGCTCAGCGGGGTCTTGGTTCATGAGCGTGGTGATGTCGAGAATCATGATGTTGCCAGTTCGAAGTTGATCCGCGACCTCCTGGACATCGATGAGGCTGTGAAGATCCATACTCTTGACGTAGATGGGCTCGAGCCCGCTGATGCCACTCGGCCTGCCAACAGCCTTTTCCTCGATCTCCATTATCGGTACTTCCTCGACCGTCTCAGGCTTTACCTCAGACCTTCCCCCGAACAACTTTTTCAAGGATTTCAAACAATCACCTAGCAAATGGTCGATGGCTCTCAAGCTATTTAACCCTTTGCTTGAAACCGCCACATTTCATCGCCGACGTGGTGCAGGTTCTTGATCACCTTCCCCCTCTGGCCTCGCATCTCAGTCCCCGGCACGAGCGCTTGTCCAACCGCGATTGGCTTGCCGTGTCGTTCGTCCACGATTACCACGCCCTCCCCTAGAGCGACTTCCCCGTCCGCCGAAACTACCCCCGGGGCCATGACATCAGCCCCGTTGGCGACATGAGGCACCGCTCCCATGTCAACGACCACACGCTTTAACGGGATTCGATCGAGTGATTTTAGCGTCGGAAAAATCCCGTCGCCCAACCTGAACAAGAGCGCTTCACCACCGGCCAAGATGACCTCCCTGCCCTCTTCCAGCTCCAAGACCTCGATCGCCCCCTTCAAAAGTTCGGCCGTTGCCTCGCCAAACCTCTCGACGACTTCCCGTGTAAGTTGCTTGAACAAAGCTTTTCGCACGTGATAACGGCGCTTGGGTGGCATCAAACAAAAGTGGCTCGATACGCTTAAATACGCAGCTAGCGAAGAGTTGATGATTTTCATGGCGCAGCGACCTCTTGATGTGCTCAACCGCGCATTAGGGTCATCAGTGATCGTGGGACTCAAGAGCGGCCGAGAACTCAGGGGAAAGCTGAGCGGCTTTGACGTGCACATCAATTTGGTGCTAGAGGATGCCGAGGAGATTCAGGGCGGAGAGGCTGCAAAGCGTTACGGGACGATGGTGATCCGGGGCGACTCGGTCGTCTTCATCTCGCCGGCTGAGTGAGTGAAATGGTCAAAGGCACTCCATCGATGGGCAAGCGCCACAAGGTCGTGCACATCCGTTGTCGACGCTGTGGGAGGCGAGCTTACCACGTCCAGCGGGGGGTCTGCGCGGCCTGTGGTTACGGGCGCTCGCGTCGCATCAAGCGCTACAACTGGAAGGTAAAAACTATTCAAGGGCTGCGGCTTCGTTAGCTGATGTCCGTCTAATGTTGGACAATCACAAAATTTCTTAAGCTCACACGACAACTTTTTTCGGTGGGCCGGTAGATCAGTCTGGTATGATCGTCCGCTTGGCATGCGGGAGGTCGCGGGTTCAAATCCCGCCCGGTCCACCATTACTAAAATTTCAAGTTTGTCCACTCTTGCCTCTAAAAATTCTTTATCCGCTTTGGAGGAGAGAAGTCTGTGAAAGGAATATTTAAACTAACTATTTAAAGGTGTGAAAGGGTGCGCCTGCCGTTTTCGCCATCGAGCCTGAATACTTTCACTCACTTCTCCCCAAAAATCCCTTTAAGTGTGAAGCGGACAATTGTTCTGGGGCTGGATCGTGGAGCTAAATTTTGAACAAATGGTCCAAGAGATTCTAGCTCACGCGAAGATAAGCTACGACGAGATCATGCAGCGCATCCGGCAGAAACAGGACGAACTCAGCAGTTTCGTGACCCTCGAGGGCGCGGCCAACATCGTCGGGCGAGAGTTGGGCGTCGTCTTCGAGAAGAAGGAACCTGAAGTCCGGGCGCTGCGCATCGAGGACCTCATCCCAGGGATGTCCAAGGTTGACCTCGTCGCTCGGGTCATTCGCATCTACGAACCGCGCGAGTTCCAGCGCCAGAGCGGCAAGGCCGGGCGCGTGGGAAGCCTGCTGCTCCAGGATAAAACCGGGCAGATAAGGATCGCACTGTGGGACGACAAGACCTCGCTGATCGAGGGGGACAAGGTCCGGAAGGGGAATGCCGTCCAAGTCAAAAACGCTTACGTGCGCCGGGGGTTAAACAAGGGGCCCGAACTCAGCCTCGGGATGCGAGGCTCTTTGCTCATGAACCCAGATGACCCGCGCGCGTCGGACCTACCGCCACTCGTCGAAATGAAGGTCAAGGTTGCGGACCTCAAACTCGAGCTCGCTGAGGTGGACATCGTCGGCAGAGTGGTGGCGACGAGTGACATAAGGGAATTTGAGCGCCCTGATGGAAGCACGGGCAAGGTCGCGAGCCTCATGCTCATGGACTCTACAGGTCAGGTGCGGGTTTCTCTCTGGGACGAGCGGGCAGAACTCGTAAAGGACCTCAGGCTGGGGACCGCGGTGAAGCTCGAAAACGCGTCGGTACGACCCGGGTTGAGGAACGGGCCTGAGCTCAGCCTGGGCTCACGGGGGCGCCTGCTCCTGAACCTACCCGAGCCAGAAGTGGCGGAGCTGCCCGAGCTGGCCGAGCGGTTGCTCAAGCTAGAGGAGCTCGAGGCCAGCATGCCGACGGTCGACCTCGCGGCGAGGGTCAGGCGAAAGCTCCCGCTGCATGAGTTCAAACGGGACGATGGGACTCCCGGAAAGGTCACCAGCGTGATCCTCATGGACGAGACGGGTACCGCTCGCGCCTCCTTTTGGGACGGTGCGGCGGAGCTCGCGCAGAAGCTGGAGCCGAATGACATCGTGCTCTTGCGCAACGCCTACACGCGCGCCGGCTTGGCTGGTAAACCGGATGTGCACGTCGGAAAGGTCACTCGGGTTGAAGTAAACCCACCCGGCGTGACCATCGGGGTACTCGAGCCAAGCCGTATAAAAATCGGTGAGCTCGAGCCGAACATGGACGCGCTTGAGGTAATCGGGAGGGTGATCGAGGTCGGTACACCTCGTGAGTTCACTCGGGCCGATGGCAGCAAGGGAAAAGTCGCGTCCATAACTATCGGTGACCAAACGGGTGCAACGAGGACATCACTCTGGCACGAGCATGCGGACAGAGTGGTCGACATCAAGGCCGGTGACATCGTCAGACTCATCAACTGCTACAGCACGCTGGGCCTCTTCGGCCAGCCCGGGCTCCACCTCGGCAAGCAGGGACAGCTCGAGCTAAATCCGGCCACCGGCGAAGAACTGCCGCCCGCGGATGTGATCAAGCTCGCCGTACCCACACCCGAACGGGTAAGCATCGCTGACGTCCAGAAGGAGGGGATGAGGGTTCAAGTCCGAGGAACCGTGATGCGGGTCTTCCACCGGCGCCCGGTATTCGACATCTGTCCCGACTGCGGACGAAGCCTCGGGAGCGTTGACACCAGCCTGATGTGCGAGGAGTGCGGGAAAGTCGTGACACCTGAACATCGCGTTGTGCTGAGCTTCGTGCTCGACGACGGCACCGACAACCTCCGAGTCGCCCTCTTCGGCAAGGTCGCAGAACGCTTGCTCGGCATGGGGGCGCAACAGGTCTTCGAGCTATTCAAGGGCACCCCCGACTTGGCCGAGCTCTACGACAAGTTCAAGCTGGCTGGGCGGGAGCTCGTCCTCACGGGAACGACCCGCCACGATAAGTACTTCGATCAGCTCGAACTCCGGGTGAGCGACGTACAGTTGCCCGAGCCAAAACAGGAGGCGCAGGCGCTGCTCAAAAAGATAAAAGAGGGAAAGTGAAAGATATAACGGGGGTTAGTTTTTGGCCGAGGAAGTAAAGCGCTCGATTGAAAGTTTGCCTGGAGTTGGCGAGGCAACTGCTGAGAAGCTCCGCGAAGCTGGATATCGGACGATCGAATCGATCGCCGTGGCCTCGGTAGCCGAGTTGCATGAAGCTGCCGAGATAGGCGAGGGCCAAGTAAAAAAAATAATCGCCGCCGCTAGGGAGATCGCGGAGTTCGGCATCTTCGTTACTGCCGACAAGGTTCTCGAGCGTCGAGAAAAAATTGGATTGATAACCACGAGTAGTGAGCAGCTCGATACCCTGCTCGGCGGCGGGGTCGAAACCCAAGCCGTGACCGAGGTTTTCGGTGAATTTGGATCAGGAAAGACTCAATTGGCCCACCAGCTCTGCGTAAACGTCCAGCTGCCCCGGGAGCAGGGGGGGCTGGGGGCGAAGGCGATTTACATCGACACCGAAAATACATTCAGGCCCGAACGAATCCGGGACATGGCGGTGGGTCTCAACCTCGACCCAATGAAGATCCTCCAGAACGTTCTTTACATAAGGTCTTACAACACCGACCAGCAGATCCTGATAGCTGAGAAGGCCGAGGAGAAGATCGAGGAGGAAAATGTACTCCTCATGGTAATCGATTCCCTCACCTCGCACTTTCGGGCCGAGTACGTTGGCCGGGGAGCCCTAGCCACCCGCCAGCAGAAGTTGAACCGCCACCTCCTGACGCTCCATCGAATAGCCGACCTCCACGACCTAGCTATCTTCGTGACGAACCAGGTGATGGCGAGGCCCGACATCTTTTTCGGAGACCCCACCCGACCGATCGGGGGACACGTGCTCGCTCACTCCGCCACGACCCGCGTTTACTTTCGAAAGTCCAAGGGCGGAAAGCGAATCGCGCGGATCTTCGACAGCCCCAACCTGCCCGAGGCCGAGGCGGTCTTCGCGATCACCGGGCAAGGGATAAGGGACTGAGTCGGTGAAAGTTTGATCAGATTTATTGCCGTTGACATCGACGGTACGCTGACGTTTAGAAATCGAAAACTTGACATCGCTGGTGTGAGTGCCCTTCGAAAGGCCGAGGATTCGGGTCTGCCTGTGGTGCTCGCGACGGGAAACGTACTCGCATTTGCGGAGACCGCCGCGACCCTCCTCGGGACCTCAGGGCCGCTAATAGCTGAGGATGGAGGAATAGTGTTCGACCTGACCAGCGAGCGGGAGTATATGCTCAGCGACCGTGTCGAAGCTGACCGTGGGCTGGCCGCGTTGGAGCGGGAATTCGGCCCCCTAGAACAGACCCGGAGTTCTGCGGCACGCCTCACGGGCCTGACCCTGAAGCGCACAATCGAAGCAGGGGCAGCCGAGGAACTCTTCAGGCGCGAGGGGCTCGACCTAGTTGCCGTCGACTCAGGCTTCGCGATCCACTTCCGAAGCCCGAGCGTGAACAAGGGGAACGCGCTCCGGAAGGTCGCCTCGCTCCTAAAGGTTTCGTTGGTCGAAATAGCGGCCGTGGGGGATGGGCCGAACGACATCGAAATGTTGGAGGTCGCGGGGCTGAGCTTCGCGGTGGCAAACTCAGACGAAGCGGTGAAGCGTGTGTGTACCTATGTGACCAAGGAGCCCCACGGGAAGGGCGTCGCGGAAGCCGTTGAGAAAATTCTCAGCTTGCGGGCTTAGCCTTCACGAGCGCCGTCGCCAGCTTCTTGAACTCTCGCGTGGCTGGCGAACGAGAGCGATAGGTGACCACCGGCACCCCAAATGCCGCGGAGCGCCTCACATCCGAGTCCTCGGGGATGATCGCGAGCACCGGGAGCTCGAGCGTCGAAGCGATCTCGTCGTCCGGGATGTCAACACGCCTACCTGTGGCTCGATTAACTATCACCCCCGTCAATTTCACGCCCAACCGCTCCGCGACCACCTTCGTCTTGAGCGCGTTGGATAGGGAGGTTATATCGGGCGTGACTACGAGGATTACCTCCTGCGCCATCGTAAGCGCTACGATCGCGTCCTGCTCCAGACCCGAGGGGGCATCGATCAGCAGGAATTTGGATTTCCTCGCCAACCCCGCGACCACCTTTCTGAGGCGCTCGAGCCTTGCTCGCTGGATGCCGTTCAGCGATATCCCAGATGGTACGACCCTCACGCCTTGGGGACCATCGTAGATCGCTTTCGAGAGCTTAGCCTCCCCCGCGAGCACCTCGTGCAGGGTCGTCTTCTGCCCCTCGAGGCCGAGCATGAGGCCTAGGTTGGCCATCGTTATGTCCGCATCTAGGAGCACGACCTTCTGCCCCAGCTGGGCCATCGCCACCCCTAGGTTGGCGACCACGGAGGTCTTGCCCGTGCCCCCCTTGCTCGACGCGAAGGTTATAATTCGGGCCATATGACTAAAATAACTCAGTTTCACCGTCTTAAATTTGTGTGGTGCGGTCGGCGGGATTTAAACAAGTTTGACCTCTATTCTCTTGGTGGTAACGATGAAAATTGGCTTGATAGCAGACCCCCACTCGAACCTCGCGGCGCTCGAGGCCGTGCTCAAAGACATTCCACGCGTCGACCAGCTCATCTGCGTTGGCGACTTGGTTGGTTATGCTGCCGAACCAAACGAGGTTGTGAAGTTGGTTAGGGCAAAGCGAATGCAAACGGTGATGGGAAATCACGATTACGCGGCCGTGACGCGAGATGTGCGGAGCTTCAACCCGCTCGCCGCCCAAGCGGCGCTCTGGACTGCTGAGCATCTACATAAGGAAAACCTTGAGTACTTGTCGAACCTCCCAACCCATCTTGAACTGACCTACGGAAAGCAAAGGCTCTACGTGGTGCATGGGGGCCCCCGCGACCCACTCAACGAATACATCTTTTCAGATATCCCGAATCGCGTGCTCGCTGAGCTCGTCCGCGACCTGGATGCGGACATCGTCATGCTCGGGCACACCCACGTGCCGATGGAGCGCATGATTTTTGGTAAGCTCGTAATCAATCCCGGCGGTGTGGGGCAGCCGCGCGATCGCGATCCCCGAGCTAGCTACGCGATTCTAAATTTGGGTGAGGAAGTAAAGGCAAACTTCCATAGGGTCTACTACGACGTGAAAATCACGGCCGAAAAAATAGAAACCGCAGGATTGCCCAGCGAACTCGCGACGCGGTTGTTCTTCGGGTGGTAGTTACTCCGGGGTTGTCCCGGCTTCGGCTCCCGGCCGCACCTTAAGCTGCTGAATAGCTAAAACGCGCTCGTTGACGACGATGAAATCGCGTATAGACATAACGGCGCTAAAGGGAATCAGGGCGTTCCCGCTCGAGTCTCGGGGGACGTTCCCCAGTGCCTCCTTCGAGATGGGTCTGACCACAAGCGATTGGATTTTTCCATCCTTCTCGTCAAACAGGATGTCGTGGAGCCTCCCCACCTGCATACCCCTGTCTGAGATGACGCCTATCGCCCGGAGCTTGCTAACCATAATCTGCGCCAAGCTCTATCCTCCGCCCTAATTTGGAGCTAGTCCTTAAAAAGCTTAGTAGTGCATCCCTGTCGCTTCTTCTGCCACGCGCTTGCTTTTTCTCTCCGTGAAAGTTTCATACGCCTTGACCATCTCTGGTGTCAGGGAGGGTTTGACGCCCTCTATCGCCTCGCGGAAGTGTTGCATCCGAACTTCCTTGCCCTTTATGTCCTTTCGCAGCACGAGCATCGCGGCCTCGCGGCAGAGGGCGGCGATGTCCGATCCCGCGTAGCCCCCGGTCTCTTTTGCTAACAATTTGAGATCAACATCCTTCCCAAGCGGCATGCCCTTTGTGTGGATTTTGAGTATTTCTAAACGGGCTTTCTCGTCGGGGTCTGGAACCAGCACAAGCCTGTCGAAGCGCCCGGGGCGGAGCAGCGCCGGGTCTACTAGATCGGGACGATTCGTCGCACCGATCACGACAACATTTTCAAGTTTCTCCAACCCATCGAGCTCGGTGAGCAACTGACTTATCACTCGCTCGGTAGTATGGGCATCCCCGAACCCGGAACCTCGCCGGGGCACGAGCGCGTCGATCTCATCGAAGAAGATTATCGCGGGAGCTGCCATCTTGGCCTTGCGGAAGGTCTCGCGTACTCCCTTCTCCGACTCCCCGACCCATTTTGATAACAGCTCGGGACCCTTGATCGAGATGAAGTTCGCCTCGCTCTCGGTCGCTACTGCTCGCGCCAGCAAAGTTTTACCAGTACCGGGTGGGCCGTATAGTAAGATGCCGTGCGGGGGCTCGATTCCAACGCGCTTAAAGGCGTCCGGATACTTGATCGGCCACTCGACTACTTCGACCAGTTCTTGCTTCGCGCGCTCCAGCCCACCAACATCTTCCCAATGCACATCCGGGATTTCTATCAAGACCTCACGCATAGCTGAGGGTTCGGCCATCCTCAGCGCGTTGTCGAAGTCTTCCTTCGTCACCTGAAGCTTCTCAAGCACCTCAGGTGGGATGAGTTTCTCCTCTAACTTGATTTCGGGAAGAATCCGCCGCAGAGCGCTCATCGCCGCCTCTTTTGCCAACGCCTCGAGGTCGGCGCCGACGAAGCCGTGCGTGATGTTCGCGTAGTAGTTGAGGTCGATGTCCTTCGCGAGAGGCATCCCCCGTGTGTGAATCTGCAGGATCTCTTTGCGCCCGTCACGATTCGGCACGCCTAGCTCTATCTCGCGGTCAAACCTCCCGGGGCGGCGAATCGCTGGGTCTAAGGCATTAACGCGGTTAGTCGCGCCTATAACTATGACTTTCCCACGAGCTTTCAAACCGTCGAGGGCGGTGCAGAGCGTCGCCACCACTCGCCGCTCGACCTCACCCGTGACTTCCTCGCGCTTTGGGGCTATCGCGTCGAGCTCATCGATGAAAACGATCGAGGGGGCATTTTTCTCCGCATCCTCAAAGACCTTCCGGAGTCGAGCCTCGCTTTCCCCATACCACTTCGACATTATCTCCGGTCCCGCTATATCTATGAAGTACGCTCCCGACTCGTTTGCCACCGCCTTCGCTATTAGGGTCTTTCCAGTACCCGGTGGACCATGCAATAAGACGCCCTTAGGGGGCTCTATCCCGAGGCGATCAAAGACCTCCGGGTGTTTCAGCGGGAGCTCAATCATCTCGCGAACGCGCTGGAGTTCCTCCTTCAGCCCGCCAATATCTTCGTAAGTTACGGCTGGCACCTTTAGCTCCTTGACCTCGACGGCTTGCGGAAGCACCTCGACGCTCGTCATGTCGGTCACGAACACGATGCCCGTGGGGGAAGTATTGACAACAGCAAATTTTATCTCACCAAAGCCAAAGGGTAATGCCATCTTACCGAAGAATTCCTCACCAAAGAGCTCCCCAAAGAAACCACCCATACGCACCGGTTCCTCGGGGGGCGTTGGGGTAATCAAGTCCCCTTTAGTTAAGGGTCTTCCGAGCAGGTTACGCCTGATTACCTCCCCAGACACCATGAACCTGACGCGGGGGTCGGTCGGGGCGATGGTGACACTTTTAGCTTCCTTCACCGAAGCCTTCCGCACGGTAGCTTTTTCTCCTATTGAGGTGCCAGCGTTGTGGCGAATGAGTCCGTCGATCCGAATTATCTCAAGCCCCTTGTCCTCCGGGAAGCCCTTCACCGCGATCGCGCCGGTTGAGTGGGAGCCTGTTATCTCAACTATATCGCCCTGCTTGATGCCAATCCGCTTCATCACTCCCTCGTCTATTAGGGCAAAACCGCGGTTAACGTATGCTTGGTGGCGATTTTCCGCGACTACGAGCTTCAGCTCCTTCTCAGCCATCCCACCGCCTCTCAAATCTCGACCTCAAACCTGTACCAGACCAAGTGTTCGCTGAACTCCTTGAAAATCTTTTCGACCATCTTTGAGTACTCCTCCTCGACCAACAGGGTGCTCCGATTTATAAACTCCCAGACATCATCCGGGATCTCGTCGAGGACCCCAGCCGAGTGGCTCCTGCCAGCCTTCGTCGGGTAATCGTACCCCCGAAGCGCCCGGTAGAAGAGCGTCGCTGGTGAACCCCTGGTCTTGACATCCCAAACCAGCAGGATTTTCCGCATATTCTTCACTTGTTATATATATAACAAATATTTCTATTTAAAGCTTGCGAGCGGCGTGCGAAAATCTGGCTCTCAAAAAGGTGAATAAATTTAAGGCCGAGGTACCAGCAAGGTGTGGAGTGACATGAAGCTAGCGTTCATCGACTGCAGCATCGCGGGCGTCTCGGGCGACATGCTGACCGCTGCACTCATCGATGCGGGCGCTCCCCCAAGGAAAGTTAAAAAGGCTATGCTAAGGGCGGGTAAACTTTTCGGCGATATCGAGGTTGGAGTCAAGCAAGTTCGGGTGAACGAAATCAAGGCGACACGCATCGAGGTCGAGACGGAGGATGAGGGCGGACGCACCTACGCGGAAATCGTGAAGCGGCTCAGGCTGCTTCCAATACCGTCGAAGGTTGGGGGTGCCGTGTTCGAAACGCTCAGGACTCTCGCCCGCGCTGAAGCTCGCGTGCACGGCAAGCGCCTCGAGCAGCTCGTGTTGCACGAGGTCGGGGCCGCAGATGCGATCGCGGATGTCGTGGGCTGCTGCACGGCCGCGAACGAACTCGGATTCTTCGAGCGTAAGGTGTTGGCAAGTGAGGTGGCGGTTGGGAAGGGAACTACTACTTTCGCCCATGGCAAGCTTCCCCTGCCCGCCCCCGCTACCCTCGAAATTCTCAGGGGAAAGCCGACTCGGGGGGTTGCATCCAAGACCGAGCTCACCACGCCCACAGGGGCCGCCCTGCTCGCCACGCTCGCCGATCAGTTCGTCGAGGCTTACCCGACGATGCGCATCGATGCGGTTGGCTACGGCGCGGGTGCACGGAGGCTTCCCTCGCCGAACCTGGTGCGTGTGTGCTTGGGCGAGGCGAGCGGACGCGGGCTCAAGCTCCAAGAGATCGCGGTGCTCGAAACGAACGTCGACAAGGTCTCGGGCGAGGTCATCGGCTACACGATCGAAAAACTGCTGGCGGAGGGCGCACTGGATGCGAGCGCTGTCCCAATCCTGATGAAAAAAGGAAGGCCCGGATTTTTGATCAAAGTTCTCACCAAACCCGGGGATGCCGAACGACTCGCGCGCGTGCTCATGCTGGAGACCGGGACGCTCGGGGTTCGGGTGCTGCCATCGGTGCACCGCTATGCGCTCGAGCGGGAGGTCGTGCGGGTCGATCTGAGGCTAGCCAGGTGCAAATTCAAGCCGCGCGTGAAGGTGGCGCGGGAGCGGGGCAAGCTGGTAGGTTTTGCCGCGGAGTACGAGGATGTTAAGCAGATAGCCGAGCGAACTGGCATCGGATTGCGCGAAGTTATCGGTCGCGTCGAAGAAATTGCCCGAAGAAAAGTCAGATGATCTCGACCACATGATTAGTGCCCAGGATGAATATTCGACATTTTTATCTTGATGCGGTTCGGACTGGCGACGAATATTCGACATTTGACTTGACACAGGCGACGAACGTTCGACACCTCACACCAGCATATGATGAATATTCGACATCCCATTATTTTGGACGAGCCGATCATCAAAGTTGGGCTAGCACGCCTGCTAAGAATGCGAGCAATCCCAAACCCATTGCGATTTTACACAAAAGCGATGCTCGTCCCGCTGCCCTTGGTTTCTGGTTCCTCAAGACGATTACAATCGCAACGGCAAACGTTACGACCGATAGTGCTACGATGGTGAGGTAGACCTGTCCGAAACCTAAAAACATGTACGGCAAGGGTGAAAGAACCACGGCGGCCCCGATGAAGCCTATCGCTAGCGCAGCTGCCTTACCCGCGCCGTGGCGGAGCGGAAAAGTCCTGAGCCCGAGTTTTCGATCCCCCCGCATGTC
>JAUWYN010000027.1 GCA_030615805.1 Hadesarchaea archaeon | reverse complement strand
AGGCGAGCGCCGCGTGCTCCCGGGTCTGGGGCATGATTCCATCGTCCGCCGCGACCACGAGCACCGCTGCATCAGCCTGGCTAGCCCCCGTGATCATGTTCTTGACGAAGTCCCGATGCCCTGGGGCGTCGATGACGGTGAAATAGTACTTGTCGGTCTCGAACTTCATGTGTGTGAGGTCGATCGTCAGCCCCCGCTCGCGCTCCTCCTTGAGGGAATCCATGATCCAAGCGAACTTGAAGGTCTTGCCTTTGTCTCCCATCGCCTCGAACTTCTTTATGTCCTCCTCCTTCACCACTCCCTTCTCGTAGAACATCCTACCTATCAACGTGGACTTACCGTGATCCACGTGTCCGATTGTTATCAAGTTCAAGTGCGGTTTCGCCATTCATACCTCCTCCTACCTTAGCTATTTTCAATTCGATGATGGACATAAAAAGCCTTGCGCTACCGTGCGCCCTTGGCTATCCGCTCGGTTTCCTCCTTGCGAGCCACGGCGAAGCTTTTCGTGTCGTTGTTCGCTGCCATGATCAGCTCCTCGGCTAGGCACTCCTCAATCGGCTTCTTGTTTGAGAAAGAAGCTGCGAAGGCGCCAGCCGCAAGGTTCTTGAGCGCAGTGTCGAGCCTCCGCTGGGGAGCAGCATCGACGGCGACGTAGTAGGTTATCCCCCCGTAGCTTATTCGGGTCGTCTCCTCGCGGAGAGCCGAGTTCTGTATAGCGTCTACCAAAACTTGAACCGGATTTTTCTTTGCCCGTTCCTCGACAATCTCAAATGACTTGCGCACGATGTTATGTGCTTTGTATTTTTTGCCGCAGGCTTTGGCACTGCGGATCGCCTTGCCCCTGAGCTTCCTCACCCCCGGCCCCGAGCGCATGATTTTATTCATCAGCCGCTCGACGATTGGCGCGTCCGCTTTTCCAAATTGTTTACGGGAATGTCTTCCGCCGCCGTGCAGGACCATGCCTGGCTCCAGCCGGATGTAACGCTTCATCCCTAAGTCTTCTATCACGATATCATCGACCGACCATTTGTCGAAGTACTTGGACGCCACCAGATCACCGCGTGGGCTTCTCCTTACGTCCCTTCACGAGTTCATTCAGCGAGATATCATTTACCTTGATCACCTTGTAGCGAACGCCGGGGATATCGCCGTACGAACCACCTTTCGCACCCCCTATCCCCTCGATGACGACTTCGTCGTGCTCATCGATGAACCCAATTGCACCATCCCCCGGGGTAAAGGCGGTGACCTGACGACTATTCTTGACGAGCTGAATGCGTACGCATTTCCGAATCGCGGAGTTTGGCTGTTTGGCTTCGACTCCAACCTTTTCGAGGACGATCCCCCTGCCTTGCGGCGACCCTTCAAGGGGGTCAGCTTTTTCGTCCAGCCTGAGTACTCGCCGCTTGTACCCGGCGCTCTTCCATCTAAACCGCTGTCGTCTTGAGCCCAGCTTCCGAGCCGCAAACTCCCCTCTAGAGCCCTTACTCATGTTACCCACCTGAAAGAGTATTTCCCCTTCAAACCTTAAAAATCAAACAAATGAAATGCCTTGAATCCCATGGTGGCGGAGGGCGAGTTTCTTTGCGCGTTGGATCTTCTTGCCCCCTCGTCCGACGGCTATCCCCCGGTCTTCTTTCTCGACATCTATTAATGCGATTTTCTTGCCCTCACGTTCGACGATGTTGACCCTCTTGACTCTCGCTGGCATCAAGGCATTTTTTACGAACTCCACCGGGTCCGTGGAGTGCTCGACGACTTCGATGTTTTTTCCGATCATTTGCTTTGCCCTCCAAATCTTATTCCCGCCCTTCCCTATGGCGAGGCCGATATCCCCCGCTTTCACGACGAAGGTGAGCATATTCCCGTTTTCGTGGATTATACAATCGTGAACTTTGGCTCCCGTCAAGCCTTCAAATAGGACGATATAGCGCATTTCGCCGGCGCCGAGTTTGATGCTCATCTCGTTTCCCTCAAGCTGAGGATATTCGAGTCCCCCGGCTCTAGAACTGTGAGCACGCTTACCAAAAACGGTTTACCGCAGGCAACCCCCAGCTCCGCGCTATCTTTTCCGAAAATGTGAACTGGGATGTTCGCCAACCCACCGTAACGCTTGATATCAGCTAAAACTCCCGATGGGCAGTTCGATGCAACGATTACTAATTTGGCATGTCCGAGCTTAAGTGCCTTCAGGGATTTATCCGTGCCCAAGATAATCTTGCCGGTGTTGACCGCTTGACGTATCTCCTTATTTACGTCCACCTTCCCCTTCCCTCCGCATCGCTAGCTCCACTGAACCCGTGCCCAGCGGAATTGGCTGCCCCGCGATGATGTTTTCGATTATGCCGTTGAGTCTGTCGCTCTCGCCGTGAATGCACGCATCAAAAAGGTGCTTGGTCGTAATCTCAAACGAGGCCCGCGCGAGCACACTAGCCTTTTCACCGCTGATCCCATGCCTACCCACCTGTTTCATCGTGCCCAACGTAGTCATCATGTCGGCGACCATCATGATGTGCCTTACATCCACATCGAGCCCCTGCTCATCAAGCGTTTTTACCGCTTCGTTGATTATCGCGTTGCGCGCTGCCTCCACGCCCAGAACTGCCTCGATCTCGTGGATGTTATTGGTCACAGTTCTCGTCCAGTCTACTTCAGGCATTGTCAAGATTTCAGGGAAGTTGGAACCCTCCGTATAGACGACATATTCACTGCCTTCCATCTTCACGACCACCCGGTTGATCCCCTTAACGCCATGGAGTGGCAATGCCCTTACCTTCGCAGCGAGCTTACGCAACTCGGACAAGCTCTGGGTCGTAGGTTTTATGCGCAGTTTATTACCATCGATCAGCGCATCCACCTTCAGCGCCCCCTTGATCGCGGAGGCCACCTTTGAGGGGGTTAGTTCCCTTCGTTGCATACGGGAACGGTCGAGGGTAGGGACGAACACTATGTTGATGAGGTCCGTCTCGGTTTGTAGGACGACATCCTCAATCGTGGTCATCTCGATTTTTTGTGCGAACGCACGTGCTTTCTCCTTGCTTCTAGCGTACTTCTCCTTCAGATAGATTGTCATTAGGGCGGCTGAGGGGACCCGCCTCGCATCAATAATCTCGATCAATCTTGGGAGCCCTAGCGTCACGTTCAGCTCAGCTACGCCTGCGTAGTGGAAGGTCCGCAACGTCATCTGGGTGCCGGGCTCGCCTATCGATTGTGCAGCGATTGTGCCAACGGCCTCCCCGGGTTCAACCATCGCATTTACGTATGCCCGCTTGACGCTTTCGATTATTTCGCCGAGTTGTTCGCGCGTTACCGCCCTCTCTCTGCCCACATGCAGCAAGCTTCCCTCTAGCTCTTTGACCACCGCTTCGGGGACCACTTCCTCCAGTTTGCGAACTTCGGCCTTTATTGTATCGGGAGAGACGCCTACCATCACTAGCCCCCCACAACTCGCTCGATTATTTTTTCAACGTTGACGGCTTTTCCATTGTCGCTGTGCGCCGGGTCGACACCGTCCTCGCCGTACACGAACTGCACCACTGCACCGCGATCGTCACGTACCGTTCCATCGTACTCGACGCGAAGGTCTTGGAGAGCGTTGATCAGGCGGCGTTGCATATAGCCACTCTGCGCGGTTCGAACTGCGGTGTCGACCAAGCCCTCTCTTCCACCCATGGCGTGGAAGAAGAACTCAAGTGGCGTGAGGCCGTCTTTGTAGCTGGAACTTACGAATCCGCGGGCTTCCGCGCCGAGGTCCCCCAACTTGAAATGGGGTAGGGTGCGCCCCCTGTAGCCCCGGCTCGGGCGTTCGCCCCGGACGGACTGCTGCCCCACGCAAGCAGCCATCTGTGTGAGGTTGAGCATGCTGCCCCGCGCACCGATTCTGGCCATGATAACGGCGTGATTGTTAAGACCCAAATATTTCTCGGCGATCTCCCCTGTTCGGTCCCTGCTCTCCGCGAGCACTTCCATTATGCGCATCTCGAGCGTCTCTCGGAGGGATCGGCCGGGCAGTGGTTCGAGTTCTCCGGCATTATAAATCTTGATCAGCTTGTTCACCTTCCCCTGCGCATCCTCGAGCACCTCGTTTATCCGCTCCTTCGCCTCAGGAGGGATATCTTCGTCGTCGATGCTCGTTGTGAATCCGAGCATGGCGGCGGCAGCTATCGAGAGCTTTGTGGCGCGATCTAAAAATTCGCGAGCAGCCGTTGTGCCGTAATCTTTGACGATTCTGTCTAATACCTCACATCGGTCAAGCGCCTTGTAGCTCCGCGCGTCCATAACCCCGTGGAGCAACTGTCCATCCTGTATGACCACGTACGCGTCTATTTCGCACTCCTCTTTCGTGCAACGGGCGCAGTTCTCACATATCTTGGCCTCGAACGTCAAATTCAGCCCCTTGGGAAAGAGCATGCTGAAGATCTGTTTGCCGGTCCAATACTCAACGCCTTTCTCTTTAGTCGCTGGCTTAGGCAAGTCGACAAACATCCCCGCAGCCGCCAAGAGCTGTTGGCTCTGTTCTCTCGTCAGCAGCGTGTTTTTACGCGTGAGCAGGTATGCGCCCGTTATGTGATCCTGGATGCCCCCTATAATCGGGCCCCCGAATCGTGGCGAGATGATCTGCTCCTGGACCCTCATCAAGATGCGGGCCTCGGCCTGGGCCTCCTCGCGCTGGGGGGCGTGCACGTTCATCTCGTCGCCATCGAAGTCGGCATTGTAGGGCGGGCAGACGCTTAGGTTGAGCCTGAACGTGCGTCCAGGCAGGACCTTAACCTCGTGAGCCATTATCGACATGCGGTGGAGGGAGGGCTGGCGGTTAAAGAGCACGACATCGCCGTCCATCAGGTGCCGCTCGACGATGAATCCCTGCTCAACGGTTTTCGCTAGTTCCTCGCGGTCAGCATAGCGCAAGTCGTAGCGCTTGCCATCAGGGCTTATCATGCAGTTCGCGCCCGGGTAAATGTCGGGCCCCCGGCGGATGAAGTTGCGGAGCTCCTCAATGTTATGCTCGGTTGCACGAACGGGTATGCTTAGGATCCTCGCGATATATTCGGGCACACCTATCTCGTTGATGCTGATGTTCGGATCCGGGGAGACGACCGTGCGTGCGGAGAAGTCGACGCGCTTGCCCGAGAGGTTTCCTCGAAAGCGTCCCTCTTTCCCGCGCAGGCGCTGGGCGAGTGTGCGCAGGACACGGCCCGATCTGTGCCGTGCCGGGGGGATACCAGAAACCCCGTTGTCGAAGTAGGTCGTGACGTGATACTGCAGTAGCTCCCAGAGGTCCTCGACGATCAGGTGGGGAGCACCAGCTTCGATGTTTTCACTCAAGCGCTGGTTGATCCGTATGATGTCCACTAGCTTGTGGGTGAGGTCGTCTTCGGATCGTACTCCAGACTCAAGGGTTATGCTTGGTCTAACGGTCACGGGGGAAACGGGCAAAGCCGTTAGAATCATCCACTCCGGCTTAGCAATTTTTGGGTTTATCCCTAAGAGCACCGCGTCATCATCTGTTATGCGCTCGAGCCTCTCCCGTACATCGCTGGGTGTGAGGCGGCTTCTACTTTCGGTAAATGCGGTGGGTTTTTCAAACTTCAGTGGAGCCCGTTTTTCGCCACAGTGGGGGCACTTCTCCGTGGTGGACGCGCTCTTAACGATTTCATTTGTCATCTCCCACCATTTCTGTCCAGCTTCCCTCATCTCCTCAATCCACTTGTGATATTCCTCAATTTTTGACTCCGGTAACAATATTCTGCCACATTTTCTGCACATCGCGCGAAGGCAGTTGTAAATGGTATCGATGTAGCCCACATGGACGACGGGGCGCGCCAGCTCGACATGGCCGAAGTGGCCTGGGCAATCGCCCGCCCGCGCGCCACAGGTTCGGCACCTCAGGCCCGGGTCAACCACGCCGAGGCGGGAATCCATGATTCCCCTCTCTATTGGGTAGCCGTCTTCATCATATGTGTCGGCGGTCACGACTTTTGTCACAGATACTTTACGTATCTCGTCGGGTGACATCAGGCCGAAGTCCACGCGGTCGATTAGTTTGGGGATGCGCATCATGATTATCACCTAGGCCCTATCCTTCAGCCGCAAGTGCGGTGACATGCACATCGACTTAAGCTCGTCGATGAGTAACTTGAACGCGTAGGACATCTCCACCCCGAAGATCTCTGAGTCCTCATCGCAAACGGGGCAATACGTACGATCTCGCCGCCTGTCGTGAACCGCGAAACTACCGCACTTGCCACAGATTAGGCTGGTGTGCCTATCCGAGGCGTCCAGAAGGCGCTCCTTTAGCAGCATCGCCGCACCATGGCCAATCAAGCAGTCGCGTTCCATCTCACCAAAGCGCAGCCCTCCCTCGCGCGCCCTACCCTCGGTCGGCTGATGGGTCAGGACCTGTACCGGCCCTCGAGAGCGAGCATGAATCTTGTCCGCCACCATATGGTGTAGCTTTTGATAATAGCAGACGCCGATGAAGATGTCTGTGGGGATCATCTCGCCCGTGATTCCATTGTACATGACCTCCTTACCCGTGTGCTTGAACCCGTA
This sequence comes from Hadesarchaea archaeon, assembly GCA_030615805.1. GTDB lineage: Archaea > Hadarchaeota > Hadarchaeia > Hadarchaeales > Hadarchaeaceae > DG-33. The sequence continues at coordinate 5,204 of JAUWYN010000027.1, read as the reverse complement.
AGCGTGCAACGTCTCGCGCAGTTGTTTTTCTAGCGTTCCCTTAAATGGGGTGCCATCGACCCGCTGTCCCGCCATCGCCCCGACCTTGCCGGCAATCATCTCCAGCAATTGTCCCACAGACATGCGTGATGGGATGGCGTGTGGGTTGATGATGATATCAGGCACTATCCCATTCTCGGTGAATGGCATGTCCGCGCTATCAAGGATGAGTCCAATGACGCCCTTCTGACCGTGCCTAGACGCAAGCTTGTCTCCAATCTCGGGTATGCGCAGATCCCTGACTCGAGCTCTCGCGAGTTTGTTTCCCTCCGACGTCGTGCTCACGAGGACCATGTCGACAATTCCTCCCTCGCTGGGCCTGACCCTAATCGAACTTTCTCGACGTCCATGCTCGACCGCGATGCCGAACTCGTCTATCTCCTCGAGGAATCTCGGTGGGCTGGTTCGCCCGATCAAGACATCCTCGCCACGGACTTCGGATTCAACCTCAGTTATCCCATCGTCCCCGAGGTTCCGGTAGAGGCTGGCATCGGCGTACCCTCGGATCTCCTCGCTTGGGATCTCGAATTTGTCCTCTTGTCCTCCAGGGTACCGGCCTTCATCGGCCTCGTAGACCCTGTAAAATGTCGTTCGCCCCAAGCCGCGGTCGACGGAATCTTTGTTGATGATGAGGGCATCCTCCATGTTGTAGCCGCCGTAGGTCGCAATTGCCACCACCACGTTCTGCCCGGCAGCCCTGCGATCGAAGCCGACTGCGTCCATCACCTTGGTCAGGATAAGTGGGACCTGCGGGTAATGCAAAAAGTGACTCCGAGTATCCACGCGGTTGTGGATATTGACTACCCCGACCCCGAGCGCTTGTTTGGCCATGTTCGCGCCGTAGGTATTTCGTGGCGATTGATTGTGTTCGGCATAAGGAACGAGGGCGGCGCTTATCCCCAAGATTGCTAGCTGGTGAAGCTCCAAGTGGGTGTGTTCGGGCGTCAGTTCCTGTTGCGAGATTGCGACGAAGGAGTTTTCCTCCTCCTCGGCGTCTAAGTACTCAATTATGCCTTCTTGAATTAAGTCGCGCCAAGTGAGTTCACCGCCCTTGGTCTTCTCGATATACTCATCAGTCAGGAGGGATTTCCCGCCCTCGACGACGATTACTGGTCTACGCACTCGGCCGGCATCCGTGTTTATCCGCACCTCGTTTGTGTCCTCCCTGTATGCTATGTTGATTTGCTCGTCGATGCTTCCCTTACGACGGTGCCGCCTGAGTTCCTCCGCGAGCGTTTTCCCGTTTTCGACTATACCGATTAACCGCCCGTTAATATAGACGGCGCCCCTGCCTTTACGTTCGCTACCCCTCTGGATCTTTGTGACACCGAGCTTGTGCAAGAGTCGCTCGACTTTCCCCTCCTCGGTTCCAGTCGAGATTTCGGCCATCAGCGCGAGATTTTTCACAAGTCCACAGTTTGGGCCCTCTGGGGTCTCGCACGGGCAGATTTTTCCCCAGTGGGTTGGATGGAGGTCGCGTGCCTCGAAGTGGGGCTGGCTCCTGCTCAAGGGGGAGACAACGCGGCGCAGGTGTGAGATGGTGGAGATGTAGTTCGTCCGGTCCAAGAGTTGACTTACCCCGGTTCGTCCACCCGGCCAGTTGCCGGTGGCCAAGGCGTGCCGAACCCGCTCGGTCAGCACGTCTGCGCGCGCCGCGGTCCAGACATTGAGTTCCCTACCCCTCGCATTTGCCCGCTCGAGCTGATATTTAATATCCCGGGTGAGGTTGAGGAAAGCCAGCCTGAACACGTTTTCAAGCAAATCACCCGCCAGCTTCAGCCGTTTGTTCCCATAGTGATCTTTGTCATCCACATCCCTCCGGCCAAGCGCAAGTTCTATCACCTGCTCAGCCATCCTACCCAGATAGTACACCTTGCCGATGCGGTCGCTCGGGCGGGAGCCTATGTGAGGCAAAAGGTACCTATCCAACACCTCTTGGGCCCGCTGCAGCCGGTATTCCTCTGTCTGTCCGATTGCTACCCTCTTCCCTATTAAATCGAGCGCATTCTCGCGCGTTTTTACCTCGATTGCTTCCTGTAGGTTCTCGAAGAGTTCTCGGACGAGCTCTGGGTCATCGGAAACAGCTTCTACAATCTCGCGGTCGCTCTCAAGCCCCAAGGCGCGCATCAGAACCACGAGCGGCACCTGTCCCGGAACGGCTGGGAACGAGACGCGCAGCAGGCCATCGCGCTTTCGCTCCACCACGACGAGCGCCCGAAAACCGCGCTGGGTTGAGAAGACCTTCGCCACATCGGTGCCCATGCGCTCATCGCGCTCGACCAAGATCGAGTTCGACGCAAGATCCTCTTGGGTGACGATCACGCGCTCTGAACCATTGACGATGAAATAACCTCCGGGGTCGAGCGGGTCCTCGCCAGCAGCTATCAGTTCATCCTCGCTTTTCTCACTCAGCTGGCAGAGCTTCGACTTGAGCATCACCGGCATCTCACCGATGTACACTTCAACTGGAAGCTCATCCCTTCCCCGTTTGACGATACTCATGTCAAGATGGATCGGTGCGGTGTAGCTGAGGTTGCGCAGTCTCGCCTCGTTAGGAAATATTTCGGGGCGGGAGCCATCGGCTTCTTTGACCGAGGACTTACCCAGCCCTACCTTACCAAACTTGACGTCGACGCCTTCTATGTCGAGGTCTATGCCGCCTATTTCGCCGATCACCTGCTGGATCCCGTGCTCGATGAAGTCGTTGTAGGAGTCGAGATGCTGCCTCACGAGCCCCTTTTCATTGAAAAAAGCCTCAACTAATGGCCAAGTGTCCTGCATACGCATCCTACTCCTCGATCACATACCTGTACATTATGGCTCTACCCGCGGTGGGACTGTTGCGGGTGATCCGGAGAATGTCGTCCGGCTTTGCGCCGATGGCTTTGACGACGGGATCGGAGCTCCTAATAATTGGGAGCTGGTGGGGAGAAATTTTGTAGCGCTTAAGGATCTCTCGCGCCTTCTCCTTCGACAAGATCTCGTGTTTTGGCACAAGCACGTGCTGCCTGACATCAAACTCGACTGGCATGCCTTTCCCCCGCGCGCCGCCTCGCAACGGGCCCGGAGGGATTCGAACCCTCGACACCCGGCTTAAAAGGCCGGTGCGCTAGCCAGACTGCGCTACGGGCCCCCAGAAAGCGGCTCTAGACTCTCCTTTTTATACTTTTCGCTATTTAAAATCATCGGAAGAGCATTTAAGGCTTTCTGAAAGAGGTTCTGCTGCGTATTCGGGACTTTTAGCGGTTGAAACCCCGAGTGTTGCAATTCGGGGCTTTTTAATCAATCGAATATTAGGGTTAAAATTTAACTTTTTTGATGTTTTCCTGAACTCTGACACCCGATATCAGCTTGCAAAGCCCCTTTGCCCAAAACCCCTCATATATGCCCCCCGTTCGGCGTGGACTTTGTTTTTAGGGGAGTTTGATTTCAAACTTGAAACCGTGGGGGGCGCTTCGATGAAGGTTGAAACATTAATCATTAAACTTGGGATTCAGCACGCTAATCAAGAAATGTTCAAGAAGCACTCTATCGGCCTTGTTCTTGACAAACACATATTGGATGAAACAATAATTTTCAACATGCCTCTTAGCACTTCTCTCACTTTTAAATGCCCCAGTCTTAACCATTTTCTTCACCAAGCCACTTTTTGACAAGTGGCCATACACACGACGTTGCAAATCACCCGCTTCCCCCACATATAATGAACACCATTTGGAAGAATATTTCTCACCTATTCGATAGATTGTACCTTTACCTTTTTTAGGTAGGCTGGCTACAATGTCGCGGGCGAAATAAAGTTTGGGCCTGGATAACAGATGTGGGATCCATCTTTTCAAAATGCTAATTCTCTTATTCACAACCATTTTCATCGCATCTCTAACAGTTTCCAACTTGAGAGATTATTTGGGTCGTATTGATACTTTTCTTCGTCATTGTATCTCCAAGTTCTATTAACATAGATTACGATTCCTCCCCAGAGTTTCTTACCTTTCTTGTTTTCAGTTTTGATGTATTTTTGTAATCCTTTAGATCTCGGGCCAGCGTCTTTTGCGGTTATGCCGCTTTTTGTGTCAAATAATCCTATTCTCCCATCTTTAAACTTGACAACAAAATCAACGTAGAAAGCCCTCTCAAAACCATTTTCGTCTTTGTATAAAACTGCAAAATATTTAATTTCCCCTTCGCCGTTTCTGAACCACCATTTAACCTTGTCAGATTTATCGAGTAATTCCATGAATCTTTTTTCAGGTTCGCTTGGCTTTCTAACGTAAAGCGGTTTCGTGATTGAGTTTTTTTGCTCTGTTTGTTTGTATTTGCTGTTGTAACTGACGATTATTGGGACTTCCCATTTAGGCACAAGTTGTACCTCTCTTTTTTCTCTAAATTGTTCCACGACCCTTGTTTTGTATTGTTCTTTAGCGAGATTGACTGTGTCTACAAATAATTGAACGTTCTCTATCCCTAAGATAATTTTTTGCACTTCGGGATCATATTTTTCGAATTTGAATTCTTTATTGAAGAATTGATATAATGCCGTTTTCATTCTGTCGCTTGAATCCGCTGGTGCAAATGGTGTGCAGTTAGCCCTAATGAAATTGTTAAACCTATCTTGCACTTCTTTTTCAGTCAATCCTACATCAATAGTTCCTTTGTGTTCTACTTCACCCGTTTTATCGATATTTACTATTTTGCCATCTGCAATTATTGGATTAACTACTTTAGACGGTTTTAGCGTAATTTTGTTTTTTAGCTCTGTTTCGGTTGCAATATTCTCAAAGATTTTGGCAAATTCCCCAGAGAGTCTTGTTCTTTCTCTTTGCCTCTTCAAATATGTGGAATTAAGTTCGATATTTTTGTATATCTCATTTTTCCGTTTTGATTCGTAAATTGTAACATAATCTTTTGCGTATGCCTCAGTGATCTCTATATTTGGAAGATTAGTAAAAATAAATCCTTTATTTAATTCCGGTTCTTTCGTATGGTGTTTTAATTCCGGCATTCTCATTATTCTACCAATAGTCTGAATTGTAAATATGAAACTTTTTGACTCTCTAAATATTACAAGAATTGAAGCTCGCGGACAGTCCCAACCCAACGCGATGGCTTGTTTGAATATTAAAAACTCTACTTCATTATCTTTTTTCTCAACATTTAGCAGAGTA
>JAUWYN010000047.1 GCA_030615805.1 Hadesarchaea archaeon | reverse complement strand
TCTGCGTTCGGGTTGTTGTCGTGGGGAGCGCATGTTCTCGCTGGTGTTGACGACGGTGAAAAATCGGGCAGAGGCGAAAAGGCTAAGCGAAAAATTGGTGTCGGAAAAGCTCGCGGCTTGCGTTAGCGTCCTGCCAAGCGTAAATTCAACTTATAGGTGGCACGGGAAACTTGAGCGAGCGAAGGAAAACCTGCTCTTGATAAAAACCTCTAATAAAAAACTCGATCGCTTAATCCCGCGCATCAAGGAATTGCATAGCTACGAGGTGCCCGAGGTCTTGGTGGTTCCGATCGAGCGCGGGTTGCCAGAATATTTAAAGTGGCTCGTGGAAAGTTTGAGGTGATAGCATGCTTGTTGATCTGGAGGATGCTTATCGTTTGATCGCCCCACGACCGATCGTGTTGATCACGACAGTCGACAAACAGGGACGGATCAACGCTGCGCCGATGTCGTGGGTGACGCCAGTTGAGTCGGAACCACCGATCGTCATTTTCTCGACCAGCTACGACAGCGACACCTACCGCAACGTCAGCGAAACGGGGGAATTCGTCCTCAACCTCGTCCCCGAGCGGATCAAGAAGCAGATGTACACCTGCGGCAAGAGTTTTCCACGGGGGGTCAACGAGCTCGAGAAAGCTGGCCTGAACTGGGAACCCTCCGAGAAAGTGAAGCCGCCACGAATCGTCGAGTGTCCGGTTAATTTGGAGTGCAAACTCGATTGGACCCATCGGGGACCTGAATACGTTGTGGTGGCAGGAAGGGTCGTCGCGGCGCATGCGCGGAAGGGCACGATGAAGGCGGGGAGGCTGAACGCCGAGCAAGTGAAACCCTTGCTCCACGTATCCGGTAAGAGCTTCGTCATCGGTGATCATGAAACAGGGCTTTGATATGATCAAGCCAGTTCGCTCCGCCGACATCGTCGAAATTGTTTACGATGAAGAACGTTGGCGACTTTTTAAGGAGCTACGGACGCGCGCGCTGGAACTGATGGAAGTTCTGGTGAAGCAAGAGTTCGATCCGATCGTGTACGGGAGCGTCGCCCGAGGGGACGTCAATAAAGATAGTGATGTTGATGTGTTTGTCCCTCACGTCGTGCCATCCTACAAGATTGAGCTAGCTCTTCGCGAGGCCAAGCTCGATCCAATGAACCGGGAGATAGTCGTGGCGACGCCTTGGCAGCTCCCCAAGGCGCACATTTACATCGAAGAGGACCATTCAGTCACTTTTCCGTTGGTAAAGCCGAAACAACTGGAACTTGAGTTTTATCACTTTGGGGGCGCAGCGAGCGTCGAGCAGGTCGGGCAAGCGGTCCGTGTACCAGGCGTCGATAAACGTCTGATGTTGATCGAGCCCACACCTCGGGGACACATCGAAAGTTCGGTTAAGGGCAGAGAAGCTGAGGTGGCGAAGCGGGTTGGTGTTGGCTTGGGGATAGTTCGGGAGCGCGTGCAGGTTCTAACCCGTAGGAGGGACGTGGGGCATACTGGGATTTTCATTCAACGCGCACTCGCGCCAAACGAGAGCTTCGAGGAAGTTTTCAAGCAACTAATAGAGCGCTACTCAGGGATGAAAATTAGGCTCAAGGAGCGACTTCCTTGAAGCGCGAGATGACGAACCCCTTGTCGAGAACCGAGATGAAATTGCCCGCACGAGGCCCGGATTCTCGACCTAATAAAGCAAGATAGATAGCTTTGAACAGCTCGGGGGCTTTCAGACCGACCCTCTGCGCGAGTTCGTAAATGTGGTTGTGAAGTTCGATCGGGGTAAAATCCCGTGAGGATAGATCAGCAGCCAGTTGTGTCAAACCTTGTTTTTGTTTTTTGGTAAGGCGTTGCACGGCTTCGGTGAGCAGAGTTTCTGCAACCTTAAATCGCAAACGCTCGGGTGCATGTTTGGACACCCAGTTCCGTGCGCAACTCAAGCGGCGGAAGGCTAGCTTGATATCGGATTCGCTTGGGTCAGTTAGCATCCCTCGGGAAATTAAAACGCTGATCGCATGCTTTTCATCCCGCATGACTTGGGTCAGCACCGTGGCGAACCTGAACGGAACGCGCTGCACCGGCCGCCTTGGTGTCTCGCGGAGCTGAGAGAGTTGGTAAATGCGCTTGAACTGTTTCTTCCTACGAGCACTCGCCTCCACCATGCCGAAGTGAACCTGCTCCACAAGGTCGTACTCATCGTAAAGGTCGAGCAGCGCGAGTCCCGGGTCAAACTCCTTAGCCTTCATGGGTTTGCTCCTGAAGATGAAGTAGCGCAGGAGCTCGGGCTCGGCTGTCTCGAGCCACTGGGGGAGCGTGAACACGACTCCCTCCGAAGAAGACATCCGCCTGCCCTTGAGACTAACCCACTCGTAGGGCACGGGGTAAGGAGCGTTACATTTGAAAACCTGCTTTGCGATCAATTTGCCCGTATCGTAACTTCCTCCGACGACCGCATGATCTTTGCCGAAGGGTTCGCAGGTGACGCCGAGTAACTTCCAGCGCGCAGGCCACTCCACCCGCCAAGTCAGTTTACCTTGACCCTTGGTGAAGTCGGCCTCGCCCTCGTGACCACAACCGGCAACGTAGTCGCTTCCCTCACACCTGTAACTTACGTAGTTATCATGCCAGCTGAGTGATCGGGTAGTCGCGAGCCTACCACATCGTTCGCACAACGCATCGTAGGGCAACCAGCCCTCAGGCAACGGTTTAGAGCGATATCGGTTGAGGATCGCACGGATTTTGTTGGCGTGTTTAAGGGCAGTTTTGGTGAGCTCAGCCATTTTTCCGCTTTGGTAGATTTTAGCTCCCGAATAAATTTTCACCTCTATTCCAAAATCATCGAGCGATTCGATGAATGGGCGGGCGAAGTAATCGACGAAGTTCTCGTACTTCGAGTCGGGCGAGGGGATGTTGATGTAAGGCATGCCCAAGTATCGCTTGTACCTTTCAGCCAACTCGCCCTCGTTCAACGGCCAGGGTATCCGGCGCATGGGGTCGAAGTCATCGGCGTACCAAAAAGCCTGCCCTTCGCCCCCCAACTCCTTGAGCGCCCTTCGAACCCCATCAGCAATGAAGACGTCGTTGCAATGGCCGATGTGGATGTGGCCAGAGACCGAGATGCCGCTTGCGATGACGTGTTTTTTACCCCGCTTGAGCAAAGCTTTTGCGGCACGATCAATCCAGTGCATGCGAACCGAAGTGGGTTTATATTGGACACGTAAAATCTTAGCGGGTGTGAGGTTGAAGCCTGCCAAACGCATGAAGGGGATCCCTCCCTCAAGCACACTCAAGGTCCTAGGCCTAGCCAAAGAACTCGAGCGCCAAGGTAAGGACATCATCCACATGGAGGTCGGCGAGCCGGATTTCGACACGCCTGCCCACATCAAGCGAGCCGCGGAGGAGGCCCTCGCGCGGGGGATGACCAAATACACGCCGAGCGCCGGCTTGCCCGAGCTGCGCGAGGCGATCACGGAGCACCTTACCACGAAGGGTGTCACCACAACCACAAAAAATGTCATCGTCACCCCCGGGGCGAAGCACGCCATCTTCTGTGCGATGGTTGCAGCGCTCGATCCAGGCGATGAGGTGATCATCCCCAGTCCCTGCTGGACCTACGAGCCCATTGTGCTGGTGGTTGGGGCTAAGCCGGTATTTGTTGAAGCCACGCAGGCCGACGAGTTCAAGGTGAGGGCAGAAAAGGTGCAGGAGGCACTAACGAAAAAAACGAAGATGATATTGATCAATTATCCAAACAATCCAACCGGCGCGGTCATGCAGCAAGGGGATCTTCGACCCATAGTCGACCTCGCGATCGATCACGACCTTTGGGTCTTGTCCGATGAGATTTACGATTGCTTGGTGTATGAGGGGAAGCACGTGAGTGTGCTGTCGCTGCCAAACATGGCTGAGCGCACGATTTACGTCAACGGCTTCTCGAAAGCTTATGCGATGACCGGCTGGCGTCTGGGCTATGCGGTCGCACCGGTCGAGTTGATTACGGAGATGAACAAGGTACAGCAGGCATCGACATCGTGCGTCGCGGGATTTGTACAAGCCGCGGGCGTAGCGGCCCTCCGCGGCCCTCAGGATTGCGTCCGTGAGATGCGCGATGAATATCGAAAGCGTCGAGATGCGATCGTCAATGGGCTGAACTCGATCGAGGGATTTGAATGTACAAAACCTGCGGGCGCCTTCTATGCGTTTCCCAGCATCAAAAAACTTGGCGTCTCATCCTTGAATCTTTGCGAATTCTTGTTGCGCGAGGCAAGCGTTGCCGCGGTGCAGGGGAGTGGGTTTGGCCCGTATGGTGAGGGTCACGTGAGATTCAGCTACGCGACATCTATGGAGAACATTGAAAAAGCGATCGATCGGACGAAAGAAGCGGTCAAGAAGCTTTAGCCTCATATTCCGCTCTCAAAACTCGTTTGATCTCCCTCGTTTTTTCCGGTCCGATGCCGTGTACCTGCTGCAACTCGTCCCCCGATGCACTCATTACTCGTTCAACCGCACCGAAGTATTCGAGCAACCGTTTTGCGAGCACGGCCGATACTCCTGGCAGTCCTTCGACCACAAACCGCTGCTGCTCGGGCAGGGTCAAACCCTTGGGTTCGCCACGTATCGAGACCTCCCGGGCCTCCTCCACCTGTTCGCGCCTAGCGATGGCGACGAGGATTAACGCCGTTTCTTTTTCATCCCGAGTCGGCAATATCGGAATGTTGAGATCCACAGCGAGTGCGGCAAGTGCACCGCGGATCGCATTCGGGTGAATCGCCCTCCGCGAGTACAAACTCTTGCCCTCCAAGATGAGCACCGGGCGCTCAAATGTCTCGCCCAGTTGCTTGGCTTGGCTTAGGAGGCGTTTGTCGACGATTGATTGCAAAAAATCGCCGACTGATTTTCGTTCGATGCCAACGCGGTCGCTGAGGATGAAATCGCCGACGCTAAGCTGGCGCGCTTCAACCTCGACGCCGAGCTGCGTGAGTTCGTGCACGACGCCGGATGGGACCTCGCGGTGGTCTGCAATAATTTTTATCCTTTTTGCGGTGAATCCCTCAGACGGTTTTTGCTCGGCCATCTCTCAGCCCCCTCTCAAGGTATGTGACGAGAAGATAAAAAACAGCGATTGGGGTGGGAAAGTCAGGACAGTTCGTCAGGAAACCAGCATGGTATGGGTCATTATCCACAGAACCAACCACATGATAAAAAACCCAAAAAATCCTTTCCTGAACGCGGTCCATCCCGTCCACTTTCCACCAGGGAACTCCTCAGGGAGGAATTTTAGGAGGTTGGGGGCCAGCTTATATGAAACGTAAAAGAGAAGGAAAAAGATTGCAAGAAGCGCCAAGCTGCCCTGATCTGTCGGCATGCCTCGCAGAAATCCCGAGAGGACACCGGCTATCGCCCCCCAACCCGCAAACAGAAGGGTAATTTTAGCCACGAGTTCCATATCACACACCTGGTAATGGTATGAAGTTATCCATGTCTAGCTTGGACATTATGGTCTGCGCCCGGGAGCTTAAAAACGCTATTGGTGCTCGAGTTGATAACGTGTACGAGCTGGGTGGTGTTTTCCTCCTACGGCTGCACTCTCCAAACCTGGGACGCCAAGATTTGCTCCTCGAGCCAGGCCGCAGAGCGCATCTGACGAGTAGGAAGTACAAAACCCCGAAAAAACCGAGCACCTATGCGATGTTCCTGCGCAAACACTTGGCAAATGCGCAGTTGGTGGCGGTTGAGCAACCCGACCTAGAGCGTGTCCTCAAGCTCAAATTTTCTGGGAAAGAAG
>JAUWYN010000015.1 GCA_030615805.1 Hadesarchaea archaeon | reverse complement strand
CTTCTTCTTGCGGCGCTTTTTTCTATCCCTCCAGCTCGGCTTGTGCCAACGGTATCTGTGTAGGCCCATCTATATCCCGTTCTCGACAATGCTCCACAGCCATATTAGTTAGTTGCGTCAAGCCCTAAGTTTTGACCCTTTCAAACTGCCCATTTTCCGAGCCCAAAAATATGGCAACCAATGACAACTCCGCGGGCCGATTAGATGCCGATGTATCAAGTTTTAAAAAACCTATCTCTTTCGCTTCTTCTTTCGCTTTTTGGCCTTTGACATTTTTCACCCCTCCTTCCACATTAAAATTAGGTTAGCTCACGAACAAATCGACGAACTCAAATTTCTCAACGTTAATCAAACCCTTGTCGGTGATCCTCAGCTTAGGCATGACGGCGAGCGGGAGAAATGAAAGAACCATGAAAGGTGCTTTGAGCGAGATACCTAGGCTGCGGGCGGCGCGTTCGAGTTTTTTTAACTTGGCGCTCACGATCTCAGCTGGTTCATCGGACATCAGTCCGGCGATGGGGAGTTCGAGTTTCGCCAAAATTTTCCTTCCTTTTGCGACGACTTGACCGCCCCCTGCTTGCGCAACAGCGTTTGCCGCCGCCGCCATATCCCACACATCAAGCCCCACGATGGTTAGATTGTGCGCATCATGTCCGACGCTGGAGGCTATGGCTCCCTTTCGTATGCCGAAACTCTGCACGAAGCCTCGCGAGAGGTTACCCGTTCGGTGATGTCGCTCGATGACTGCTACGCGCGCGATATCCTTGGTCAGGTCGGGCTCGATTAGCCCGCCTTCCGCCCGAAGCGAAACTGTTTTTTGCTCGGTGATGAACTGTCCCTCGGTGAGCTTTATCGCCCTGACTTTTACCGCGCCGCTCCTAATGGAGGCTTTCACCTCAAAATCTTGGGGGCGCACGGGCTTGAGCTTCATCGTAGCCCTGGCGAAATTGAGATAACTTGGCTTGGGAAATTCGATCAAAAGCTTGCCGTTTGCCGTCACCAACTTCCCATTCGCTATGACTTTCTTGACATCAAAGCGCTTGAGGTCGTCAACTATTAAAACATCAGCGAATTTGCCAGGGGAAATGCTCCCAAGATCCTCGTCCACCCTAAAGTGTTCGGCCGTGTTTATCGTTGCCATTTGGACGGCCTTGATGGGGTCGACGCCTTCCTCGATCGCCCGTCTAACGAGATAATCCATGTGTCCTTCTTCGAGAAGATCTCTCGGGTGGCGGTCATCGGTGGCTAGCAGGCAATGTCGAGTGTCGAGTTTGAGTTCTAGAATCGGCTTGATGAGCGTTGCGAGATTTTTCGCGGTTGAGCCCTCCCTCAGCTCGAGTTTCATCCCAAGCCTGAGCTTTTCGATGGCTTCTTCGCGCGTGGATGATTCGTGATCCGATCTGACTCCCGCGGCGATGTACGCTGCTAGTTGTTTCCCACGCAGGCCTGGGGCGTGGCCCTCCACCACAGCTCGCCCTCTAAGAGCAGCTTCGATTTCACCGTACAGCTTTTTGTCACCTGCGAGCACCCCAGGGAAGTTCATGACTTCAGCTAGGCCGACGACACGCGCCCACTTCAAAGCCTCCGCGATGTCTTTGGGTCTCAGCTCAGCACCCGCCGTCTCCAACCCGGGCGCGGAAGGGACGCACGAAGGCACGGTTACAAAGACCTTGAGGGGTAAAGCTTCACTTTCATCGAGCATGAGTTTGATTCCGCGCATCCCCAGCACGTTTGCAATCTCGTGGGGGTCTATGAACACACCAGTCGTGCCACGGGGGAGGACCGCTCGGGCAAATTGGGTTGGGGTCAACATGGAGCTCTCGATGTGCACATGCGCGTCGAGCAGTCCCGGAACCAAGAGCTTACCTTTAGCTTCGATTACCCTTGTGCCCTTGGCGACACAATGTCTTGCATCACCGACCAAAGCAATTCTTTTTCCTTTAATCGCGACATCGATGTTGTCCAAAAACTCACTCGTGTCGACGTTTGCGAGCTGCCCACCCCTTATCACAAGGTCCGCCGGCGCTTCGCCGAGAGCCACGTCGACGAGTTCTTTCCTCAGTCGGTCACCCCAACTCAACTTTGACTTAAAACCAACAAGATCACCAAGATCGAGTTGTAAGCGTTGTGAGTTATGATAGCCCCCGCCAGCCCAGTTTTAAGATAGCAGGCCCCAAGCAACAGGCCGGCCGGTATCAAGGGAAGAACAAATGCGGGGTAGGTGCCCGGATTCGAGAGGTGAAATACCGCGAAGATGAAAGTGGAAACTACAACCGCCAGCAATTTGGAACGGCGCCGACGCACGACCTCTTCGAGGATGATTCCCCTGAAAATCCACTCCTCGAAAATCGGTACCACGTTGACAACCACGAGCAACAGCAGCGGGTACTGCTTCTCAAGCACCGTGAAGGGGTACTCCTCCTCCGAGTACATCTCCACCCCCGCCCCACTAAGCACCTTTCCCACGATGATCGTCACAAGGAGCGTCGCGGCGGTAAACCAAAGTACAATCGTGATGAGCCTGACCCATTCCTTCCTCTTCATGCTCCGCGCTCGGGGGACCCAGGAGCGTGGACGTATCCGCTCGAGGTAATGGGGCCTGAGCACTACCAACTTTCCGATCACGAAGCCGAGCACGATGCCGGCTACGAGGATCCTAGCAAGGTCGAGCCACAACCGCATCACGGGGCATACTTTTTAGAGAGCTTCTCGTAGCGCCGCTCAAGAGCTGAGCTGACCTTTATCGTCCAAGTGGGCTTGTTCGCCCGCTGCCTGCGCTCGACTTTTCCCTCCTCAGCTAGCCTAAAGAGGTCAACCCGTAGGCGGACGATGTCGATCCCAGTTTGTTGGGAGAGCTCCTCGATGGTGAGTGGGGTCCCAGCTTCCTTTAGCGCTTTAAGGATCTCCTCCCTCTTCAATTTCACCCCTCCTTTAACTTTTCGAGCACTTCGAGGACGGACTTGATACGATCGAGTAGCTCCAATGTCTTGGCGTGGTTGGTCTCTTTTTCGAGCTGCTCAGCGAGTGAGTTGAGCTTGGTACGCAGGATACTTTCGACTTTCTCGGCGGGAGCGGCTTTGGGCTTAACCTCGGCTTTTGTAACCTCGGCCTTCTCCCCACACACGGGACACACAACCTTCCCTTTGAACTCGAAGAGGGGCCCCTTACAGGCGCCGCAGTGAACCGAGAGCATCTTCCCCCCACCGAGGAGCATCTCCGTCATCTTCGCTATCTTCTCGTCCTGCATCCGACCCCAAACCCTTTATGAAGGCCCATCCTTAAAATAAGCTGGATTAGCTATGCGAGTGGGTGATAGCCGTGTCCTCGGATGCCAAGCTAAGGCAAGTAGCGGAAATTATGGCGCGCGTGGCAGAGGACACTTCAGTCCCTCGCAACATCCGGAGAGCTGCGAACGAAGCTAAGGATGCTCTGTTGAAAAAGGAGGGCGACCCCGTAGTCAAGGCTTCTTCTGCGATAATGATTCTAGACGAAATAAGCAACGACCCGAACATGCCTATCCACACCCGAACGACGATATGGAGCGCCCTCAGCGTCTTGGAAACAGTTCGAGAGTGAGGTAAGCCACTCTTGCGGTACTCCCGATCGCCTCTGCCACGAGAAATACCCCGTGCGGCGCGCGCTTAGTGGTTATTGGCCCTTTTTCACGATGAGTCCTCGCGTTGCGTCGGAAACCGTTATAGCTCTAGAGGTTTCTTAATTTTTGGTTTAAGTCATGGTGGTAACATGGAGTTGGACTTGAAACCTTTCGCCCGAGCCCTCGGAGAAAAAAATACAAAAAAAGCTAGGGAATGGCTTGAGCAAACCAAAGGCAGAGTTGACCCTAACGATGAATTCGGGCGAGGCTACCTGCTGGCGCTGCAGGGCATGGTTGCGGCCTTGGAGGCCGGGGGCGAGCTATCGGTGGTAAAACGCGTGGTGGATGGAGAGTACAAACAGGAACAGATTGTGGGACTCGTCAAAAGCGCGCGCGAGGGGCTTTCGCGAAAGTTCAGGCCCAAGGACGAGCAGGGTTTCGACACCGCCTGGATTGAAGTACTGCGAGAATTTTTGGGTGAAAAATCTTGATTACTCGATGGTGGCGTGGCGCGCCCGAAGTTCCTCTTCCTTTCGACCGAGTTTCGCCATAAGACCAGCGACTACGCTATCAAGAAAGACAAGTGCTGTAATCTCGAACAGCGTACCCAAGGGCGCGAGCGATTCGTATTCACCAACGATTTGGCGATCTAGGTAGCTCTTGATGGATGCGATTTTAGTTCGGCCTGGGAGCGTGACGATATGATCGGCCAGCTTCGCCAAGGTGGATCGTGGATAGGAAGTTATAACGACAATTTTTGTACCTACCCTCTTGGCAATTTTTGCGGCGCTCACGGCGAAACTTGTTTCACCTGAACCGGAAAGGGCCACCAAAAGATCCTCGTCTCGTGGGGCAGGTGTTATCGTCTCCCCAATCACGTGGACATCTATACCTAGGTGCATCAGGCGCATGGCAAAGGCCCTCGCGATCAATCCGGAGCGCCCGGCCCCCACGACGAAAACCCGCTTTGCACCGAGCAACGCGTTTATAAAACCATTCACCTGCTTGCTTCTGAGCTTTTTCGAGGAACCTTGTAGGTGTGCGAGGATCTCGTGCAGCGCGCGTCGGGTTTCCCTCATCCCACCACAATTAAGGATAGGTCAATCAATTTTAAAACCCATGGTTCCGGTTTCGGTCAGCAAATCCTTTATACACTTTGGGTGAGGGTATTACCGCTGGGGGTTGAAAGGTGCTGCATTTCTTGGGTTTCATCCTGCTCATCTTGGGCGCAGTGATGTTGGCGCCGACCCCAGTGGCGTTGCTAGCCAACGAGACCCACTTGCTCCCATATTTTATAGTCCCCGCGGCCATCGCCATCGCGTTGGGTTTCTTCCTCAGGCGGCGCTTTCAGCCAACGGAGATAACCCTGGGCAAAGCCATGGTGATTGTCGCCTTCGCTTGGATCGTCTTCGCGGCCTTCGGCTCGATACCCTACATCTTCGGCAACAACATGCCGGTCGAGGACGCTTACTTCGAGAGTATGTCGGGTTTCACAGCCACCGGCCTGACCATGATCTCTAACGTCGAAGGGGTTGCCCCCACCATCCTTTTCTGGCGCAGCCTGACCGAGTGGGTTGGCGGCATGGGTGTGATCGTCCTCTTCTTGGCGGCCCTTATCGGCGCGGGGAGGGCTGCTCGGAGGATGTACGTCGCGGAAGCTCGGGCAGAACGTATCGAGCCGAGCATTCGGGCGACCGCCCGCTCCCTTTGGAAGATATACGTGCTGTTCACGCTTCTGGGCATCATCGGGTTGTACTTCGCTGGGACACAAACGCTGTTCGAGGCGGTGAATCACTCGATGACGGGGATCGCCACCGGAGGGTTCACCATACGTAACACGAGTTTTGCTGAGTACGGTTCCCCGGTGCTTGCTGTTACAATTTTGATAATGATGGCGGGCGCGATCAGCTTCGCGGTCCATCGGAAGGCCATGGCCGGGCACTGGCGGGAGCTTTTCCAAAACATCGAAGTTCGGCTGATGTTCGTGTTGATAGCGTTGG
The DNA here is from genome assembly GCA_030615805.1 of Hadesarchaea archaeon. Lineage (GTDB taxonomy): Archaea > Hadarchaeota > Hadarchaeia > Hadarchaeales > Hadarchaeaceae > DG-33. The sequence goes on along the minus strand of JAUWYN010000015.1, from coordinate 13,599 downwards.
CGACGCTTTTGCTTATCTGGAGTGTGGGGCTGCGGGACGCGCTATTCCAATCATCCTCCGCTTTGACGGGGACGGGCTTCTCCACGGCCACCCTCTCAACGTGGGGGGACCCTCAGAAGGGTCTGCTCACGATCCTTATGGTCATAGGTGGAGGGTACGGTTCGACCTCGAGTGCAATCAAGCTCATCCGAACCGTGATCATCGTCAAGGCAGTCCACTGGATGATCAAGCGTAGCTTCCTCCCCCAGCGCGCGGTTGTACCGATGAAAATATCGGGTAGGATTTACAGCGAACAGGAGATGATGGAAACCGCCATTTATGCGTTCATCTTCATCATCGTGCTGATAAGCGGCGCAGTGGTGCTGATGACGGTGGGCAACTCAGCCATGGACTCGGTATTTGAATCGGCATCTGCTCAAGGAAACGTTGGCTTATCTGTGGGAATAACTTCAGCAGCGATGCCTCTAGCAGGGAAGATAAGCATGACAATTCAAATGCTAGTCGGACGCCTCGAGATAATTCCAGTAATAGCGTTCATCAGCTACCTGATAGCTAGGGTGCCTCGTCCTCGACGGAAGCCCTTCTAGATGGCGGGCGCACGAAAAGGCGGTATTTGTCGGTGCCCTCCAGCTCCATGGTTATCCGTTTCGCGATTATGCTTTTCGGGTTGGTTAGCCCCTTCACCCTTTTATTTAGATCCCCGAAGTCCGCGAAGGGGCCCTTCTTCCGCTCCTCGATGATTGCCCACATGAGTTTCTTCCCTATCCCCGGGATGAGCTCAAGTTGGTGAAAACGGGTGGTCAGGGGTGCAGCGCGGTTGAAAAACTCGATGAACCGCTCCGGGGCCTCGTTAATCAGTTCCTCTATGGCGACCGGTAGCTCCGCCTTCGCCGCGGCCGTAAGCTCATCGTAGCTCACGCGACGTTTGATTCGTTCGACTTTGTCACGTTCGCCCTTGCCTATGAAGACGCGTTCGTGTGGATTAAACGTTACTCCCTTCATGGGGACGATTTCAAGCAGGGTGAAGAACGTGTCGCCAAGGATCTGGGCTATGGGCTCACGCAGGTGGATTGGCCTGGGGTCGCTTGGGTGCCCCTGGAGTAGGAAATCCAATACTACGCCTCGGTCCTCGTACTTCTTATCGACCAAGAACAAGCGCCTCCAACTAATTGGGAACTACTTTCGGAACTTGTTTATCAGTTCTAAAATTTTCTTGATGTCATTTTCTTCAAGTTTCGTTCGTTCCTTCGCGAAAATGAGCTCCACATCCTCCTTTCTCTCCGGCATCAAATCTACAAGTGCGACCGCTTGATGTTCCCTGATTTTCTCGAGCTTGAGCAGCTCGCCGATTAGTTCCTCTGCCTTCTTGATGTCCAACTTCGCAAATTTTTGCGCGTAATCATAGGTCAGCCGCTGCCCGTACTCCAGCTCTCCTCGTTTTTTCTGTTTTTCAAGGATTTCAAGCACCTTTGCTAACGGTACGGGTTTCTCACCCGTTACCTCCTTTCCTATCATCTTGCATTCACCGTCCTAAGGTGCTCCGGACGGGAAATAACCTTTTTGATGGACCCCCCGTCCCTGATTTCGACCACGTATGCTCGCCCACGACGCTCCTGAACGATCCCGACCCTGCCGTGGTAGCGCGGGTGGGGCTGCCCCTTCACGACGCTCGGGTCAAGGATGATAGTAACTTTCGCACCGGGCCCAAACTCTTGAATCACTCGGCTCACGGGCGAGAGCCCGCGCTCACGAACATGCTTGGTGAGTTTTCCTCTGCTCTTGCTCCGATAACCCTTCGACCTTTTTGCCACATGAACACCTAAACAATTAGCTTCGGCACCGCGCTTAAGAGCTTTTCTCGCCACCGACATCAAAATCTGGCGGTGTCCCCTTCGACAGCTCCTTCATGAGTTTCGCAAACGGGCCGAACTTGGGTCCCCGTCCTTTAATCATTGTTTTAATGAATTTTCGAATGAGTTCGTACTGCTTCAAAAGTTCTCTCACATCCGCCTCGCTCGTCCCCGATCCTCGGGCCACCCGGCGAATCCGAGAGGCGTTGAGCACCTTAGGGTTCTCGAGCTCCTGCGGGGTCATCGACTGCATGATCACCTTGAAGCGCTTCAACTTCTCCTCCCCGACGCGCATCTGTTCCTCCGGCACCGCGATACCCATCCCAGGAATCATCTGCATGAGCTTCTTGAGGGGCCCCATCTTGCCCATCATCTCAAGTTGGCTGTAGACATCCCGTAGGGTCAACTTGCCTGCGAGGATCGCCTTCATATCAGCGGGCTTCACCTCCTCGGCCCTTGCGGTCTCCTCGATTCGCTTCAGCAGCGTCTCGATGTCGCCCATCCCGAGCAATCGAGCGACAAAGCGCTCGGGCACGAATGGCTCGAGGTCATCAATGTGCTCCCCGACGCCAATAAATTTTATCGGCGCCTCGGTAGCCGTGACCGCTGAGAGGGCACCACCACCTTTCGCAGTGCCGTCCAGCTTGGTGATCAAAATCGAGCCTATATCCGTCGCGGCCTTGAATGCAGCGGCTTGCTCCTTCGCCTGCTGTCCTATCGTCCCATCCACGACGAGTATTATTTCATCCGGCCCTATTGCTTTAGCGATTTGACCTATCTCATCCATCAGGGCTTCCTCTTTGCGATGCCTGCCGGCCGAGTCGACGATGATCAGTTCGAGGCGCTCTTTCTTGAATCGCTTAACGCCCTCCTTTGCGAGCTTGATCGAATCCTTGGCTTTGGGGTCACCGAAAAATCCTATGCCGACCTGTTGACCAAGTTGGCTGAGCTGTTCATATGCACCCGGGCGGAAGGTGTCCGCGCAGACGATGCCGACTTTGAAACCCCGCTTTTTGAAGTGGGCTGCCAGCTTCGCCACCGAGGTCGTTTTTCCGCTCCCCTGGAGGCCGACCATCAGCAGCACCGTGGGCTTCCCGGGTTTGAGTTGCAGCTGGGCCGGGCGCCCCATCAACGTGGAGAGCTCTCCGTAGACGATCTTGATGACGTGCTCCTTGCGTGCCATACCTAGGAGGAGCTTCTCCTCGAGCGCCCGTTTTTCTATCCGCTTTGTCAGTTCCAGCACGAGCTCTACGTTGACATCGGCTTGAAGCAGGGCGCGTTGGATGTCCCGCACGAGCTCCTTGATTGCCCGCTCGTCGACGTGGGTCGCCCGGGTCAGCTTCTGGAGGGCGCTGTGCAGGGACCTCCCAAGTCTATCTAGCACCATTCGGACACCACTTTCGATAACCGTTTGTCTTACTTGAATTAAAAAGGCGAGGAGGCTAGGCCCGTTCCTTGTGCATGTAGACCGTGCGGATCGGGAATGGGATCTCGATGTCCTCCTTCTTGTAGCGCTTGTGGAGCTCCTTTATGAACTCATGGGTGATCAGGTACTTGTCCACGAATTCCTTGACCCTCAGGATGACGGTGAAGTTTACGCTGAAGTCGCTAAAGGTGTGATAGCGGATGAAGGGATCAAACTCCGGTACCCCACCCGTCACTTTTTTCAACACTTTTTTACCCACATCGATGGTCACACGTTCCACTTTCTCGAGGTCGCTTTTGTAAGCCACTCCAACCTGAACCAAGCAGGCCATCTGCTGTTCGGGCAAGTAATAGTTGATGACAATCGACCCCGCCAGCTTTGAATTAGGGACTACTATTATGTTGTTCGGGAGCTCGCGTATTTTCGTGCTGCGCCAGCCGATATCTGTTACATAACCCTTTTGACCCGTCTCCAGCTCAACATAGTCCCCAACCCTCACAGGTCGGTCGCTCATGATGTATATCCCTGCGAAGAACTCTGATAGCGTCCCCTGCAGGGCGAATGCAACTGCGAGGCCCCCTATACCGAAAGCCGCGACCAGCGCAGTTACTTGGATTCCGAGTGCGTTGAGTATGAGCAGGAAGCCGACAAAAAAGACGATAATTTTCATGATTTTTTGGAGCGATGGCACAAGCGTCCTTAAACTCGGGCTCACGGTACCGTAGTACTTCAATATCCCAGTTACAATCCTCGCGGCGAGCCATGTCGCTATCAGGACAATCAACAAGTAGCTGATGGTCGGGAGATATTGTATGACCTGTGTAGGGACAAACCATGCATGTTCAAGGGCAAATCGAATGCCGATGATCAAGAATATCGCAACTATCGGCACCTTGATGGCATCGAGGATGATATCGTCGATTTTGGTTTTCGTTTTTCTTGTGAGTCTGGTGATGTAAACGTTTAATACAAATCTCAGTGCGTACCCGGCCACGATGAATCCGATCAATATTAAAATTGGCGTCAGTATCTGCCAGATCTCCTCGATTGTCACCTGCACACCATTCTCGATGATTGGTAAAGATATTTAAAACATTGGCGGCACCGTTCTCTTGGTCTCTATGCTGTCTGCGAAGGACGTTCAGAAGCTGGTGAAATCGAAGCTGAGGGGCTATAAATTCCTCATCATTTCGAACCGCGAGCCCTACCTTCATATGCACACACCTGAGGGGGTTCGGATCAAGACCCCCGCTGGAGGTCTTACGGCAGCCTTGGACCCCCTGATGCAGGCCACTGGCGGCACGTGGGTAGCTGGTGGCAGCGGGGATGCCGATCGGGAAAACGTCGATAAACAAAATCGATGTCGGGTCCCCCCCGATAACCCGAAGTATGTGCTGAAACGGATATGGATGTCGAAGGACGAGGTGGACAAGTTTTACTTCGGTTTTTCAAATCAGACACTCTGGCCCCTCTGCCATAATGTGTTTCGGGAACCCATTTTCGAAAAATCATTCTGGGACGGCTACAAGCACTCAAACGCGCTGTACGCGGAGGCGGTTAGGGAGGAGACGAGGGGGGTCGATAAGGCCTTCATTTGGTTCCACGATTATCATCTAGCCCTATTACCCAAGATGGTCAGGAATGGGGCCTCGAAAAAACAAAAGCTTGTGCTAGCTCATTTCTGGCACATCCCCTGGCCCACTTGGGACACCTTCACGCTCCTGCCGTGGGCGAGGGAGATGCTCGATGGCATGCTCGCGAACGATCTCATCGGTTTTCATCTACCCAGTTACTGCATTAACTTCATGGCAAGCGTCGAGAAGGTGATGGGGGTTGAAGCAGATTATAGGACATTTAACGTGAAATACAAAGGGCACACCATCCGGGTTAGACCCTTCCCGATAAGCGTGGATTTTGATACCATCGATAAACTGGCGAGGAAACCCGAGGTAAAGCGGGAGATGAAGCATGTCCGAGCCCCCCAGTACATCCCATACAAATATATCGGCGTAGGCGTCGACCGGATTGACTACACCAAGGGTATCCTCGAGAGGTTCTGGGCAATAGATCGATTTTTGGAAAAGTACCCGGAGTACCAGAACAAATTCGTGTTCGTCGAAGCGGGGGCACCGAGCCGCACACGGATTCCAGCCTACATGGAACTGAACGAGGAGATTTCAAAGGCCGTCGACAGGATCAACTGGAAATACATGAGGGGCTATTGGAAGCCGATCATTTACATCGAGGGAAAGCTGAGCCTAGATAGGCTTTTTGCGTTATACAGGACCGCCGATGTGTGCATAGTGAGCCCAATCCAGGATGGGATGAATTTGGTGGCAAAGGAGTTCATCTCTGCAAATGTAGATTGCACGGGTGCGCTGATGTTGAGTAAATTTGCGGGAGCAACAGAAGAACTGAAGGATGCCGTGATCGTCAATCCCTGCGACGTGGAGGGATTTGCAGACGCGATTAGAGACACTTTGGAGATGACGCCGAAGGAGAAGCGTCGGAGGATGAAGAGCCTAAGAGACAATGTTAAGAGGAACAATGTTTTTAAGTGGTTGGCGGATTTCATCTGCGAGGCCGCGAAATCTATCTCGTGATCCGAATGGAATATCTTTTCGATCGCTGGGGGGAGGTAGAGCGAGCTTTAGCGCCCGGCGCTTTGTTGCTGCTCGATTACGATGGTACCCTCACTCCCATCGTCGAAAGACCGGAGCTTGCGATTCTCTCGCCCGATATGAAGGAACTGCTTAAACGTGTGTCCCAGCACTACACGCTGGGGATAATAAGCGGCAGGTCGCTCACTGGCGTTCAGGAGCTGGTTGGGCTGGAAGGGATATATTATGCTGGAAATCACGGGTTCGAAATAAGTGGCCCGGGGGTGGATCTAATCAAGTCCGAGGCCGAGCGCGTGCGTCCGACCTTGGTCAAGCTTTGCGAGGAGCTGCGGGCAAAACTGGGCAACATAAAAGGCGCGATTGTTGAAGACAAAGGGTCGACGGCGAGCGTCCACTACCGATTGGTCGCGGAGGGGGAATTTGAGCGTCTGAGAAACATTTTCGAAGAGGTGGTTGAACCGCAGATAAAATCGGGGGTGCTGAGAGTTACCCGCGGTAAGAAAGTTTTTGAAATAAGACCGAACGTTGAGTGGGACAAAGGGAAGGCGGTGCTCTGGTTATCCAGCGTGGTTAATCCCAAGGGAGAACTCACACCAGTTTATATCGGGGATGATCGAACGGATGAAGATGCATTTTCAGCCCTGAAGGAAATGGGCGTAACCATCTTAGTTTCAGAAGAGCCGGTGGAATCGAACGCAAAATACTTCGTAAAAAATGTCGATGGGGTCAAAATATTTTTTGAGAAACTAATAAATTTGAGAACGCAGATAGGAACAGGAAGTCGATGAAGGCATTAATCCTAGCAGGCGGGTTTGCAACCCGGCTTGGCCCCATCGGCGAGCAGATGCCCAAGGCGATGATAGTCGTCGAAGGGGATACAGTTCTCGACCATTTGCTCAAAAAGCTCGAGGCTGAGAAAATCGAGCCGATAATCTTGACCAATAAAAAGTTTGAGAATTTTTTTGAGAAATACAAGAATGTTATTGTAGAGGGGGCGATGATAGAGGAGGAGAAACTCGGGGCGGTTCCGGCGATAAACAACGCGATCAAACAGCTGAAAATCGATGAGGACCTCTTGGTGGTATGCGTCGACAATTATTTCTCCTCCGATTTCAAGGGCTTCGTCTCCAGCTACACGGGCGAGCCGCTCGTCGGAGTTTATTACGCTGGTCAAAAACCAGACATGAAACCAGAAGAGATGGCAACGATGAAATTTGAAGGAAGCGAAAGTTTTCCGCCACCGGAGCAGAGCTTTTACCTAACCGATTTCAAGGAAAAAGTCAAACCACCGCTCAGCGATTACGTTAGCGCCGGCATATACATTTACCCAAAATCAATTTTTCCAATTTTGGACGAGTTCTGTAGGGCGCAAAAGCAAGATGCCCCCGGCTTTTTCGTCCAACATTTGCTAGGACGCGGCGTGAAGGTCAAGGGTTATCTGTTTGAGGGCGAATGGTACGATGTGTCCCACAAGAGCTACCTCCAAGTCTTTAGAGACGCTAGACTCGTGAAGAGCGACGATCGCTACATCGTATGCGATAAACCTTTGGGCAAGAACTTGGTGCTTTCCATCACGATCCTGCACGCGGGCAAGCACACGACGGGGCACTCCCACCCGGTTAGCGAGGTTTACTTCTTCGTGGAGGGGCAGGGTGAGATCGAGCTCGATGGGAAACGAAGGAGTGTGAAGAGCAAGGACGTTGTGCCGATCATGCCTGACGAGTTCCACCGGGTTTACAACACCTCGAGGAAGGATCTCGTCTTCATATGCGTTTTTGAAAAATATGGAGAGAGGGGCTAGTCCCAAAAAGTAAAAGCCAAAAAGCTTTGATTATTCTGGGATAACCATGGCGAAGATCGCATTTGAAAAGACGGTTCAGGAAGCTAAGCTACTGAGCCCCCTCCAAGACTTCAAGCTAGTCACCCAGTCCATCGAGGTCAGGAGGGACCCGCTGACAGGGAGGCGGTGCAGAATAAACCTTGAGCGGACGAAGAGGCCGAAACAAGCGGCGGAGGCGGCCGAGATGGAAAAGATTATCGAAGCATCTCAAGCCAAATGCTTCTTCTGCCCCGAAAATTTGGAAAAAATGACCCCCATGTTTCCAGAGGATTTTCCGGAGCGGAGGATAAAAGTCGGGAGTGCGTGCCTATTCCCAAATCTCTTTCCGTTCGGCGGGTTCCACGCAGTTGGGGTTTTTTCAGAGGCCCACCATCTGGATATCAATCAATTTTCACCGAAGTTGCTCGGGGATTGTTTTGAGGGATGCTTGAGGTATTTCGAGCAGGTACACGAGAGGCATCCCGAAATCAAGTACTGGCACATAAACTGGAACCACATGCCGCCTGCTGGCGCCAGCATCGTCCATCCGCACGTTCAGCTCACGGCGGACCCGGAACCAACCTCGCGGCTCCGGGAGTTCATCGGGAGCAGCAAGTCCTACTTCGACCGAGAGGGGAGCAATTATTGGTCGGATTTGGTGGAGGCGGAGAGAGAGGGAGGGGAGCGGTTTATCGGAAAAACCGGCCCTGTCGCTTGGCTCACGAGTTTTGCTCCTGAGGGCAACAACGAGGTCGCAGCAGTCTTCACTGAGGCCTCCGCGATAATTAGCCTCAAAAAACACGGACTCCGAGATTTCTGTGATGGACTCTCTCGAACTTTGAATGGTTATCACGCTCTCGGAGTTCAGAGTTTCAACATGACGACATTTTCGGGTCCATGCGATGAGGACCTAAGTGAGTATTATCTCCTCAGCGCAAAGTTGGTGTCTAGACCGAGCCCGAGGCACCTTTACACGAGCGATGATGGATTCATGGAGAAACTCCACCACGAGACGGTAGTCGAGACCATGCCGGAAACCCTCGCTAAAAAATTGAGGGAATACTTTTAAACATCGGCGCGGAGCCTATTTGCCGAGCACCTCGGAGAAAACATTCAAGAGGGATTGGGTGCCTCGCTTGATGTAACACCTTTTCGCAGTTTCGAATCCAACTTTCCCCATTTCGTCCGCTGCATCGGGTTTCGAAAGCATCCCGATTATCTTACCCGCGAGTTCCTCATGGTCGTTTGGGGGAAAGAGGCGGCCGTTTTCCCCATCGGTGATGAGCTCGGAGACCCCGGCCCCGGAGCTGACCACGATGGGCTTTTTGTACATCCACCCTTCGAGCACAGCTAGCCCGAAACCCTCTAACACCGAAGGCAGAACCACCACATCGGCCCTCGTGTACGCTGCCCTCAGCTCCTCTCCAGTCAGGTACCTTGTGAAGATTGCCCTCTGACGGACGCCCAGCTTACTCGCCAGTCGTTCCAACCGATCCAACCACTTCACACCTTTCGGGAGCCCCAGACCACCCTTACGAGCGCTCGAGAAACTGCCATCGCCGACCAACACGAGTTTCGCACGGGGGAAGCGTTTTGCGACCCGTGTTAGGGCTCTAACTGCGGTATCTTGACCTTTTATTGGGTCAAGACGGGCGACCGTGAGAATTATCGTGTCGTCGTTGTTGATTCCGAACCTTTCACAAAACTGTTTGACTTTAACGTCCGACGTCCGACCATGTATCCGTTCATCGATGTGGGGGTAGATATGGTACACCCTGCCCTTGAAACCGGCTTTCGACAAACTCCGCTTGTATTTCTTACAGCTCACGATAACGGCGTCGTAGTCCTCCAGATATCTCAACAAAAAGGCCCTCCATTCCGGGGTCATCTTCATCATGTCGAGAGGAATGTGCCATCGGAAGATCTTGCGCGCCGCCGGGCCGGTCATCGACCCGGTCAAAAGCAACTGGAAATCGTGCACGTAAAAAAGATCGAACTCGATTTCCGAATGCAGGTCCATCATTTTCTTCGCATAGAGCCAGTTGAACATGGCGTAGTCTGCGAATTGCCTGCGGGGAACCCACGTTTGCTCCAAGCCATGGACATTCTTCCACATCGCCTCTTTGAAGTACCCGTAGCCGGCCAGCTCATGGGGTTCCATTTCGATTCGGTGCAGCACGATCCCGCCGAACGATGCCATCTCGGGCCCCATGGGATTTATCGCCACCCAGTGAGGCGTCCGGATTTTCTCTTCTTTGTACATCCTTTGCAAGAGTGGGGCAACCATCCCCGTGACTCCACCAGGCGTATAATCGAAGTCCTCGCCCTCCTGGAGCGCCTTGAGCGGCATGGGCTTCGAGAGGTCACCGTACTTCTCGAACAACATATCGGGATCTAGCTTGAATCGTATTGGAGGAGTTTGAGAGCCGACGCATAGTGATATCTTTCGCATGCGTGTTCAATTTGTCTGCCACGCTTTTACTTCTTTCGAAACCCAAAGAGCAAAATAAAAATCTTATTATTTTTAAGATGAAGCTTACGAGGTTGTACCGTTTATAGTTTCCTCAATAAATTTCAGGTAATTCCTCAAAAACACACTTTTTGAGAACGAGTTTTGGATTTTCTGCCTCCCCCGCTTTCCCATCTCTGCAACACTCTCTTGGCTTCGCTCGCACGCCTCCCAAAGTTGCTCGGTGAGATCATCGCCATCGCCCGCGCGGAAGAGCAGCCCAACCCTCCTGTCAACGAGTTCAGGTAGCGCTCCCGCCCTCGAGACGATCACCGGAGTTTCACAGGAGAGGGATTCCGCAACCACATAGGAGAAGCTTTCCCAATAAGAGGGCATTATCGTAAAAGTGCTTCCAGAATAATAATACGGAAGCCATCTTTGCATTTTCCAATTGATGAGCTTGACGTAATTTGAGAGATCATGCCTCTTCACCGCTCGCCTTAGTGAAACTTCATCGTCTGTAATCAATCGTATTTCGAAGTTCTTCCCGTGATCCTTTTCTACCAAATCCTTCACGCTTTTCAGGAGAAGAGAAATGCCCTTTTCCGGATGGTTCCTCCCGATATACGTGAAAACTGTTTTGCCACCATTGGACGGTGTCTGGACTCGGTTGAATACGTTCTCATCTATCCCGTTGTAAATCACGGTGATTTTATCACGCCTATAGCGTTTTGCCAACCCCTTTTTACATGCCTTACTCACAGCTAATACTCGATCAGAATTTTCCACAGCCTTAGCTTCCAGCTCAGCATCTTTGCGAAGTCTACGCTTGCCTCCCAGTTTAACTCTAAACTGCTCAGCAAATTTTTCCCGCAGAAATTCCGGCCGATGGGAGATATATACGAGGTTCTCCAAGTGTTGGGCTCTAGAAATAAACTCTCCGAAAGCAAAACTGTTTGCGAGAATTAAATCAAAGCTCTTGTGATCGATTGGATTTTTCTCCTCGAGCAATCTGCTCGCGAAGTTCTTGCACGAAGGATAAAGAACCTCCTCGTTATAAGGGTGCTTTTTACGGAACCCGCGGGTCTTTAACAGTAAAACACTATACCCGTTCTTTCGTAGAAGTGCATCCTTCTGCCAGGGAACGATGAATGTTAGATCCAATCTAGGGTTTGTTGTCCTCGAAAATTTACCAAGTTCTGTCAAGTAGCTTAGGTACATTCCCGCTCCAGTGGTAATCTTGCTACGGCTAGGGACTTCCCAACCCAGAACTGCCACTTTATATTTGTGCAACTTTTCACGCCCCATGGTCTGGGCCCACTAATCCAGAACCTAACCTTTTAGTGGCCCGATTTTTAGTGCGCCGTCTTCTATTTCGGATTAGACAAAATAAAGCTTTGTAACTGTGCTAAAAATCAAAAGCGAACTGGCTTCTTCGCACTTTTACATTTTTTGAAACCTAAAGGATTTTATCCGCATTAGCTCTGAGTTTACGGGGGTAAGGAATGAATATCCTGTATTTCTCATACGAGTTCCCACCTCATTTTGTGGGAGGCCTAGGAACTTACGCTTATGAGATGACACGTAGGTTCGCGAGGCTGGGACACAGCGTCACAATTTTTTCGAAAAATCCAGGTGACGCGATAACTAGGGATTTGTACGAAGGTGTAGAGGTGCATCGCCCACTGCTGGCAGACGTAACCGACTTGCTCCCCGTGATTGTCCCAGAGGACGTGAAGAGGTGGCCTGTGAGGGCTCAAAATGACTTCGCGGAAGTATTTATGTATAACATTCTTGCCGCAACAAAAACAATCAACCTTCTAGTGAAATCGGATAAGCGAAATTTCGATGTGGTTGTCGCCCACGATTGGCTGTCAGCCATTGCCGGGATGACTTGCAAGAAATCCCTCAACAAGCCCCTCATCCTCCATTTCCATTCCACCGAACATGGGAGAACTGGCGATGGGTCCCCAACTATTAAGACCATAGAGCAGATGGCCGGCAAGAGCGCCGAAGCGATAATAACCGTGAGCTACGCGATGCGTGATGAACTTATCTCGCTAGGGCATGAAGAGGGGAAAATTCGGGTGGTGTGGAACGGTGTAGACCACGAAAAGTACGATCCGGCAAAATTCTCGGATAAAAAGGTTCGAGCATTCAGGGAGAAAATGGGGGTGGGAGATTCTCAACTGATTTTGTTCATCGGGAGGCTCTCTTGGGTGAAGAGTGCTGACACATTAATGCACGCGATGCCGGCGATCTTGAAAGAGGTACAAAATGCTAGGCTAGTGCTCATCGGGAAGGGCGAGCAGGAGGGGATGATCAAACACCTCGTTGAGCACTTGGGCATCCAAGATAAAGTGATACTAAAGTTCGAATACGTGAGCGAAAAGGACCGATTGCTTTACTACGCTGCGAGCGATCTTGTGGTTATCCCATCGAAGTATGAGCCATTCGGTATCGTCTGTACTGAGGCTATGAGTATGGGAAAGCCGGTAATAGTTGGGGCAACGGGGACCTCAGGCCTCAGGGAGCAAGTTGTCAACAGGGGTCCAAACAGATGCGGAGCCCACGTTAATCCGTATGACCCATACGACATAGCCAAATTCACGATAGAATTTCTCAAAGACGAAAATTTGAGGAAGGAGCTAGGGAAAAATGCACGGGAGAGGGTGCTTGAAGAATTCACGCTCGATAAGGTGGCCGCCGAAACTGTGGGTATATACAAACAAGTGGCAGGTATAACCGAATCTTGAGCTTCGTTGAAATGAGCAGGTAGTCGGATGCGGATAGCAATTCTTGCTTGGGAGTCGCTGCACTCAGTTCACGTCGGAGGACTTGGGGTCGTAGTCACCCGAACCGCCGAAGAGCTTGCGAAAAGGGGTCATGACGTTTACCTGTTTACAAGGGCGGCAGAAGGGCAGAGCAAGCACGTAAGGATCAACGATGTAAACTACTGTAGATGTAAGTTTGACCCAGGCAAGGACATCATCTCATTTTTCTCAAATATGTCAAAGGCGATGGTAAAAGAACTCCACGCCGTGGCAAGACACAGCGGAAGGTTCGACCTCGTTCACGGGCATGATTGGCACGTTGCGGATGCGCTGTACGAGCTCAAAAAGGAGGGCTACCCTGTTGTTCTCAGTTACCACTCGAGCGAGTACGGTCGCCGGGGAGGGGCACTCAGCACCCGAAGCGAGTTCAAAAAAATTTCAGCCAGGGAAGGGTTAGGTGGGCGGGTTTCAGACAGAATTATCACCGTGTCCAAAACGATGAGAAAAGAGATCTACAGACTGTATAAGATTCCTCGTGAAAAAGTCGACATCATATCGAATGCTATCTCTCCCAGAAAATATCGGAAGGAGGTGGACCCAAAGAAAGTAAAGAAAAAATATGGTGTCCCTTCGTTTGCCCCCACAGTTTTTTTTATAGGT
>JAUWYN010000031.1 GCA_030615805.1 Hadesarchaea archaeon | reverse complement strand
CTGTATAAGATTCCTCGTGAAAAAGTCGACATCATATCGAATGCTATCTCTCCCAGAAAATATCGGAAGGAGGTGGACCCAAAGAAAGTAAAGAAAAAATATGGTGTCCCTTCGTTTGCCCCCACAGTTTTTTTTATAGGTAGGTTGGAATTCCAGAAGGGACCAGATCTATTGATTGACGCGATTCCTAGGGTTCTCGAAAATCGAGCCGACGTCAAATTCTTGCTCGCAGGGAAGGGAACGATGAAGAATTTTCTCAGGCGCAGGGTCCGAAAGCTTGGTGTTGGGGGTGCTGTGAGGTTTTTGGGGTGGATCCCTTACGGGCGATATGTAGACCTCCTGAATACATGCGATATCGTCTGCATCCCGAGCAGGAACGAGCCCTTCGGCATAGTGTTACTTGAGGCATGGGCAACGGGGAGGCCGGTCGTAGCGACGGATGTGGGCGGTCTTGGGGAAAACATTAAAAATTTGGTGAACGGAGTCAAAGTTCGCCCTCGCCCAAAATCAATAGCGCGGGGGATAAACTATCTCTTCGATCACCCCCATGTAATAGAGCGCGTTGGGGCAAAGGGCAAGGAGAAGGTCAGGAGGTTTAATTGGGCGTCTTTAATTAAAAAACTGCTCAAGACTTACCACAGAGTGTTGGAGCGCCGTGCAACCCCCTTTGCCCCTGTAAAAGGTTCAAAGAGCCATCATCCTAAATAAGGGTTACATTGAATTCTTTCAGGATTTCCGCCAACTTTGCAAGGGGGAGGCCCACCACATTAAAGTAACATCCATCGATCCTTTCGACGAATAACCCTGCTTTCCCCTGTATAGCATAAGCTCCAGCCTTATCGAGCGGCTTGGCCGTGGCGACATGGTTAGATATCTCCTCTTCAGTCAATTTCCTGAATTTTACTTTAGTCTTTACGACGTCGACCCTCGTTTTTCCTGTTGAAGCATCGATGATCGCTAAGCCTGTTAGAACTTCGTGCGTTTTGCCACTCAGCTCTCTAAGCATGGTTTTGGCTTCCTCATGATTTTTTGGCTTGCCCAGAATTTTGCCCCCGTGCACAACGATTGTGTCTGCTCCCATGATCAACCCACTTTTCGTCCTCCGCGCGACCTCTTGGGCCTTTGTCAGAGCGAGCGTTTTCACAAGTTTCTCGGGATTTGGGATATCGAATTTGGACTCCCTCACTCTGCTTCCCACAACTTTTACTTTTAACCCAAGGCCCTTCAGCAGCTTGAGGCGGCGGGGTGAGGTAGAGGCGAGTATAATCTTCATACAACCACGAGAACCTGTTATCTAATAGTTGGCTTTTCTTATACCTTTATTTTACGTATAACACATTCAGGTATGTATGTTCGTCAAGTACGTTAAGGATCCGATCTACGGCTACGTCGGCATGACCGATGTCGAGAAACGTGTTATCGACACTTGGCCGGTACAGCGACTGCGCGGCATCAGACAACTTTCCGTCACCTCGATCACCTACCCGGGGGGCGACCACACCCGCTTCTCGCACGCCTTGGGCACGATGCACGTTGCGGGGCAGATAGCCGATAGTTTGAGAAGCAGCGTCGAAATTTCAAACGACGAGTGGCAGCTCGTGCGCTTGGCCGGCCTGTTGCACGACATCGGGCACGGCCCCTTCTCACATTCCTACGAAGAAGTTCTCGTCAAGTACCGCGGGCTCAACCACGAGCAGATGGGGAAGGAGATTGTGGAAAAAAGTGAGTTGGCGGACGCGCTCAAGGGGTGCGGCTTCGAGCCAAAGGATATAACCGAGCTCACCTTCGGCAGGGAAGCGAAGGACAAGCGCTACCTGCACCAGATAACCGCCAGCCAGGTCGACGCCGATAAACTGGACTTCCTCGTGCGCGACTCCTACTTCACGGGCGTCGAGTACGGGCGCATCGACATAAGCAGGCTTGTGCAGGCGATGGAGGTCTGCGGTGGGGATGTAGCGATAGACCTGAAAGCGCTCTACGCGATCGAGGCGTTCATGATCGCCCGCTACGAGATGTTCCTCGCGGTTTACTACCATCACGCCGTCCGCGCCGCTGAAATCCTGCTCCACAAGGCGATGGACTACACCCACGAACTCATCGGGCTCACAACTTTCAAGGACGTCGACGAATTTTTGCGCATGGATGACGCGTACGTTACGACCAGACTGCGCGAGCTCGACCCAAAGGAGTTCAAGGACCCGGAGAAACGCAAGCTGGCCGAGCTGGCGAAGGTCACGATGACGAGGCTTGACAGCAGGAACTTATTAAAGGCAGCCTACCAGCGCGACGTTCACATCCGTGACCCTTACGTGGCGAGGCTGCTCAGCGACGAGGCGGTGCGACACCAGAAGGAGCTTGAGATAGCAAAGCGTGCGGGAGTCGACCCCGAACACGTGGTCGTCGATGTGCCCACGATCGACTCGATTCCATACTACCCGCGGGAGATCGACCCAATGGAGGTGCCCGTGTACCGGGTGACGAGCGAGGGAAAGAAGGAGCTCGTGCAGCTTTCGGACTACTCACGTTTGATCAACGTCCTCAAGGGCTACATCGACATCATCCGCGTCTACACCCTGCCCGAGCATCGAGCCAAGATCGAGCGCGCAGCCGCAGATGTTTTCAAAACGCTTCCCTTTGCTGCCCAGATTAGCATGTGAGTATCAAGTGTGCTATAGCTTGAGAAATTGAGTCGGTTTACAAATTTTTGTTACAGCGAACTCCCCAAGTTCTAGTAGATGCCTATCAGAAGTGATCAAGTAATCTGCTTTTCCTTCAAGAGCGCATTCCAAGAATTTGTTATCCTCCGGATCTTCCTCGACCATGAAAACTTTTTGAGTTGGCCTGACTTGGGAGGCGTTCATAAAAAGACTTCGTATCCTCTCCTGAAACTCTCTCTCAGCCTTCACGTTCTTCAAGATCAACCCTACCTCCTTACGAAGTCGGGGGGAGAAAATTAATTCATGTTTGTTCTTGAGACAGAGGTCAATGATTCTTGCCGAAGCGCTTTTTCGGTTGAAATAAGCCGCGATGAAAATATTCGTATCTAAAATCACCCTCAACAATTTCCACCCCTGAAAATCACAGCACGGCGCTAACGAGCCCCCTCATCTCCGCTTGAACTTCGTCACGTGAGCGCGTACCATCAATGATTTTCAGCCCCTCTCGTCTAGCGATGCGCAGGTAATTTCGGCGCACTCGTTGTTGAAGTCGCAGGTTTCTTTCGAACTCATCGAGCCTGCGCGATGGCTCGATCCGGGCAAACGCGATTTTGGCGGGCACATCGATTAAGATCCCCAAATCCGGCCTGATGGCATATTTGTTAATCGAACTTATCCAGTTCACCTGCAATCCTCGCGCCGATTGATATGCGAGCGACGAGTAAACGTACCGTTCGTTCAGCACTACCTTCCCAGCTTTGAGGGCGGGCCCGATAACATCCGCGATGTGCTGCACTCTATCGGCGGCGAACAACAGCGCCTCGGCAGCGATTGGTAATTTGAGCTCCCCTCTCAACATCCGCTTGATGATTTTTCCAATCGCACCATTCGTTGGTTCGTCAGTGATGATTACTTTGCGGCCGCGGGAGCGGAGCCAAGCTGCTAGAAGTTTTGCGTGAGTACTTTTACCGCAACCATCTAGCCCTTCTAGGCACAGGAAAAGACCTATCGCCATCTAACCTCCTTCCTAATTGCATTTAGAGAAGGTAATTTTTGGGGTAAATCACTTTTGGTAGGTAATATCTAACTTCCCTTCCCATGCGCTGATACTATTGTAAGCCATCATTACTCAGCCTAATGGTATGGGCAGGCACAGCAGGAACACGATGAAGGTCGCCGCGGCGAGCGATTTCTGGCGCTTCGATAGTCTTGAAACATCGTCGAGCGCCCCTACATGATAGCCTCTGAACAGGAGGAGGATGAGGAAGCCGAATATCCAGAGGGGCACCTGGGGGTAGAAGAGGCCAAAGAAGAGGAGGGCAAAACCGAGCGTGCGGGTGAGTCCGTAGTGCCGTTCCCGGCTCATCAGCCCCCGCGCGACGTGCCCACCATCGAGCTGTCCGGCGGGGAGCAGGTTGAACATCGTCACGAGAAGCATCACCCATCCTGCGAACGCAAGTGGGTTAGGTTCCCCCACTGGCATCTGGCCGAAGGTGAGCAGTTGCAACCCGGCAAATATAGCCGGTACGAACCCAAAATCGGGCGCCGCCGGGTTTTGCATCAGACCGACGGTGATGAGCGGGAGGGCCACGAGGAAACCGAACAGCGGCCCACTTGCCCCCATCTCGACCAAAGCCTCCTTCGTCGGGATGGGGCTTTTGATACGGATAACCGCGCCTAGAGTACCAAGCATTGTCGGCGCCGGGATAAAATATGGCAAAGTCGACTCAACCCCATTTCGCCACGCCGTAATTTTATGGCCGAGCTCATGCGCCCCCAACATCAGCATAATCGTGGCGGAGAACAGGGCAGCGTATAATATCTTCCCATCGAAGATCAGGAAGTAGCCAGCCGCGAAAGTCGTCAGGAAGGTCGCACCTAGAAGAAGCAAATTTATCGCGATGTTTCCCCTGCTGATGCGCGGATATCTCATCATGATTAACCTCAGCTCGCCCTCACGTCCGCGCATCACGGGTAGGTAACCCTCCCGCTTAGCGGCATCTAAAAGGAAACGAAATGACCGTTTTGAGTTCGGTGCAGCCACTTCAAGTTCTATCCGGTCTTTCGAGGTGACGAAGTCCGAGATCTCGAAATGCTTCGCCACGAGCGCTAGGGGTTCAGCCAGCCATTTGGGCGGCTCCCTAGCAACAACTTTTAGGTCCTTGCCACATTTTGGGCACTCGCTAGGGACAAGTTCACCGATTTCTCGCGCAGACATTCGGTAATCAGAGTGCTTGCACTTGAGGCACTCGAGCTTAGCGACTGGGAGTTTCTCCATCCCTCCCCCTACCTACTCTTGATACCCCCGCCACCGCTGATAGAGCTGGTGCTCCACGCCGAGGACATCGAGAATTCGCCCGACGATGAAATCAACTAGGTCAGAAATCGCTTTCGGTTTGTGGTAAAATGCAGGCATCGCTGGCAGGATTGTCGCTCCCGCGCGTCGAAGCTTGGTCATGTTTTCGAGATGGATGAGGTTGAGCGGTGTCTCCCGGGGGACAAGCACAAGAGGGCGGCCTTCCTTGAGCATGACATCGGCGGCCCGCGCGATCAAATCGGCCGTCACACCGCTGGCTATGGCCCCCAGTGTCTTCATGCTGCATGGTACGATCACCATACCGTTGATGGGATAAGAGCCGCTAGCTGGAGGCGCCGCGAGGTCATCGGACGAGTAGCTCCGGGTAGCCAGCTCTCGCAGCTCGTCGACAGTTTTGCCCAGCTCTAGCTTTAGGATGATCTCGGCCGCTCGCGAGACGATGAGGTCAGTTTCGGTACCCGTCTGCTTACAAACCTCAAGCAACCTCATCCCGTAAACAACGCCGCTGCAGCCCGTGATTGCGACAACCAGGTGCATAACATCCCCAAGCTGTTTTCTCTTGGAGTTAGTCATTTAATCGATTTCTCTTACCCTCGCGGCGACTGCGTCCCCCACATCAGAGGTGCCAGATTTGCCGCCCAAGTCGTAGGTTCGGACTTTGCCTTCCTTCAGCACATCGATAACTGCTCGCTCGACCTTATTCGCGGCTTCCTGTTCGCCGAGGTGCTCGAGCATCATCTGCCCGGCCAAAATCGCGGCAAGTGGGTTTGCGACGTTTTTTCCCGCGTGCCTAGGTGCGGAACCGTGGATGGGCTCGAACATGCTTACACCTTCGGGGTTGATGTTACCCCCCGGAGCGACCCCTAGGCCACCTTGGATCATAGCCCCGAGGTCAGTGATGATATCGCCGAACATGTTGGGCACGACGACGACTTGATACCACTCTGGATTTTTCACGAACCACATCGTGATCGCGTCAACAAATGCGAACTCGGTTTCAATCTCAGGGTAATCCTTTGCCACCCGCTCGAAGACCTCGCGCCATAGGCTGTAGATGTGCGTTAAAACGTTGGCTTTGTCGACTGAGGTCACGCGCTTCTTGCCCTTTTTGCGCGCTAGCTCGAAAGCGTAGCGTATAGCCCGCTCAGCCCCTTTTCGACTGATTACACCTATCTGGTAAGCTATCTCGTCGCGGTCGACATCAAGGTCTAATTCAAACTTTGCGGTGTAGATCGAGCGGAGAACCTCGAGCTCGGCCTTAGACCTACCCTTTGCCCGCCCCCCTATCGCAACGTAGAAGTCCTCGGTGTTCTCCCGCACTACATAGAAGTTGACATGCTCGGGACCCTTTCCCCTGAGCGGGCACGGGACTCCTGGGTAGAGCTTAACGGGACGAAGGTTGATGTATTGCTCGAAATAAAATCGTAGTTTGAGCAGAATGCCTTGCTCGAGCACGCCCGTCGGCACACGAGGGTCACCTAGGGCACCCAGATAAATCGCGCCCATTTTAGAAAGCTTTTTTAGCCCCTCCTCAGGCACGAGTTTTTTGGTTCTTAGGTAGTGTTCAGCACCGTAAGGGAACTCAACGAACTCGAGACCCAACCTTGGCGTCACCTCAGCCGCCGCGCTCAGGACCTTTATTCCCTCGCGGATGACCTCTGGGCCTATGCCATCGCCTGGGATGACTGCAATTTTGTGTTTCACACAACCACCTACCTTGGGCAATTATTTTTACCTGCGTATGCTCTTAAGCTTAAACATCGAGGGGTGTTGTTGAACTCAGTCCAGAAGTTCAGGCTATACACTGGCGCTGCGCATGTGACATCAATCGCGCTCATCGCATTTTTCTTCATCTCCCTAATCTTCACGTTTTTACCGAGGTTACCGGGATACCCGACGAACCTTGAGAGCTGGGGCTGGTTCATCACAGCGTGGAACCTTCCGGGACCGCTCATGTTCATAATGGTCTTTCGCGTCCATGCCCTGCGCGTGATCAGGGAGCGCATCCTGAAGGCGGAGAAGGTGCTGGATATAACCTTGTGGGTGAAATTTTGGTTCATTGCAGCGGTAGCGTTCGGCTTGATGACGCTGCCGTTCTTAGCCAACGTCTACTTGGTCGGCGGCGCGGGGATGCCTTTACACATGAGCGCTGGTATTATTTGTGTAATCATAGCTTGGTTCACGTTGCTTTTTTCGACCATAGCCCTCCTGCGAATCGGATGTTCGAAGGCTATGTTGCCCGCTGTGGAGCAAGCGAGAAAAATCAATGGGGTTCTGCTCGCGCTATCTTCCATCGTCTTCTTGGTCTTCACCGGGCTCTCATCTATTACAATCTTGTTTCCGTAACTGGCGCTAAAGAAACTTCACATTGCTTGCATTACCGCCCCTGCCATCTCTTTTGTGCCCACGGCTGAAGGGTCGCGGGGATCTTCTTTGAGATCATAAGTCACATATTTGCCCTCAGCAATCACCTTGGCCACGGCGTCTTCTAATTTTTTTGCGGCACTGGCTTCACCCAAATAGCGTAACATCATCACACCCGAGAGGATCACTGCTGTCGGGTTAACCTTGTTCAAACCCGTATATTTTGGTGCGCTGCCGTGGGTCGGCTCGAAAACGGCAATTTTGTCGCCGATATTCCCCCCCGGCGCCACGCCTAGCCCCCCCACCAAGCCCGCGCAGAGGTCGGAGAGTATATCACCATATACATTCGGCGCGACTATCACGTCGTACAAATGGGGTTTCTGCACGAGTTGCATACACATGTTGTCCACGATCCGCTCCTCGAATGCTATTTTTGGAAACTCTTGCGCGACTTTGCGAGCGGCTTCCAAAAAAATACCATCCGAATATTTCATTATGTTGGCTTTGTGCACGGCGGTGACTTTCTTGCGCCCATTTTCCCTTGCGTAATTGAAAGCGAAGCGCACGATTCGCTCGGACGCGAAGTGAGAGATAGGCTTCAAACTTATTCCAGCGTCGCGCCTGATTTCAGCTTTTTTCTTTTCCCTTACAAATTCGATGAATTCCTGCGTTTCCGGAAGTCCCTCCGCGAATTCTATTCCCGCATAGAGGTCTTCGGTATTTTCTCTTACAACTACGAGGTCGATGTTTTGGTATCTCGAGCGTACTCCGGGATACCACTTAGATGGCCTCAAACAGGCGTAAAGGTCGAGCGCCTTCCTTATGGCCACACTGACGCTGCGAAATCCGGTACCGACCGGCGTAGTTATTGGTCCCTTTAGGGCGACCTTATTTTTGCGTATGGACTCGATGACCTCTTCTGGAAGGGGAGTTCCGGATTTTTCCATGACCCCTGCGCCAGCTTGGATTTCCTCCCATTTGATTTTGACTCCTGTGGCCTCGATGCACTTCTTCGCTGCTGCAATAACCTCTGGGCCTACCCCATCCCCGGGAATCAAGGTGACTTTGTGCATGTTAGGCCTCATATTATTTTTTCCGCACGCTTCTTAAACTCTCGCACGAAAATTAAAACGGGGTAGGGGGGGGCCGATGAAGCTGGCGCAGTATTTGAGAGGGGGGAAAGAGGAGTATGGGCCCATCGTGATCTCAAATATACGATAGGGCTAGGTTAAAAGTCCTTTCCCACCTCATGCGCCCACGGTATTAAAAATGCGTCAAGTACAACTGATGGCCAGCGGAATTCTTATCTTTAAACACCTGCATCGTGAAATTAATCTGTGCTAGAGGTATGCATAATGATAGAATCAAAGAAAAGGTCACTTATAAAAGCCATCACTTGGAGGATTCTTGCAATTATAGTGCTTACAATTGTAACCTGGTTATTTACCTCCAACGTTCAAGCTACAGCTTTTGTGGTAATCTCTTTTAACGT
>JAUWYN010000020.1 GCA_030615805.1 Hadesarchaea archaeon | reverse complement strand
CCGAGCTTGATGACTATGGTCTTGCCGTGGAACTGCTGGATGTAGGGCAAAGCCTCGAGCAATATCGTCGCGCGGTCTTGCATTTTCATCACTGAATTGATTTCATTAAACTTCATGTTCTTAAACATAGCCTAAACTAGGTCGTGTACTTCGCGTTAATCCGCACGTAGTCGTAGGTCAGGTCGCATCCCCAAGCTGTGGCGCAGGCTTTTCCCGCGGCGAGGTCGACGTGGATTTCGATCTCCCTGCTGCGCATCAAGTCACGCGCCCGCCTGATCGCTCGCCAGGGCCTCGGCTTGCCACGCTTGACGAGATCGACGCGCCCCCGATCGCTCACGAGTTCTAGGCTGAGTTTGGACGGGTCGAACCACGCCCCCGAGTAGCCGAGCGCGGCGATGACCCGGCCGTAGTTGGGGTCGCGCCCGAATATCGCGGCCTTGACCAAGTTCGATCCGGCAACGGCTAAGGCAGCACGGCGCGCGTCCCCCTTGTTTCGCGCGTTCTTCACCTGAACCTCGATCAGGTGCGAAGCCCCCTCCCCATCCTTGGCGATCATCCACGCGAGCTCGGTGAGCACCTCGTCGAGCCCGGCCTGGAACTGCTTATCCGGGTGCTTGAGCGTGATGGGACGATTTTTTGCGCGCCCGTTCGCGAGCGCGAGCACCATATCGTTAGTGCTGGTTTCGTTGTCGATGTTGATCATGTTGAAGCTTTGATCGATCGAGTTCTGGAGCGCAGCCCGGAGCGCCGCAGAGCTCACCACGGCGTCGGTGACGATGAACGCGAGCATGGTTGCGGTTTGTAGATTTGGGTGGATCATGCCGGCGCCCTTCGCTATGCCCGCGATGGTTACGGGCGTTCCATCTCCGAGGTCGACTCGAACCGCAATTTCCTTGGGCGTGGTGTCGGTGGTCATGATCGCCTTAACTGCATTCAGGCTCGCCTCGCGCGAGTTCGAGAGCTCCTCGACGGCCGCGCGGATTCCAGTCTCGATCTTCCGCATGGGTAAGTGCAAGCCTATAAGGCCCGTCGATGCAACGGCGACATCGTCGGTGTGGAGTTTCAGCAGGCGCGCCACGAGGCGGGCCATCCGGCGCGCGTCCCGCAGCCCCCACTTGCCCGTGTACGCGTTCGCGCTCCCGGAGTTCGCGACCACCGCTGCAAGCTCGCCGTTCTTCACATGTTTTGTCGTCACGAGAAGGGGTGCGCCCTTGATCAGGTTGGTCGTGAAAGTCCCCGCCGCGGCAACGGGGCCGTCCTCGCTGACGAGCAGCATCAGGTCCAGCCCGCGGCGCTTGACCCCCGCCCGCACACCGGCTGCGAGAAATCCCGGTACCCTCGTCACGCCGCCCTCGAGCACTGTAATCATGCATGCACCAATCTCAAGGGCGCGGGGGCAACTTTAAAGTTTGCTGGGAAAAGTGAAAAGTTGTGTGTGAAATAGCAAACGTATGGCGAAATAAAATCAACTTTTGATTCTCAACTTATTGCATTTAAACTTTATTTCACGTGGGTTTCGTCAAGGCCTCAGCGCCGGGGCTTCTAATCCCCTTGCCTCATCAAACCCGAACATCAAGTTCATATTCTGGATCGCCTGTCCCGAGGCTCCCTTAATGAGGTTGTCGATGGCAGCGACCACGACCAACCTATCGCTCCTCGCATCGAGCTCGAATCCGATGTCGCAGTAGTTTGATCCGACCACGAAGTTTACCTCCGGAAGCTCCTCGAGCACCCGCACGAATGGCTCGCCCTCGTAGAACTTGCGGTAGAGCCCGAGCAAGGCCTTCACGCTTGTCGGCTTGCGCAGGAAGACATGTGTGGTGGAGAGGATGCCGCGCACAATGGGGATGAGGTGAGGGGTGAAGTGGGCCTTGATCTTTCGCCCCGCCAGCTTGCTCAGCTCCTGGTCGATCTCGGGGGCGTGGCGGTGGGTGGTCGCGGCGTAGGCCCGAATGTTCGCACCCGTGATGGGGTGGTGAGTTATCTCGCCGGGAGCGGCTCCAGCTCCAGAGGTGCCGGTCTTGGCGTCGATGATGATGTGGTCGAGGTCAATCAGGCGCCGCTTGATCAGCGGTGCCACGCTGAGGATGGCGGCCGTCGGGTAGCACCCCGGGCTCGCAACGAGCTTCGCGTGCTTGATCCTCGCGCGGTGGAGCTCTGGCAGCCCGTACACGGCCTTGACCCGCGGACTCTCGTGCTTGACGTAGTAGCGCTCGAATACCCTGACATTCTCGAACCTATAGTCAGCACTCAGGTCCACCACCTTAGCACCACCCTTGAGCAACTTTGGAACGAATTTCATCGCGATGCCGTGGGGGGTGGCGACGAAGACGATGTCGGCTTGCTTTCCGATTTTTGCATAATCAGGCTTGACGATTCTCAGGTCGACCAAGCCCCGGAGGTTCGGGTGGACCTCGCTCACCCGCTTTCCGACGTTGCGGATATCGTAGGCCCCAACGAGTTTCACCTCGGGGTGGCCGACGAGCAACCTAAAGAGCTCCACACCTGCGTAGCCCGATGCCCCGACCACCGCAGCCGTGACCGTCATCTTGAACGCCTCCTAGCATCCTTCAA
This sequence comes from Hadesarchaea archaeon, assembly GCA_030615805.1. Lineage (GTDB taxonomy): Archaea > Hadarchaeota > Hadarchaeia > Hadarchaeales > Hadarchaeaceae > DG-33. Next base: position 12,853 of record JAUWYN010000020.1, on the reverse strand, counting down.
TAATTTCACCTCTGCTTTTGTAATTGCTCGCCTTCGGGCGCGCATGAGCTTCGCGCGGTATTTCACATCCCGCTTCAGGGTCCTGAGCTGTTCCTTGACGGCCTTCGGCGCTGGGCCGCCCGGCAACGTCCGGGCTGCGATGCACTTGTCGAGGTCGAGCGCTTCCCTCAGCTCCTCGAGCGTGAGGTGGACCTCTTTGTCTAGAACCTCCTTCGACGCCGCCCGCAGATCCTCGATGTTTAGCTCCCCCGGGGCTCGGCCCTCCTTGGTTGCGCGGGCGACCATCCTTCCGACGATCGCGTGGGCGTCCCTGAAGGCCAACTCTGCCTTCCGCACGAGCACATCGGCGAGTTCCGTGGCGGCCGCGAACCCCCCTTCGGCTCGCTTGCGCATCGTCTCCCGCTTCGGCTCGACCGCGCTGACGAACTTCGCCATCACCCCCGCGCTGTCCCTCGTCTCATCAACGGAGTTCCACAGTGAAGGTGTCAAGTCCTGGAGGTCGAGGTTGTAGGATTGGGGTAGGGCCTTCATCACCGCGAGGGCCCCTGAAAGATTCCCGAGGACGCGTCCAGCCTTCGCACGCGCGAGTTCGGCCACGACTGGGTTTTTCTTCTGAGGCATGATGCTGCTCGTTGCCGCGAACTCCTCGGGTAGCTCTATCATGTCAAATTCTGCCGAGCCCCAGAGCGCGAGCTCCTCGGCCAGCCTGCTGAGGTTAACCATCGCGATCGCTAGGGAGCTCATGGCCTGCAGGGCGAAGTCGCGCGAGCTGATGGCATCCATGGTGTTCTCGTCGATGCGTTTGAAACCCAGCAGATGCGCCACCCGCACGCGATCGATGGGGAAGCTCGTTCCCGCGAGCGCGCAGGCTCCCATCGGGCAGGAGTTCGCGGCATCGCAGGCCCGCTCGATGCGCTCGACATCGCGGAGAATGGCGGAGGTGTGGGCGGCGAGCCAGTGGGCAAAGGTCGTGGGCTGTGCAACCTGAAGGTGGGTGTAGCCTGGCATTATCGCATCGGTATTTTTCTCGGCGAGCGTGATCAAGGCACTCACGAGCTCGAGCAGCCTCTCCTCAACATCGAGCAGGTTCTTGCGCAGGGTCAGGCGGATAGCCGTGGCGACTTGGTCGTTGCGGCTCTTCGCGGTGCTGAGTTTACCCCCGACCTCCTCACTCGTCGCCTTGGTCACGAATTCCTCAATCGCCATGTGAATGTCCTCGAGCTCCGGGCGCAGCTCCAACCCTCCAACGCCGCGCTCGTGAATCTCGTAGAGCGCCCGGAGGATGGCGGCCGCGTCCTGTTTGGCGATGATTTGCCGCTCAGTGAGCATGATTGTGTGCGCTAGGTTGACCTGCACGACCGAGTAGAAAATCCGAGCATCGGCCTCCATCGAGGAGATGTACTCGCTAGCCAGAGGGTCCATGCCCCGCTCGAATCGTCCCCGGCGAAGCACCCTATGCCCCCTTCCGCTTGCGCAGGATTTTGCTCTGGAGCGCGTGGAATTTGATCACCCCTATCGCATCGCGCTGGTCAAAGCCGTAGCGTTCAAATGAGACAAGCTCCTCGTCGTAGAGTGAATAAGGTGAGCTACGCCCCATGACGCGCGAGCTGCCGCGGTTGAGCTCGACCTTTACCTTACCCGTAACTCGGTTTTGCGTGCTATCGATGAAGGCATCTAGATCCTCGCGCAGCGGATCGAACCAGAGCCCGCTGTACGCTAGGTCCGCCCAGGTTTGGTCGACCACCTGCTTAAATGCCAGCTCCTGTTTCGTCAGCGCGAGTTGCTCGAGCGCTCGGTGGGCTTGGATAAGCACCGTCGCCGCGGGAGCCTCATAATTCTCCCGCGCTTTCAATCCTAGGATCCGATCCTCGATGAGCTCTATCCTTCCCACGCCGTAGGTGCCAGCTATTTTGTTCAACTTAGTGATGAGCTCGAGGCCGCCCATGCGCTTTCCATCGAGCGCTATGGGTATACCATTCTTAAATTCAATTTCAACAGCGCGAGGCTTCGCCGGTGCTTTAGCCGGTGAGCGGGTCCATGTGTAGATGTGCTCGGGCGGTGCTTTGGCGGGGTCCTCGAGTACGCCCCCCTCGATCGAGCGCCCCCAGAGGTTCTCGTCGATGCTGTAGGGCTTGCTCACGTCAACTGGGATGCCCTGCTCACGTGCGTATTTGATCTCCCACTTCCGGTCGAGGTTGAGCTCGCGGATGGGTGCGATAATTTTGAGTTTCGGCGCCTTGATCGCAATAGTCGTGTCGAAGCGGAACTGGTCATTGCCCTTTCCCGTGCACCCATGCGCCACCGCGTCGGCCCGCTCCCTGCGCGCGACCTCGACCAGCTTGCTCGCTATCGGGTATCGCGCGAGGGCCGTGGAAAGGGGGTAGCCCTCGTAGAGCCCGTTCGCCTTGATGCTGCGGAACACGTACTCTTCGACGAACTCCCTGCGCGCGTCGACGTGGACGTGCTTGATCGCCCCCAGTTGCTTCGATTTTTTCGCTATCTCTTTCAGCTCCTTCGGGTCCTGTCCCACATCGACGGAAACGGTGATGACATCGGCCTTGTACTTCTCCTGAAGCAAACGGACGGCCACGCTAGTATCCAGTCCCCCTGAATAGGCCAGTACAACTTTCAAGTTTAAACCCCTATTTAGCTTGCACACAATACCTACATGGCCTTCTTTTTAATACGTTTCTAATTTTGTTAGACCTTTCTAGTCTACGTACCCGCCCCGAAAACCTTTTAGCACTCGCCCCCATCGCTACGGTTGAGCCTTTGGGTGGAGAAATGGCAAAGATAATTTACGCGGGTGAGGGCTGCACGGGTTGTAAAGCTTGTTCGGTGGCATGTGTTCATGCGCACGATCGAGCTTTCGGCCTACGAGCCACCCGCATCTGGGTCGTCCGAGAGGAGCCGCTCACCGATTACCCGGTTGTCTGCCATCACTGCGATAAGCCGCCGTGCCGAGATGCGTGCCCAGTCGGAGCCATCACCAAACGCGACGACGGCCTCGTGGTAGTAAATGAGCGAACCTGCATAGGCTGTGGCGCCTGCGTCGAGGCATGCCCGTTCGGGGCGATGGGGATGCACCCGACGAAGCGCGTGGCAATCAACTGCGACTTGTGCGGGGGCGACCCAGCTTGCGTGAAGTTCTGCCCGCCGCGCGTGCTGAAGCTTCAGGTGCCCGAGGCGGTGGCGCAGGAGCAACGGGTGGGGGGGTAAAAGAGATGTCGTACCCATTGGGCGGCTACACGGGTCAGATCTTGCGCGTCGACTTGGAGAGGAAAAAAACGCTTGCTGAGCCTCTACCCAAAGAGCTCGCTCTGAACTACTTGGGTGGTACGGGCTTTGCCGCGCGAATTCTTTTTGACGAGCTCAGAGCAGGCTTGGACCCGTTAGCTCCCGAGAATCGACTCATCTTCGCCACGGGGCCACTCACAGGTACACTATGGCCGACCTCCGGGCGCTGGGCAGCCTACGCAAAGGCGCCGCTCACCGGAATTTGGGGCGAGGCGCACTGTGGCGGGTTCTTCGGCCCGGAGCTGAAGTACGCGGGCTATGACATGCTTGTGATACACGGTCGCGCCAAGGGTCCGGTTTATCTTTGGATTGACGACGGCACGGTCGAGGTCCGCTCGGCGAAGGATCTGCTCGGGCGCAATACAGCGGAAACCACGGACATGGTCAGGGAGCGCCATGGTGACCGGGAGATAGAGGTTGCGTGCATAGGCCAAGCCGGCGAGCGCCTCGTGCGGTTCGCCTGCATTATGAACAATTATCAGGATGCCCTCGGCCGAACAGGTCTGGGGGCTGTGATGGGATCCAAGAATTTGAAGGCGGTCGCCGTTCGCGGTACGCGGGCGGTAACCGTGGCCGACGATGACAAATTCATGGAGCTGGTCGATGATGCCAACCAGCGGGTGCTCAAGCAATCCCAAGCGCAGCAGATGATGAAGTACGGCACACCTTTGCTCGTTGCCTATAAATCGAACATCGGCGAGCTCGCGACGCGGAACCATCAGACGGGGCTCTTCGAGGGCGCGGATAGACTGAACGCGGACACGATACGTGAGAAGTACTACGCAAAGACCCGCTCGTGCTTCGTCTGCGCCATCCAGTGCAAGAAAGTGAACCGCATCCGGAAGGGCAAGTACAGCGGCACAATCTCGGGCGGCCCTGAGTACGAGGGAATTTACGCGCTCGGCACCAACTGCGGCATCGACGACTTCGGCGCCGTGCTCAAGGCGAACCAACTCTGCAACCTTTACGGGCTCGACGTGATCTCAGCGGGCTGCGTCATAGCTTGGTTGATGGAGTGCTACCAGCGAGGGTTGGTGACTAGAAAGCAGTGCGATGGCCTCAATCTAAAATGGGGAAATTCTGATGTGATGGTAACGCTGATCGAGCGGATAGCGTTTCGAGAGGGGATAGGTGATCTGCTCGCGCAAGGCAGCGTTCAGGCAGCGCGCAAGCTTGGAAAGGGAACGGAGCGCTACGTGATGCACGTCAAGGGGATGGAGATCTCCGGGCAGGACGGGCGAACGCACAGAAGCGCGGCACTGACACATGCGATTTCCGTGCGGGGAGCCGACCACCTTCGCTCGCTCGTCACGGTCGACCAGCTTGGATACGAGGATACAGCTGCGAAGCGCTACGGGAAAGACAAGTTACCCGAAATATGCGACCCCTACGGCGAGCGCTACAAGGCCTTGGTCGTGAAGGATGCGGAGGACACCTTTGCGATACGTGATTCGCTCATAGTCTGCTGGTACTCCTGCGGGTGGCCCCCGATCTTCTGGATGTCCGACTTCGCTGCGGCTTCGGCAGCTGCAACCGGAGTGAAAGAATTCGGTGATGTCAAGAATATGTATCGCATTGCCGAACGAATATGTAACCTCCGTCGGGCGTTCAACGTGCGGGAAGGGCTCAGCGCGAAGGACGACATGATTCCGGAGCGCTTCACCCGCGAGCCGATGCCGGAGGGCCCTGGGAAGGGTCAGGTCGCGAACCTTGAGGTCATGTTGCGCGAGTACTACAGGTTGCGCAAATGGGACGCGGATGGAAAACCCACCGAGCGCACGCTCACCGAGCTTGGACTGGCTGACGTAGCTGCCGAGCTCAAGCGCCCCCGGAAGCGATGAAATGGAAGTCGTAGTCAAGTTACATGGAGATCTGCGGGAAAAGGCGGGCACTGGCACGATAAAAGTCCCGATCGATGAGGACGAAACCGTGGATACCCTACTCATGAAGCTCAGCCGGCGCCACCCCAAGGTAGTTGAAGCAATCCTGGATCCAACGACGGGGGAGCTCCTGGAGTATTTCGACATCCTGCTTAACGGCCGGCGAATTCAGCAGATCCGTGGAATCCACACGAAGCTCAAGCACAAGGACGAGATCGCGATCTCCCCGCCGGTGGCAGACGGTTAGCGCGGGGAGGTGACCCGGCTGACTCTAGAGGGCTTGGATGGAAAGTATGTCGACATCGGGCTTTCGGGCGCTGCTCTGATCCTCCTTCTAGCATTCGTGGCATGTTTCCTCGCCTATTACTTCCTCAGGAGGAGAGTTAAAAGAAAAGTAATGTTCGGGGTAATGCTTCTATTTTTGGTAGGTTTCGCAATCAGGTTGTTTATCCTCTTGAAAAATCCACTCATCTACGGGATTGACGGCCCCTGGTACGTTTCAAAAGTTGGATATTTCCTGGAGCATGGGCACTTCGGGGAATTCGTGGCCCCCTTGGTGCTTTACTTTACAACCGGGCTTTCTGTTTTTGCCGGAGATGCCACACTTGGGATAAAGATCGCTCAAGCCTTTCTTTCGGCGCTGCCCATCCTGACGATTTGGTTGCTGGTTAGATATATCACCAAGAACAATTTCGCGAGCTTCACAGCGGCCTTGTTGCTTGGTTTCTCCGCGATGACCGTGGGGATGTCAGACGTGCTCAGGAACACCGGGGCGCTCGCTTTTCTACCCTTGTTTTACTTGTTTTTCTTCAAGTTTGTTAACGGGGAGGGTCGAAGGTGGACCATAAAAACTCCTCTCAAAATTCTCGGAAGTAAGTTTGGTTTGACGTTTAGCACCAATCTCATGCTTTCGATTCTTTTTTTCCTCGTGATCTTGGGATGTCATTTTCTTACGGCTGGCTTCGCAATCATGACGGTAGTTGCATACATCGCGTTTTTCACGGGCTATCGAAGGAAGATCCCTTGGCGGGAGCTCAAGTTTGTGGTCTTGATTGGCGTTGTAATGTTAGTTGGCATGGTGGCATCTGGAAGTCTTCAAGAAAAAGTGCTTGGCACTGCAAATGGTATCGCTGCGAGTGAACCGGTCCCTCCTAATTTGTTCCCTTTTTCCGAAGCTGCAGTTCAGACTCCCCCGGGCGGGGCAGACGGGGGCCCGCCCGAGAGCGTGTTCATGTTTTTCCTGCCGTTTATCCTTCTTTCTCTTCCAGCGATGTGGTTCACACTTCGCCACAAAGACCGAAGATATCAACTGTTTACCGCCACCATCTTTTTGGCTCTCTTCTGCTCCCAAAATTGGATAGTCAACTACATGTACACCTTCAGGTTCACGATGATGATGTATCTCGCACTTTTCGTCTTGATGGGAATTTCAGTTTGGTATATCAGAAAACATCTCAAAAAAGTCGCTGTCGGGATTCTGGTGGGCGCAGTCGGGTTTTCCCTTTTCACGCTTGTTGGTATGGGGGCCACGGCTGGAGCTTGGATCACGGAGGAGGATTGGTCCGAGCTGAGGTGGATAGGCCAACAGCTCCCTGAGAACTTCATGGTTATGACGCCTGGGATGGATAGACTTTTTTACTGGGGACCGTTGCTGTTCGAAAAAGAACTGAGCTCCACCTTTTGGCCAGGGGGCTCAGGAAACATAGAACAACTCGCGGGAGAGTTGAGGCACGCAGAACAGATGACAGACATGACGGCTTTAGCAGTTGTGGAAAGGGACCTCATCGAAGGGGTTGAAAATCTCGAAAACTTGGGCCTTAAAACATACAACAACGTGCAGACCACCCACTACACTGTGCTCAAATTGGCAGAGAATAGTGAGGGAACGCAGCAACGCAACGCCGATAAAAAGGAGGGGCCGGCTGGGCTGCCGGAGTATCCAGGGTCCACCAATTTGGGAATAAGCAAGGAAAACATAGAGGAGAACTATTTCCATGGTGGCATCGACTTACCCCCTCCTGAAATTTCCGCAGCAGTTTATGGCACCACGGCAGGCTATAGCGCGGTCTTGGACTGGTATCGAACGGAGATGCCCACACAAGGGTGGACGAAAACTCTTGAAGACGAAGATCCGACGCAAAATTGGGGCATGTTACATTATTTAATGGGGAATGACATGGCGATGATTTTTGTGTCTGGGAGCCCTTGGGGCCATACGGGCAACATAATTGTGCTCGTGGAAGGGCCAGCGAGCGCATTCGGGGAAGGTCCGGGTGAGGGGGGACCACCTCCCGGGTTTGAGGCGCCAGAAGCCACAAGTGAAATCAGATTCAACCACAACCCACTCTTCGCATTCATCCTGCTGCCGATTGAGCTTGTCCAGGGCCTCTACGACACTGCAGTATATGGGATCCTAAAGCTCGTCGTCGCTATCCCCCTCTCGGTCGGGCTGATTGGCTTCTTGCTGGGGCTAGCCCCCATCTTGGTCCACAAATTTAAAAAAGTTCGCCGGAGGTCTCCAATCCGTCACAAGCCGTAATGCATAATCAGCTCAACAAAATTTGTTAGCGAGTTTTTCAACATCAGCCAATAATCCTAATATCGAGGGGTCTGCAAGTCGGTACATTATTTTCTTTCCCTCACGTCGTCTGCGTATGAGGCCGCACTTCCTCAGAGCTCGCAAGTGATGCGATATCAGTGATTGTTCTCTCCCCAGCTCCTCCATAATTTCGCACACGCAGCGTTCGCCTTTCTTCAATGTTAGGAGGATTTGGAACCTCGTCTCATCCGCCACGCATTTGAGCAGTCGGAGTTGTTTGTCGGTCAACTTATCACCCCCTAGCTTTTTTTCGGGAACCAATGTTGGGTTCGGAGACATATCTTTACAAGGGTGAGCATCACGGGCACCTCTATTAATACACCAACGACGGTTGCGAGGGCAGCACCTGATTCGATGCCATAAACCATTACTGCAACGGCAATTGCCACCTCAAAGTGGTTGCTGGCCCCAATCTGTGCAGTCGGCGCCGCATCTTCGTATGGGAGGCCAACTCGTTTGGAAATGCCATAGCCGATGCCGAATATAAGGAATACTTGGATCAACAACGGTACCGCGATCATTCCGATGATTAGCGGTTGTCTGATGATTACCTCCCCTTGCAGGCTGAAGAGCACAATCAATGTGATCAGCAGAGCTGTGATTGAAATGTAGTGTAGCTTGGGGGCAAAGCACCCCTCAAACCATCTGCGCCCTTTCCTCTTGAGAATTTCTTTCCTTGAAAAATAGCCCACTACCAGCGGGAGCCCGATGTAAATCCCCACGGAGAAGGCAATGGTCTCCCATGGCACGGAAATTCGTGCCACCCCCAGCAAGAATGCGGCGAGGGGGGCGTAAAGGAAAAGCATTGTCAGCGAGTTGATAGCAGTCATTACTAACGTATGCCCCATGTTGCCTCGAGAGAGATAGCTCCAGACCAACACCATCGCGGTGCAGGGGGCGACACCAAGCAGAATCATGCCTGCTGTGTATTCAGAGGCCATCTGTGGGGAGATGAACGGCGCCCATATCACAGACATGAAGAGCCAGGCGAAGAACGCCATGGTAAAGGGTTTGATTAGCCAGTTTACAAGCAGGGTCACTCCAACTGGTTTGGGCGTTTTTCCCGCTTGGATGACCCGCCTGAAGTCTATCTGAATCATTATCGGGTAAATCATGAAGAAAAGGCAAACCGCGATAGGAATCGAGACGTGGGCATACTGAATCTCACTCAGAGCCTTAGACAGCTCGGGGAGTAGCTTGCCGAGAACTATCCCAGCGACTATACAGAGCGCGACCCAGATTGTCAAATATCTTTCAAAGATGCCAAATTTCTGCTGCACCGCTCTCATCTATTTTAAATGAATTTGTATTCATATAAATCTTTGTTCATATAAGCCAGAACAACGCATTGAAAACGAAATCAAGCGGCGATAAATTCATTGAATCGTTTTGAACCCAAGTTCGAATGCGCGGAGGTTAGCCTCGATGGTTTTCGGCGGGACGTTTTCTCGGACAACCTCCTTTAGCGTCTTAACGGAGATCGGCAGCTTTCCCGTCCCCGCGAGCGCCCCAAGCATGACGACGTTCATCGTCCGCACGTTTCCCGCCTGCTGTGCCAGCGAGGTCGCGTCGATCGCCACGACTTCACCGCCAAGCTTCTCGACGGCGCCCTTGATCGCCTCTAGGGTCGGGTACTCAGCCCGCCCTATGTTAACGTCGACGGGCATCCAAGCGTGGGTGTTCGTGAGCAGCAGCCCGCCCTTGGCGAGGAATTTTACGGCATTGCGGAGTCCCTCGAGCGGCTCGAGTGCGAGCACGATCTCGGCCCCATCCTTAGCGATGAGCGGGGCGAAGATCCCCTTTCCTATCCGTACGTGGCTCGCGACCGCACCCCCACGCATCGCGGCACCAAAAGTTTCACCCACTCTAGCTCGCATGCCCTCTTGGATAGCAGCGATCCCGACGATGTGCGACGCTCGGATGCTACCTTGGCCACCCACGCCGGCGATAATCAAATTGAGTTCCGGGGTCTTCTCCTTCTTCATTCTTCCACCCTGATCGCACCGGTTGGACAAACCTCCGTGCACATACCGCAACCGTTACAGAGGATCGGGTCCAGCCCGGCTTTCCCCTCTTTGAAAATTATGCCAGGGCAGCCGAAGGTGACGCAAATTTTACAGCCGGTGCATTTATCTCGGTCGAAGATCATGCGCTTGCCGACGAACTTCTTCTGGCGCTGGGCTTGAAGTGTGCAGACGTGCCTCGCCACAACGATCGCGAACTTGTCGCTTTTGAGGGCCTCTTCAATCGCAGCGGTTGTTGTTTTGAGGTCAAATGGGTCGACGGTTTGGATAAATTCCACGCCGCAGGCCTTCGCGACATCTTCGACGCACAGGAGCTTGGTTTCCTCCTTGGTAGCCGTTATCCCGGTTGCCGGGTTCGGCTGGTGTCCAGTCATTGCCGTCCATTCGTTGTCCATCACGAGGAAGAGGCCTTTAGCCTTGTTGTAGACCGCGTTGATCACCGCTGGGATGCAGGCATGGAAGAAGGTCGAGTCCCCAGCCACCCCAACAATCGCGCCATCCTTGTACCCAGCTTGGAACTGCCCTTGCATCAGCCCGACGCCGCCACCCATGATGTAGTTCGTGTCGAGGGTTTCATAGGGTGAATCGATGGGGTAGCGCACGGACTCGGTAGAAAAGCTCAGCTTGTACTCCTTCCCCACGATACCGTAGCCCCCCTGCTCGTAGCACCCTATGTCGCCGTTGACGATGGGTACCTTGCCCCCGACCTTTCGCAGCGCCAGCTTGAGCGCCCAGTAGCTCCCCAAGTGCGGGCACCCGGCGCAGAGGGTTGAGGAGCGGGGAGTGACGAGGTTTTTGATTTCGTCCTTGATCAGCTCCCTAGGCTGGTCCGCGGGGAGCTTCCGCTTCACCAACTTCGCGAGCGCGTGGGCGACGATATTCGTGTTTATCTCCCCGACTGGCGGCATGCTTCCCGTCAGCTTTCCCAAGAGCTTGACATCGGGGTTCATGTCTTTGGCGAGCCCCCTGACTTGAAGTTCGACAAGCGGCTCGCCCTCCTCGACCACGAGCACAGACTTGACCGATTTCAACATGCGCCCGACGAGTTGCTCCGGCAGGGGTGTTGGTGTGCCTAGCTTGAGAAAGGCCACTTTGTTTTCGAGCCCTAGCATCTTGACGGCCTCGCGCGCGTAGCTCGCCCCTAACCCCGAGGCGATGATCCCGAAGATAGGCTTCCCCCGCAGCTCGAGCTTGTTCCAAGGTATGGTCTCGACCAGTTTTTTTATCTGCGGCATTTGCCCATGCAGCCAGCGGTGTTTCTCGACCGGCCCCGGAGGACCGTAGACGTTCCAGCGCCAGGGTAGCTTCCAGTGTCGGTCGAAGACAGGCTTCCGCTCAGGCTTTTCGATCTTGCCGAACTCGACATCACCTGAGGCGTGGCATATGCGGGTGACCGAGCGCACGAGTACGGGGAGCTCAAGCCGCTCCGAGAGCTCGAATGCGTAGCGGGTCATTTCCCTGGCCTCCTGGGGGTCGGCCGGCTCCAAGCAGGGGATCTCGCCGTAGAATGCGGCGAAGCGCGTGTCCTGCTCATTCGAGGAGTAGTGGGCGTCAGGGTCGTCCCCGACCGCGATGACGAAACCCCCTCTCACGCCCCCGTAGACCAACGTCATAAACATGTCCATGACCCAGTTGAGCCCCGCGTTCTTCATCGAGGTGAGGGCGCGCACGCCGGTGATTGCGGCCCCGGCAGCAACTTCGAACGCAACTTTTTCGTTAACGGACCACTCTGCATGAAAACCCAGCTTGGGTGCGGCGAGCGCGAGCGTTTCCAAAATTTCAGAAGCTGGCGTGCCAGGGTAGGAAGTGGCAACCCCAACTCCGGCCTCGATCGCACCACGAGCTATCGCCTCGTTGCCCATGAGCAAAACTCGCTTGCCGGGTGCATCCTCGACGATGAGGTCAGCAAACTCGGTCAACTAGTCACCTTCATTTTTGTGAAGGCAGCGGGGCTTAAATGTTTTAACATTTGGCATTTTCATCCGTGCAATCAAATAAATGAAAAAACTGAACGATGTGATGGATTTCGATACTAGGTTACTTTTTCCCGTAGCGATCGATAAATACAATTTTCCTCAATTCTTCACGTGCAGATTTTCGGGATTCTGCGGGAAATCCAACCGATATGAGCGAAAGCAATCGCTTGTTCTCCGGGATGCCCAATATCTTTTTCACCTTCTCCTCGTGGACGGATCCATACGAGCCTATCCAGCACGTGCCCAGTCCGAGGGCGTGAGCAGCTAGGAGCATGTTTTGTGTGGCTATTGCCCCATCCTCCACCGGGTGTGTTGACGCTCGGGGGTCAATGACGACAGCGATGCCGAGCGGTGCTTCAGCTAGAAACTTTCCATAGGTAGTAACGCGCGCCACCTCCTTTCGAATCCCTTCATCTTTCAGCACGATGAAATTCCAAGGTTGAGCATTGCTGGCCGAGGGAGCCCATCTGCCAGCCTCCAAGATCTTCTGGAGGATATCCTCGGGAACGGACCTTTTTTCATACTTCCTAATACTCCTCCTCGCCTCAATGGCTTCTATAACATCCATCAGATCACCTCTCTTATTTCATTCATCAAAGGAGATTTAATCATGATTAGTTAAGACTGTGCGTGGCTGGTTAAGGCTGAGAGCACACACACTGCCCGAAGGGGGCTCGGGTAAACAGGGACATGCAGTTTTTGAAGCTTCGCCCTTTCATCAACCTCCACCTTCCCCCCCCCAAGCATCACAGGGATGATGGTCTTGCCACGTGAGAGGTACTTCGCTATCACTTTAGATATGCCGGGCATCGGGTCACCGACAATCACGATCACGGAATCGACCCCTTTCGACCTGCCCAAGGCCGTCAACACTTCATTGTACATCTGGGAGGTCGCACCCCCGGTTAGGTCAAGCGGGTTGCGGAGGATGCACTCGGGCGGGAGTTTTTTCTTGAGCCCTTCGCGCACATCTGCCGGGAGTTCGATCACGTTCAACCCAAACTCCTCGCAGGCGTCGGTGGCCAAAATCCCGGAACCGCCTGAACTGGTCACGATGGCAACGTTTTTACCTTTGGG
>JAUWYN010000061.1 GCA_030615805.1 Hadesarchaea archaeon | reverse complement strand
CCTGGAGAAAAGGACTTCGGCACGCTTGAAAAACATGCCAAGAAGCTAAGCGATGCAGTGGGGCTGAAAGTTAAATACACCGCTGATGTTTTCGGACCCGCAGCGAGGGACACGATTAAGCTCATGCACCCGGGCGAAATCCTGCTCCTCGACAATGTCCGTCTGTGCGCCGAGGAAAATCTAAATCGTCCCGCGGAGGAACAGGCGAAGACCCACTTCGTGCGTGCGTTAGTCCCCCTTGTCGAACTCTTCGTGAATGATGCATTCGGGGCCGCTCATCGCTCCCAGCTCTCGCTCGTGGGCTTCAGCGCCCTGCTCCCGACTTACGCGGGGCGGCTTATGGAGCGCGAGCTCAAGGCATTAAGCCGCGCGCTTTCCCCCGAACGCCCGTGTGTTTACGTGTTGGGAGGGGTGAAGGTTGACGACTCCCTCGATATAATCGAAAACGTGCTCGGCAAGGGGATAGCGGACTCCGTGCTGACGGGCGGCTTGGTGGGGCATACTTTCCTCCCGGCATCTGGACGAGAGCTCGGTGGGCCAAATCTTGAGCTACTCAAAGAAAAGGGCTTGGAAAAAGAGATTGAACGAGCCAAGCGACTCCTCGATGTCCACGGCGACAAAATAAAGATGCCGCTCGATGTCGTCGTCAATGCCCAAGGACAACCCAAGGAGCTCTCGCTTGAGGAGCTACCGACCGAGCTGACGATCTGCGATATCGGGAGAAAAACCGTGGAGGAATATTTAAAACTCATCGCGGGCGCGAAAACCGTCGTCGCGAATGGCCCGCTGGGAGTCTTCGAGCGGGCCGGGTTCGAGCACGGCACCTTCGAGATACTCAACGCGATGGCGAGTTCTCAAGCTTTCACCATCCTCGGCGGCGGACACGTGGTTGCAGCCGCTCAGGCCGCTGGAATCGCGGGGCAGATAAAGCATGTCAGCACGGGCGGTGGCGCTTGCGTGAGCTTTCTTTCGGGCGAACCTCTGCCCGTCATCGAGATGCTCAAACGTGCAAAAACAGGCGGGATAGAGCTTAAGGGGTAAAAATGAGACGCATCGTGATAATCGGCTTCGAGTCCGCGGGGCTAACCGCAGCTTCGGCCGCGCGCATGGTGGACCGAACTGCTGAGATCACGGTCATCGAACGTCGCCCCTATGCCATCTATCACCCCTGTGGAATTCCGTTTGCGATTGGTGGTGAAATCGAGAACATTCAAAAGTTGATTGAGCCAGCCCCCATGTTGCCAAATGTCGATGTTCGAACGGCGACCGAAGCAACTGCAATCGACACGGGCAAAAAAACGGTCGAGGCCCGGTCCCTCAAAACGGGTGTGCGCGAGACCCTTGAGTATGACTCCCTAATTATAGCAACGGGCAGTTATGTGTTCAAACCACCCATCCCCGGCATCGAGCTTGAAGGCGTGCACGTGGTAAAAACAGTCGAGGATGGGCAAGCGATAATCGAGGCTCTTGAGAGAACTAAAAATGCAGTCGTGGTCGGAGCCGGGGCCATTGGAATCGAAACTTCCGCGGCACTTGGAAAACGTGGACTAAATGTCAGCGTGGTGGAGATGCTCCCCTCGGTGTTGCCGGGGATGCTCGACCCGGACATGGCGGACCCACTCACCCAACGTCTGCGCGATAAAGGCATTCAGGTGCTCTGTGGAAAGTTGCTGAGGGAGATACGTGGTAAGGGGCTTGTTAAGTCTGTCGGGATCGGGGAGGAGGAGTTACCGGCCGAACTTGTAATCATCGCTGTGGGAGTAAAGCCAGAGGTTAAACTTGCGAAGGAGGCTGGCATCGAGCTGGGTGGAACTGGAGGGGTGAAGGTCGATGATCATCTGCGCACGAGCTCTCCAGATGTCTACGCAGCTGGGGACTGCGCCGAGAATTTCTGTCTGATAACCAAACGGTCCGTGCTGAGTCAGCTCGCGACGACGGCCATACGTATGGGGTGGGTGGCAGGTGTCAATGCAGCTGGTGGAGACGCGACTTATCTAGGGACGCTTAACACGGTGGTCGCCTGCGCATATGATCTGGTGATAGCCTCAACTGGTGTGACGACTCAGGTTGCTGAAAAAGCTGGGCTTGCCCCAATAAGTGCTCGAACTCGAGTTATGAGCAGACCCCGGTATTACCCTGGGGCGGAACCGATTGTCATAAAACTTCTTGTCAAGTCCGATGGGCACAATATCATAGGCGGGCAGGTGCTTGGTACTGAAGGCGCAGCCGAACGCGCGAACCTGTTGGCGCTCGCGATCCAAAAGGGTATGACCGTTGAGGAGCTCGCAAAGATAGAATATTGCTATGCCCCGCCGGTGAGCGACTCCATCGAGCCACTTGTTGTGGCAGCCAAAGCCATGCTGCGAAGGCTTTAGGTTGGACCCATGCTTTTCGTCATCGAACATTTGGAGCCGAAGCTGAGCGAGTGGATTCACATCGAGTACTCGCACGCAGCGCAAATCGTCGGGCGAAAGAGATTGCTTATAACCAATGTGAAAAAGAGAGGCGAATTTCGTAAACTTGTCAAGATTGCGGGGGTCGAACGCAAGCGTGCCTGCGAGCTGTTCAAACAACGCGAACTCATCGTGCTCGATCCCCGCGCGAGAAAAAGGCTATCGCCGACCGACATGCGCGGTAGGGGGGTGATAGTCATAGGGGGCATCTTAGGCGAAGACCCCCCACTCGGGCGAACGAGGGAACTGCTTACTCAAACCCTTTCTAGGGCGTCCGCGAGAAACCTAGGCAAGGAACAACTTGCGATCGACGGCGCAACCTATGTGGCAAAGCAGGTAAGCGAGGGTAAATCATTGGAAGAAGTACCCGTGCAGCATGGGCTCGAAATCCAGATAAGCGAAGCCCAATCGACCTCCTTGCCCTACACATTCCCGCTCGTCGGGGGCAAGCCGCTGATTTCGAGAGAGCTCATTGCCTATCTCAAGCGCCACTAATCCCGAAAGGCTGGCACCGGTGGTTGAGACGTTGCCCGGCCGCAAATATTGACTCATTGGAAGGGGCTTTCGGACTTCACATGCTTTTTAGATCCACTCCTAACTCCTTTGCGATTTGTTCGAGCTCGGTCCAAACCTCATCCGCGATCGGAATACCCTCCCGCAGGCGTCGCTCGCGCGCTTTTTGCTCGGGCTCACCAGGGGCCATTATTTCCCCAACGCCCGGAACTTTCCGCGAGGACTTGACTTGCTCGATGAACTCCAGTGCCCGTGCCCGAAATTCCTCCTGCGCGACGAAAGCTTTCGGGTCGATTGCGATCATGAAATCGCCCTTCGTGCAGAAGCCTTCGACCGGCTCTAGCGTTCCCTTAACTTCTTTACCTGCAGCTGCACGCACGAGGGGGCCGGCAAGCAGCTCGAGCACGAAGGCTAAAGCGTAACCCTTTGGTCCGCCGAATGGACTTAGGGCACCCTTCAACCCCTTCGCTGGGTCAGTCGTCGGCTTTCCCTCGGAGTCGATAGCCCAATTTTCGGGGATGGGCTTGCCCTCCTTCATCGCCTTCACGAGTTTTCCTCGAGCCGCGACGCTCATCGCCATGTCGAGCAGCACGGGGGGCTCGGTCGGTAGGCCTATCGCAAGTGCATTGGTGCCGAGTAAGGGTTCGACGCCGCCCCAGGGATGAACCAGCGCATCGGTCGTCGTCGTCACAATGCCTATTATCCCCTCGCGCATCGCCAGCTCGGCGTAGTAGCCTGCAATCCCGAAGTGGTTAGAGTTGCAAGTGCCGACCGCAGCCACACCCTGCTGCTTCGCCTTCTCGATCGCGAGGCGCATCGCGCGCGTAGCAACGTAGTGCCCTAAACCGTGCCCGCCGTCGATGAGCGCGGTTGCTGGGGTTTCTCGGACGACTTTGACCTCTGCTTTGGCAGCGATCGTGCCTCGCTTGAGCGCGCGCAGGATGTATGGGATGCGAAGCAAGCCATGCGATGCAAAGCCGCGCAGATCGCCCTCTGCCAGCACTTCTGCCGTGGCGTTAGCCTCCTCGCCCGAAGCACCGAGCTTCTGCAGCAAGGTGCGTATGATAGTTTTTTCCATGTCAAATGTGAGTATCATCCTATCTCCCAAGCTCTCTCGAACACGTGCCTTAAAATTTCATCGCCCGAGCGATAAAAAAGTGGCTGGTATCGTGTGTCCTATTTAGGACACCATCATCGGCAGTTTTTCACCTGCCATCCCATTTAGGTGGGGCAAGTTTGAATCACAGAGACGATTAGACCGTGAGCTATCGTTTCCAGCATATACGAAGTTTCAGCTCAGCCGAAATTTTGGCGAACGAAGTGAGCCGTGTATGCTGTGTTAGGTGATAGTGCGAACGAAGGGGTGTTCATTTTATTCCACCTATCTGTTGCTTAACTACTTTTACTACTTGTTCAGGACTTTTAGTAGAAAACACAAACTCTCTGAATCTACCTTCCCTCAATGATAGCACAACTCGAGGACCTCCTATAA
>JAUWYN010000001.1 GCA_030615805.1 Hadesarchaea archaeon | reverse complement strand
AATCTACTTTGTGATCTACTGACGCAAGCTAAAGGACTCGAGAAGGCCGCGCGAGTTTTGCGTCTGGGTGCTCCTCGAAGTACTTCCGGACCGGCGAGAGCACCCGAACTAACGCCTCGCTCACTGCCACTTTCAGGTCGGTGGGGTGAAGTTTGTCCGCAGCGTAGAGTTTTCGAATCTCCGCCACGCTAGCTATCTCGAGCGCGCCACCATACTTGGACGGCCGCTTCACCTCGAGCTCACCGAGCGCCGGGAAAACAACGTGCTCGGCGTACTCGATGATCGGGTTGTCCTTGACCACCTTCGGCGGGCAAAAAGCCTTCCCAATTTTCTTCTCGATCGTCTCGGGGTCGTCGTCGATAGCGATGAAGTTGCCCTTCGACGAAGACATCTTGGCGGCGCCATCGAGCCCGTGGAGCAATGGCATGTGCACGCAGACCGGCTTCAGATAACCCAGCGCTGGTAATTTCTCGCGCGCGACCATGTGCACCTTTCGCTGGTCGATGCCCCCGACCGCCACATCGACGCCTAGGTGGGCCATGTCGACCGCCTGCATGAGTGGGTAGAGCACTTGCGCGACATTTGGATCCTTTAGGTGGCGGGCTATCTCGGCCATGCTACGGCGGGCGCGGAGCAGCGTGGTGTCGACGGCCATGCGAAGCACGTCGAGCGAGAACTCCGGCTTGAGCTGGAAGTCGGAACCGAGCATGAACTCCGTGCGTTTGGGGTCGAGCCCAAGGGCGATGAAGCAGTGTTGGTTGTATTTGGCGACGCGTCGGATCTCCTCGAGGGTTCCCTTGGCGTTGAGGTAGGCGTGGATGTCTGCCAGCAGGACGATGACCCGCGCCCCCGCGGCTTGGAGATCCACCAGCTTTTGAACCGTCAACGCGTGGCCGAAGTGAATCTTGCCCGAAGGCTCATAACCACAGTAAGCGGTGGGCCTTTCGCACTTCAAGAGCTCGCGCAACTCGGCCTCAGTGATGACTTCGGTGGTGCCGCGCGTGATGAGGTCGAACCTCCGCTCCATCCTGCCACCACTCGAAGAAGCGCGTCGAACGGCTAAAAGCTTTCGTGGACAATTGCCGTCCACCATGCCCTCAATTTCCTGTGGAGATCAGATCATTTATCCTGAAGCGCAGACTTACCACATTTCCGGAAAAAGTTGGTTTGGCCTAGAAAAAACAAAAACTTGAGAATGCTATTAATAGAATAGTATGTTACAATAGTATCATAAAAAGACAAAAATATTAAATAAAGTTGCAGTGGAAATCAAGGGGTAGGTCGGTCGGCATGGAGGAGCGAGAAAAAGCGACTCTTACGAGGGTCTTCAGCTTCGACATTAAGTTCACCGGCACCCGCAAGACGCTTTTCTACCGCAGGCTCTTCGGGTACTCAAGCTCCACGAAGCGAGACCTGAAGGACGGCTCCACCAAGACCTACACCCACGTTGCGCAAGGCCTGCTCGGGACGATCCCCCACGCCAAGCTTGGGAAAAGCGTCATCGCCGTCCCGAATGCGGCAGCCCCCCGCTTGGCAGAGTTCTTCTCGGATCCTAGGTGGCAGCCCATGGAGCTCCACAGCTTCGACGCCATCCTACCCGCCGAGCTCAGAGCACGCGCGATGGAGGAGGCGCTCGCTGGCCCCCTTGTGCTTGGACGAGAACGGGTGAGGCTCGCCACCGAAATCGATGAGCTTCTAACCGTGGCCAGGCAGGGGAAGTTGGCACCCGAGCTCGCCGAACGGGCGCGGCACGCCCTGCGCGTGACAGAGGGGTTCATCGCCCTTGACTGGACCGATGGGCAAGAATTCTCGCACAAGCTTGAGCCCTACCTGACCCAACTGAGAAGAGCAATCTAGTTTTACTAGTTCAATAGTATCAATACTTTCGGTGTCCCCCCTCCTCAAAAACCGCTTAAAAAGCCCGCCCAATCGCTCGTTTGAGGGGAAAAGATGGACTACTACGGGCGCCTGGACGTGAGACGAGCGATCATAGATTTCGCGCGTGCTAGCAACGGCAGCAGCAAACGAGAATGCGCTTTTTACAACGCCCGCACCAAGGGCATACAGCGCCACCTCAGCGAGCACCCCATCGTCTTGGACTCGGCAGCGGCATTCGACCGGGCCTTGGCCTCAAGGGCGACGGCATTCTACTGCTCCTACTGGCGTTATCCCGGGCAGGACTTCTCCCGCCCGCTGGGGCACGACTTGGTCTGGACCATGCGGGCGAGGCGTGGAGGGCTGAGGTTCGCCAAGACAGTGACGGCCTTGGTGATCGAGGCGCTGGCCGATGGCGGTGTTTCCGAGCCTTGGGTCAAGTACTCAGGGCAGCTCGGGTTCGACCTGTTGATACCATTGGAGACGATCCCCAACGAGGCCTGGGCGGGAGATGGAGATACATTGATAGACCTTCAGCGAGGGCTAACGGGTTATATTGCGAGCTATTTAACCGAGTGCTGGTCGAACATCCACATTGATGGCGCCTCTTCCCCCCTTAGGATAAAGCGAGGGACGGACACCTGCCTCCTTTCCGAGCTTCGGGTGAGGCGAGGCTTAATGCTGGCGCCGATGAGCCTCAACCCGGAGTCGGGCTTGGTTTCGGTCCCTATTGCCTCAGATGAGGTGGCAGAGTTTTCCGTGTTTGGTGCCAGCCCAGCCGACGCGCGAGCGTTCGAGTGGGTGCAACCTTCAAGGGTGGCACGTGAGTTGGTGAAGTACGCCCGCCCGTGGCAGCTAGCTCCGGTCCAAACGAAGCTCGCGATCGCCTAGCCTAGGTAACGCATTAAACAGTTTGTACCCTCATAAAGTTGGGGCAAGTTGGTGAGCGCGGATTTAGTGGGCAAGGTAAATGAGCTGAGGCGAGGCAGAGTAGGCAAACTCATAGCTCGGAGGATTCGAGAGTTCGAAGATCTCGGCCGCAAGGGCAACGAGGAATGGTTCTCGGAGCTTTGCTTCTGCATCCTGACGGCGAACTCGACCGCGAGGCTGGGGATGAAGATTCAGTACGAGCTGGGCAACGATGGATTTTTGACGCTCCCGCTCGAGGAACTCGGGCACAGGCTAAAGGCTGCGGGACACCGATTTCCGAACACCCGGGCACGCTTCATCGTCGAGGCGCGCAGATTTCGCGACATAAAGAATATCATCGAGGGATTCACGGGTGCGCGGCAGGCTCGCGAGTGGCTGGTTGAGAACGTGAGGGGTGTGGGCTATAAGGAATCGAGCCATTTCCTGCGCAACGTGGGATTTGATGATGCGGCAATTTTGGACCGGCATGTGCTCAGCGTGTTGCACGAACATGGATTGATCGATGGGGTGCCTCGCTCGCTGACGCGCGGGCGATATCTAGAGATCGAGGAAACACTTGAGGACCTCGCGCGGAAGCTCGGGCTCACACTTGGCGAGCTGGATCTTTACCTTTGGTACTTGAAGACTGGAAAGGTCTTGAAATAAATCAGCTTGGACCCTTCCTTGAAATTAAATGACTTCCATCACAGCTTGCGCCGGTCGTCAACTCCTGCAGCCCTTCACGGCAGGAGGCGAAGGTGAGCCCGTGGGCGGCGCACGCCTTCTCAACCTGCTTCATAAGCTCCAGCCTGAGCTCCCGTGGCAAGTAGCGACTGTTGTGGCGTCGTTCACCATGTTTGAAGTAAAGCGGCGCGAGTTTGGCGGTGGCTTCAGGAAAAACCCGCTGAACGCGATGCCAACTGTCGGGGCGGGGTTTAAACGTCGACGAAGTTACGTGTTTGGCGTCGGTGGCAGCAGCAGCTTTGACGATTCGTTCGATCTCGATGTCGTTTAGGCCGGGGATGATCGGGTCAAGGCGCAGGCTCACAGGCACGCCAGCGCTCGAGAGTTTCCTCATTGCCTTTAACCTTCGTTCGGGCGCGGGCGCTCGCGGCTCGAGTTTTCGACTCAGATTTCGGTCGAGTGTGGTTACGGTGAAACTGACCACGCAACGCATTCTCGAGAGCAAATCGACGTCACGGGCAACGAGGTTAGATTTCGTTATCACTTGCACTTGGCAGCCCTCGCGCGTGAAGAGCTTGAGGCAGGCGCGGGTTAGCTTAAGTTTTGCCTCCATCGGTGGGTATGGGTCGGAACTATTCGACATGCTTATAACGCGGCGCTTGTCGACCCGTTTGAGATCGCGCTCGACCCGTACGATCAAATTTTTCTTTACCCTACAGTCAAAAGCTCGCGGGATGTAGGAGGTGATGTAGCAATAAATACAACGATGGGGACATCCCGTGTAAGGGTTGAACCCATACTTTTTCGGGCAGGTGCAGAGGGGATCGCTCCAGGGGTCGAACTCTCGGATAACATCCACATACACACCGCGCTATTTCTTCGATTTCTTTCGTAGACGTTTGGCGACATCGCTTGGCGTGAGAATGCGTTGGCGGATGAGTTTTAGCTTCCGCTCGTACTCGGGTCTTTTCTTCTTGGGCATGACAACCAGAAAAAATCTGTTCCTCCAGCCTTAAACTTTTTACCAAAGGGCGCGCCGAGATAAGAGCCGCGGGCAACTCGATGACTACGGACGACGTAGCCCGCCCGAACCACTTTTTGGGCAGCTCGCCGAACCACGCCGCTCCGATCCATCACGGACCGTGCGGATTACCCTTACGAGTTCTCCACGCCGCAACCCTTCGAGCGCTTTTGAACCAATCCCGCCAGCCTGCTGTTCAGGGCCCCTTCGAGCTGGCCCAGCTCGCTTGAGGCCCCTACCAGTGGGATCCACCAGGATCAATTCTAGGGGCCCTTCCGGTTTGCTCTCCCGGCGCAATAAAAAATTGGTTTAATTACATAAAAACTTTCCTAAAATCTTCGAAAGCCTTGAATAAACGATGTTTGCTTTATATCAAACAGAAATTCCTGAGGGGGGAGAATGCCAAGGTGCTGTTCTAACTGCTACATGTACGATGAGTGCGAGAACCGGAACGAGTGTTGCTCAGAGTGCGACTACTACTCGGGCGGCGAGTGCATCTACTCAGAAGTGGGGCCCTACGGGGAGCTAGGGGAATAATCGAAGCGTGGTTTTAATTTTTCTGCGAGGGTCGCCGCGCCCACTCCTAAAGTATAAGTGCCAGCCTGAATACTTGACTTTGGTGAGCCCATGCCGCACGACCCATTCGATGAGTTCTTCAGGCGGTTTCTGCGGGAGTTTAGTAAGACGAAGCATTTTCCGCTAGACTTTAAAGAGTTCGACCGGGAGTTCGAGCGTATGCGAAAAGAGTTCAAGTTTGATGACAGCAAGTTCGAGCGAATACCGGGCGCTGTTGGATTTAAGATAGAAATAAGGGATTTCGGTGATGGGAAGCCTGAGGTCAAGGTGACGCGGATCGGTGAACGCCCAGCTAAAATTACACCCGTGGAAGTGCCTAAGCCGGAGCGGCCAAGGCCCGCCGAGAAACCGAGGGAGGTTAAACCGATATCCAAGATGCTGGAGACGAACGTTGGAAAAATCGAGCGCCTCGGTGAAGTAGTGCTCACGATGCAGGTGCCGGGGGTCAAAAAGGAGGATGTCGAGGTAAGGCAACTTGGCAACGCGCTCGAGGTCATCGCGCGGAAGCCGAGCGGCGAGGCATATTTCGGGGCTTTCGAACTCCCTCCGGATGCGGCGCCAAGCGAGCGAGAGGTCGAGCTGAAAGGGGAGCTGTTGATCATCTCGATCCCGAGGCGAAGGCGATATCCCCGCTGAGGCCCAATTGGCACGACCTCTTGCCCGCCTCAGAATAGGGGACTGTTTATTGTGAATAAACTTTAATGTGTAAACTGGGGAGTTTACAAGATCAAAAATAGTATTTGAGGTAATCAATCTAGGGTGGGGCAAATGAAATTCGTCATAGTCGTTGGGGATGGGATGGCCGACTATCCCTTAGAGGAACTCGGAGGGAAAACCCCCTTGCAGGTCGCAGATAAGCCCAATATGGACTGGATCGCCTCCCGCGGCAGGAACGGGCTGCTGAAAACCGTCCCGAGGGGGATGGAGCCGGAAACCGATATCGCGATGATGTCCATATTGAGCTACGACCCGAGGAAGTACCATACCTGCAGGGGCCCTTTGGAAGCCGCGGGCATGGACATTGAATTGGGGAAAGAGGACCTCGCCTTCAGATGTAACTTGATAACGGAGGAAAAGGGGATAATAGCGGACTACAGCGCCGGCCACGTAACCACAGAGGAAGCCCGGGAATTGATAAGCGCGGTGAAAGGGGCTTATGGACATTTGGGCGATTTCTACACGGGCGTTGGCTACCGTCATCTGTTTGTAATGAGAAATGCACCGAGAGGCTCGGATAAAATCAAAACCGCGCCGCCCCATGGGATCGTCGGCGAGAGACTCAGCGAACACCTGGTTAAGCCGAAGAACAACGAAGTTGCAAAAACTTTGAATGAGATGATTCTGAGTTCTAAACAAATCCTCTCAAGTCACCCGACAAACATCACCAGGGTAAAAAGGGGGAGAAAACCTGCCAACATGATCTGGGTGTGGGGGCAGGGGAAAAAGCCGAGGATGGAAACCCTAGCCGAAAAATATGGGGTTAAAGGAGCCATCGTGTCGGCCGTAAATCTAGTTAAAGGCGTGGGGGTATGCGCCGGTATGAATAAGCTCGAGGTTCCAGGGGCCACCGGCTATTATGACACAAACTATGAGAATAAGGCCAAGTTTGGGTTGAAGGCTTTGGAGGATCATGACTTGGTTTTTATCCACGTGGAGGCGCCGGATGAAGCCGGGCATGCGGGCGATGTCGAGAGGAAAATTGAAGCGATTGAAAATATCGATTCTCGTCTTCTCGCAAAAATATTGGATGGGTTAAAAGATGAATACGCCATCTCGATCTTGCCCGACCACCCAACGCCGATAAAGGTTAGGAACCACGTCTCAGACCCCGTGCCGTTCGCGATTTACTCGACGGGGGATCAGAGAGATGCGGTGAAATCCTTCGATGAATCTTCAGCTAAGAGGGGATCATTTGGCATTTTAGAGGGTTACAAACTCTTGGA
Organism: Hadesarchaea archaeon; assembly: GCA_030615805.1. Lineage (GTDB taxonomy): Archaea > Hadarchaeota > Hadarchaeia > Hadarchaeales > Hadarchaeaceae > DG-33. The sequence goes on along the minus strand of JAUWYN010000001.1, from coordinate 34,030 downwards.
CAAATTGCTCCAACTTTGAATTGTTCGTATGACACTCCCAAGCAATATTTAAGACGATTCATCCTCAGTTGAAACGGGCTTTCACATCAAGGGTTAGGTAATGAAGATGGGGTGAGGAATTGCTGGTAAGAATTATGATGGAGCTCGAGGATGTCCCCGGGCAGCTCCTCAAGGCGCTCGAGCCCATCTCACGCTTCGGGGGGAACATTCAAAGCATCATGCACCAGCGCGAGCGGAAGACACCGCTCGGACGAATTCCGGTCATGTTGATCTTCGAAGTCGGCGATCGGGCGAGGCTCAACCGAATTCTAGCGGCGCTTCGGGCGAGGGGAGTGCGGGTTACCCAGCTCGGGGAGCGAGAGGGTGCCGTGAGGACGACGGCTTTGTTGATAGGTCCCCACACCGACATCCGGGACACGATCGATCGTCTGGGCGCCCTCAGGGGGGTGGGGGTGTCTGATTTGAGCCTCGCGATGGGCGGGCTAGGTCAAGAATCAGCGGCCCGAATGACGATCACGACCGATAATGAGAAGCGCGCGAGCTTAGCGATTTCCAACCTACAGCGTATAGCCGACAGAAAAAAGTTGCTTCTAATAGCTTCGCTCGAGGCGGGGTAAATGCGCCTAGTGCTCGTTGGGTTCGGAAACTTGGGCAGGGGGCTTAGCCGCGCCCTTATTCAAAAGGCGAGTTTCCTCCGCAGGAGCCACGGTTTGATCCCGCGCGTGGTTGCAGCCGTCGACGAGTTCGGCGCCGCGGTTGATGAGAAGGGGCTCAATTTAACGAGGCTGCTCAAGGTCGCCGGGAAAGCGGGAACGGTGGCTGCATACAAGGGCGGGAAGCGGGGCAAGCTCGCCCTTCGGGTGATCGAGGGGGTCGAGGCCGATGTCGTTTACGAACTCACGCCGACCAACATCAAGACGGGAGAGCCGGGACTAACCCACATCAAGCGCGCGATGTGGGCTAGGAAGCACGTCATAACCTCGAACAAGGGCCCCCTCGTGGTCGCATTCGGGGAGCTCGACTCTCTGGCCAGACGATGCGGCGTGGAGTTCAGGTATTCCGCTTCGGTGGGCGGAGCCGTGCCGGTGGTGGGGCTCGCGAAGGAGCTGTTGGCCGGGAACGAGATTCGTGAGATCAGAGGCGTGCTCAACGGCACCACAAACTACATCCTCACGCGCATGAGCAGGGAGGATGCCCCCTTCGAGGTCGTCCTCCGGGAGGCCCAAGAGCTTGGGGTAGCCGAGAAGGATCCGACGCTCGATATCGAGGGCATCGACACCGCATGCAAGATCACCATCCTAGCGAACTCCTTGCTGGGAATGAACGCGAGGCTCAAGGACGTCAAGGTGGCGGGCATCAAACGGGTTCGGCCCGAGGCGATTCGGCTGGCTCGGGAGGCAGGGCAGACGATAAAGCTCATCGGCATTGCAAAACGCGGTTCGCTTGAGGTGGGGCCGAAGCTGGTTCCCCTTGGGCACCCCCTTGCCGTTGGCGGCACCTTGAACGCGGTGACTTTTGAGCTTGATTTGGCGCGGGAGATCTCGATTACGGGCTTCGGGGCGGGACCGAAGGAGACTTCCAGCTCATTGCTTGGTGACCTGATAGACATCCATCGAACGCTCGGGGGCTAGACTTGCGGCTGGAGTGCATCGAGTGCGGCAGCAAGTTCAAGATCCACGAGAGATTTTACACGTGCCCAAAATGCGGAGGCCTGCTTGAGATCGAGTTCGAGCCGAGCGAGCTGAAGCGAAAGCTCAATCGCAAGCGCTTGAGGGCCGAGACGCCGAGCGTCTGGAAGTATCGCACATTCATACCTATCTTGAATAAATCGAAAATCGTCAGCCTAGGTGAGGGAGGGACGCCCCTTTACCGTTGCGACCGTCTCGCCCGCGAGGTCGGGATCCGGGAGCTCTACGTGAAATTTGAGGGGGCTAACCCAACGGGCTCCTTCAAGGATCGGGGGATGACGGTTGGGGTCACGAAGGCGCTCGAGCTTGGAGCCCGAACCGTCGCGTGTGCCTCGACGGGCAACACCTCGGCTTCGCTCGCAGCATATGCGGCTAAGGCTGGGTTGAGATGTGTGGTTCTGCTTCCTCGCGGTAAGGTGGCGCTCGGCAAGCTCGCCCAGACACTCGTTCACGGTGCTCGCACGATAGCGATTAAAGGAAATTTCGACCAAGCGCTTGCACTCGTGCGCAGGATATGCGAGGAGCGGAAGGACATCTACCTCCTAAACTCCCTAAACCCGTTCAGGCTCCAAGGCCAGAAATCGATAGGGTTCGAAATCGCCGATCAACTCGGGTGGAAGGTGCCAGACCGCGTGGTAGTCCCCATGGGGAACTGCGCCAACATATGGGCGATTTACAAGGGCTTCTTCGAGTTCGACGCGGTCGGGCTGACGAAGGGGATCCCGGCGATGATGGGGATCCAAGCTGAAGGGGCGAAGCCGATTGTCGACGCTGTCAAGGGGGGACTTGACAAATTCAAACCCGTTAAAAGACCCGAGACGATAGCCACGGCGATTCGCATAGGCAACCCTGTGAACGGTCCAAAGGCAATTCGGGCGATTCGAACTTCAGGGGGCACTGCCGAGGCGGTTAGCGACAAAGAAATTATCAAGGCCCAAAAGTTGATGGCCCGCTTGGAGGGAATAGGGGTGGAGCCTGCCAGCGCGTCCACGATTGCAGGACTCAAGAAGCTCGTGCGTCAGGGAGCCGTCAAGTGGGACGAGTGCGTGGTGTGCGTGGCGACGGGATGCATGCTTAAAGACCCCGAAGAGGCAATGAAAGTTGCGGAGCGCCCCCGTGTGGCCCTGAGCTACGAGGAGGCTCTCAAGGAACTGGGGAGGGTCTGATGCGGGCAAGAGAAGCTTACGAGCACACTTTGGAGCTTTTGCAAAAGCATCACGAGTGGTTCAAAACAGTCATACCACTTATAGCCAGCGAGAACGTTCCCTCACCAGCGGTTCGAGAAGCCCTTACCAGCGATTTGGGGAACCGCTATGCCGAAGGCTGGCCGGGGGAGCGGGTCTACGCTGGGTGCATTTACATCGATCAAGTAGAGCTGCTCGCGATGGAGCTGGCCCGTAAACTCTTCAAAGCTGAGCACGCGAACGTTCAGCCGGTTTCGGGGCTCACCGCAAACCTAGCGGTCTACACGGCCCTCACAAACCCAGGCGACACCATGATGTGCATCTCGATCGCTTCAGGCGGCCACATCAGCATGGGAAAGAAGAAGTTTGGGGGAACGGCAGGGGCGGTCCATGGGCTAGAAATAGAATACCTCCCCCTTGACGAAAAGCGCATGAACATTGATGTGGACGCCGCGACGAAGCGCATCGCCGAGGTCAAGCCCAAACTCCTGACCTTCGGTGGAAGCGTGTTCCTCTTCCCGCACCCCGTCAAGGAGCTGAGCGAGGTGGCGCGTGAACATGGAGCGCGCGTGCTGTACGATGCCGCTCACGTCGCGGGGTTGATCGCGGGTGGGCAGTTCCAGGACCCCCTGCGCGAAGGGGCGGAGGTCATGACTTGCAGCACCCACAAGACCCTTCCAGGGCCCCAGCACGGCATGATTCTGTGCACGAAGGAGCTAGCGGAGCCCATAAACAAAGCCGTTTTCCCGGGGGTCGTGAGCAACCACCACCTGCATGCGGTCGCCGGTGTAGCCGTGGTGCTCGCGGAGATGTTGGAGTTCGGGAAGGAGTACACCGCACAGATAGTGAAAAACGCCAAGGCTTTAGGTGAGGCGCTTTATGACCAGGGTATGGCGGTTCTGTGTCCAGATTTGGGCTTTACGGCCTCGCACACGATTGTCGTCGACATCACCAAGTACGGGGATGGGGGGGCTTTGGAACAGCGGCTCGAGAAGGCCAACATCGTGCTCAACCGCAACCTGCTACCCTGGGACATCCGCGAGGGGCGACACTACAAAAACCCGGGCGGGATAAGGCTGGGAACCTCCGAGGTGACGCGACTCGGCATGAAGGAGCGTCAAATGGAGGAAATAGCGGAGTTTATCAAGCGGGTGGTCATAGATGGGGAGGAAACCAAGCGCGTCGCAGCCGGTGTGGCCGAGTTCAGGCGCGATTATCAGCGGGTTCATTATTGTTTTGAGTCGGCTACTGAAGCCTACGAATACATGAAAATACGCTAGTCCACAAAAAGGCGTTTTCCAAAATTTAAAATTGGAACTTAACCCCAGAACTCGAAGCTTTTAGACCTACATTTCCACTGTTTTCGACTGTTTCCACTCGAACTCGGAAGATAAAATGGCGTTTTACAGAAAATTCGCTATTTTAAGGCTATTTTGAAAATAAACTGTGTAAATCGGGGAATTTGGGATTAGGAATACTTTCGGTGACCTCTCCCCAAAAATGACTTCAAAAAAATCTTCTTTTAGGTTTTATTGGGGGAACAAGGGTGCGTATTCAAATAAGAGTGCCAAACCTGCCGTTTAGCGTTGGTGCACCCAGTTTTCCGGAGGTGAAAAATTGTGACATAGATAATTTTAGGATGTGTGCAAAAATTTCTCAGACTTTAAACTCAAAGTTCAAAATTTTCACCACACTCCCTAAATACGTTTTACGACCTCTTCATTTCGCCGCTGTCGTTGGGGTGAGAAATTTTGGAGCCGAAGGCTAAGGAAAAGCTAGAAAAGTTCCTACACCGCAAGGAGGTTCTCAAGGAGCTGCGCAGGATAGCGGGGAAGGGGCAGAAATCGCTCATCATCGCGTTCGACCGGCTCTTGGAGTTTGACATGGAACTCGCAAAAAGCTTGCTTGACAATCCAATAAATTTCCTGGACACGGCGGACGAGATCTTAGAGGGGATAACGAAGCTATCCGGAATGCGTTTGCGCGTGATGGGACTCGATAAAACAATAACAATAGAGATCCGCAAAATCCGCGCTGGGCACGTGGGCAAGTTCATCCAGGTCGAGGGGATTCTGACGCGGTCGGGCGAGGTGAAGCCTGAGGCGACAGAGGCGGTATTCAAATGCAGGCGTTGTGGTGAGGAAAATAGGGTACTTCAGGTTGGTGAGTTCTTCAGGGAGCCTCTTGTGTGCGAAAATCCCAACTGCGGCAGGAGGGGCCCGTTCGACCTCTTAATCGAGAGCTCGGAGTTCCGCGACTGGCAGAGCCTGTGCATACAGGAGCCCCCCGAGAAGCTGCGCGGCGGGCGGATGCCCAGAAGGTTGGATGGTATAGTCAGAGACGATTTTGTCGACAAGGCGGTGCCGGGGAACCATGTGATGTTGACGGGCGTGCTGCGCGTCTTTCAGGAGGGCAGACACCAGGAGCGTAAAAAGACGTTCCGGAAAATATTATTTATCAGCCACATCGAGGTCCTGCAGAAGGGTGTCGAGGAGGCCGAGCTGACCTCAGAGGACAAGGCCCAAATTAAGGAGCTTGCGAAGGACCCTTGGATCAGAAACAAGATCATCCAGTCAATTGCTCCGAGCATCTATGGGTATGACGCAATCAAGGAGGCGATCGCGCTACAGCTATTCGGCTGCGAGGCAATCGATTTGCGAGATGGAACGAGAATTCGAGGCGACACCCATGTTCTCCTCACAGGTGACCCAGGTGTTGCGAAGAGTCAAATCCTAAAGTGGGCCGCGAACGTCGCTCCCCGCGGCCTCTACACCTCCGGCATGAAGGCCACGGGTGCCGGCCTTACGGCTGCGGCAGTCCGCGATGAGATAAGTGGTGGGTGGACCCTCGAGGCTGGGGCCCTTGTGATAGCGGACGGCGGTTTAGCCAGCATCGACGAGTTCGAGAAAATGAGACCGGAGGATTCAAACTCGATTTTAGAATCGTTAGAGCAGCAGACGATTAGCGTGGCCAAGGCGGGCATCATCGCAACTCTCAACACCCGCACCGCTGTGCTCGCGGCAGCCAACCCAAAATACGGCAGGTTTGAGAAGAACCTCACGATTGCACAGCAAGTCCCCCTAGACCCCGTGATCCTCTCGAGATTCGACTTGATCTTCATCATGCGCGACGAACCGCGTGCCGACAGAGATCGGACCATGGCCCACCACATTTTAGAACTGCACCGCGCCCCCACAAAAGTGGTCAAGCCGCCCCTCCACTTGGATTTCCTACGCAAGATCATCATCTACGCGCGCCAGAACCTCGATCCGAAATTTGATGACAAGGAAGCCATGAAGACGATCGAGGATTTCTTCGTCGATTGGAGGAGGGTAGCCGAGCGAGGCGAGGCACCTCTCCCGATCACAGTGAGGCAACTCGAGGCCATCGTGCGGCTGACGAAGGCGAACACTCGAATGCGGCTGAGCGATCGCGTGACCGTTGAGGACGCAAACCGTGCGATCAATCTCGTCAAGCGCTCCTTGCAGGAGGCTGGGATCGACACCGAGACGGGAAAACTAGATATCGACGTGCTCATGACGGGCAAGGCCAAATCTCAGCGCGATAACATCCGCCGCGTGCTGGATATCATTAAGGAGCTTGAGGGCCAGTACGGCGGGGCGGCGCCGGTCGAGGAAATAATCCGCATCGCCGGGTCCGAGGGGATCAGACAATCGTTTGTGGAAGAGCTAATCGATCAAGAGAAAATTAGGGGCCACCTGTACGAGCCGAAGCAGGGCATGGTCACAAGAGCGGTGAAGTAAATGAAACGCGTTCGGGTCCTTGAGGATTTACCGGCGATGAAGTTGGTGGGCAGGCAGCTGGGCCCGCTGGCGGAGGGAGAGGAAACGGAGCTTGAGACGTGGGAGGCCGCGGTCCTCGAGCGTCATGGGTTCGTGGAGCCTCTCCAGAAACTCACGTCGGTGGAACTCCGGAAGCTCCTCTTGGCGGAGGAGCGTGAATCTGAGCTCACACCCCTTCCAGATGATTTTTATTCGTCGGTCGCTCAAAGGATCGCATTTGCACGGGCGGCCGGAGAGCACGGGAAAGTCGAGGAGATCCAGACCCAAGTCTCAGCCCTGATGGAAGTCAGGATTCCAAAGCTGGTTCGGTTGGCACTTTCCCCAGAGGGAGCTGGTCCCTTACCGCCCCAAGAGCGGTTCCTGATCAATCGCTTGGCTGCCACGCTCGATGGCTGGAGCAAGCGGTTGAATGAGTCCCTTGAGAAGGCAGGAGAGGAGGTGGGTAAAAATGAGTTCGGAAGGTCTGTTCGACATGCTGTTGGTGTCGAAGCCGATATTCAAAAACCGGGAGTATCTACGACCGAGCTACACGCCCGAGGAACTACCGCATCGGGGTGAGCAGATTCATCAGCTCGCGCGGATACTCGTGGCCCCCCTAAGAGGGGAGACGCCGTCGAACCTGTTCATCTACGGTAAGACGGGGACAGGGAAGACGGCTAGCGTGAAGCATGTGGTGAAGGAGCTAAAGCGCGTTAGCGATCACGCGCCTCGGATGGTTGAGCCAGTTTATCTGAACTGCGAGGTCGTCAACACCCAGTACCGAATTCTCGCGACGCTCGCGAACACCTTTTTGGATAAGCTCAGGGAGCGCTACGGCAGGGAGTACGTGAATTCCCTAGGTTTTCCCGAAAGCGTCCCGATGACGGGCTGGCCGACGGATGAAGTCTATCGATGTTTCTTCAGGGCGCTCGATCACGACCCACAGCTCGCGGTGATCGTACTGGATGAAATCGATAGGCTAGTGTTGAAGAGCGGTGATGAAGTCCTCTACAATTTGACCCGCATGAATTCCGACCTGATAAAAGCAAAAGTGAGTATCGTGGGTATCTCAAACGATCTGAACTTCATGAACTACCTAGACCCCCGCGTTCGGAGCAGCCTCAGCGAGGAGGAGATAGTTTTCCCCCCTTACAACGCGCTTCAGCTCAAAGACATATTGGAGAAGCGAGCGGAGATGAGTTACGTTGACGGCGTGCTGGGCGACGGCGTGATCTCACTCTGCGCAGCCCACGCGGCGAGGGAACACGGCGATGCCAGGCGGGCCCTCGACTTGCTGCGTATCGCGGGCGAGCTGGCCGAGCGCGAGGGCGTGGAGATGGCCACCGTGACCCATGTCCGACGGGCTTTCGAGAAGATGGAGAAGGACAAGATGGTGGAGGTCGTTCGAACGTTGCCCTCGCAGTCGAAATTAGTGCTCTTCAGCGTCGTGCTCTTGACGGAGAGGAACTCCCGCAAGATAGTGACGGGCGATGTGTACGCTGTTTATCGCGCGCTATGCCGGCAGAGCGGGTTGGATGTGCTAACGCAGCGCCGCGTCAGCGATTTGATTTCCGAACTCGACATGCTAGGGATCATCAACGCTCAGATCATCAGCAAGGGTCGCTACGGGCGGACCAAGGAGATAACGCTAAGCATCCCGCCGATTCAGGCGAGGGCGGCAGTTCAGGAGGAGCATCCCATCGACAGCATCGAATCACTCCAACTTCCGCGGCAGCTGACGCTCGTGTAGGGGGTTTTATGGACGACACTTCGTTGGTTCGCAAGTTCATGGATGCAGACATGCAGCTGACGCCGGGCGCGCTCGATGCGCTGCGGAGGCGGGAGGACATTGAGTCCGCAGCCGAGCGAGTGCTAGTTAGCATCAGGGAAATGGAGAGCAAACCCTTTCTGGTAACGGCCGATCTTATCACAAAAATTCTGGAAGAGGTAGGCGTTAAAACAGGCCCCACGCCCGCGGTTCCCCCACTCGAACCCGGCCTGCCTGAAGCAGGGGAGGCGCCCAGAGCTAGGGAAGCTACAGAAAAATTACCCGAGCTTACCCGCACCAAATTCAAACCGAAAGCCGGCGAGTTCGAGCCCCGGGTCAAGGTGCTTAGGGACATCACCGGGCGGAGCTACACAGAGGGGGGACTGAAGGACTTCGTGAACGTGTTCAGGGACCGTTATGAGCGCTTAAGCCGCATCCTCCGAAAGCGCGTGGATCTCCACGATGTGGTCCCGATCAGCAATTTGAGGAGCTTCGGGGACAGGGCCTTGGTAAAAGTGATCGGGATGGTCTCAGATAAGCGGGAGACCTCGGGGGGGCACGTGGTTTTAGAGATTGAGGATTTGAACGGTCGGGTATCGGCGTGGGTCTTCAAAGGCCGGAGGGAACTCATGCGAAAGGCGGCAGAAGTGGTCGTGGATGAGATAGTTGGGGTCGTGGGGGATGTGCGGAGCGGAGACCGCGCCCCCAGGTTATTAGTCAGGGACATCATCTGGCCTGACTTGCCCACCACACACGAGTTCTCCCGCGCTGAGGATCCCGCCTGCGCGGCGCTGATATCGGACCTGCACATCGGGAGCGAGATGTTTCTCGAAGATACGTTCATGAAGTTTGTGAATTGGTTGCGGGGTGAGGCGGGCAACGCCCAGCAGCAGGAGCTAGCGAGCAGGGTCAAGTACCTGGTAATCGCAGGCGACATAGTCGATGGGGTTGGGATTTATCCCCAGCAGGAGGAGGAGTTGCTTATCAACGATGTCATCAAGCAGTACGATGCCGCGGCTAAGCTCTTGGCCCAGGTGCCCGAGCACATCACTATCATCATAGCGCCCGGGAACCACGATGCCGTGCGCCCCTCCGAGCCCCAGCCATCGATCCAAAAGGATATAGCGGGAGGCATTCACGACCTGAACTCGGTCATGGTCGGGAATCCAGCACGGGTATCCCTTCATGGTGTTAATTTTCTGATTTATCACGGCAGGAGCTTCGACGATTTAATAGCGACGATGCCTGGGCTGAACCGGCAGAAATCCACGCCCCCGATGGTCAAACTCCTGCAGAAGCGGCACCTCGCCCCGATCTATGGAGGGCGCACGGCGATATCGCCGGAGGAGCAGGATTACCTCGTGATAGAGGAGGTGCCTGACGTATTCCATTGCGGTCACATACACGTTTACGGGTACGAGCGGTATCGCGACGTGGAAGTGGTTAACTCGGGAACCTTTCAAGAGACGACCATTTACATGCGACGGCTTGGGGTGAAGCCCACGCCAGGAATCGTGCCCGTCATCGATCTACAAACCCACCAGGCGAGGGTGATACATTTTGCGTGAACTCGCTCAAGCTGCGGATTTGCTTCTGGATTGGTGGGAAACATTAACAGAGCGAAGCGGGGGCCGGGCGCTACCTGATACGAAGGTAGAAAATCCTCCTCGGCAAGAGAATTTTTTGCCTCCTGCTCAGCCCCCGCGCTCAAGGTGATTAAGCACGGAAAAAATTCAGATTAGAATTTAGGGGATTTGGTGGGTAGATGATAGTCGCCACTCAGGAAATGAAGGCTTACTTCAAAGAACTCGAGCGGCAAATCGATGAAATTTATGAGATAGCCAAGAAGGCCCGGGCGCTGGGCTACGACCCAGAGCTGGAACTGGAAATCCCCCGGGCCGAAGACCTCGCCGCGAGGGTCGAGAAACTTGTTGGACCATCCGGCGTGGCGGAGGTGATACGCGAGCTCGAGAAGGAGATGCCACGGGAGGAGCTGAGTCTAAAAATAGCCGAGATGATTGTCGACGGCCACTTTGGAGGATTTCAAGAGCAGCAGGCGGCGGAGCAGGCAGTCCGGACGGCGCTCGCGATAATAACCGAGGGAATTGTGATAGCGCCGCTCGAGGGTATAACTCATGTTGGGATAAGAAAAAATTTTGATGGCTCACCCTACCTCGCGCTTTACTTCGCCAGCCCGATCAGGTCGGCGGGGGGCACAGCAACTGCGCTTGCCGTCCTAACTGGGGACTTTGTGCGGCGAAAGCTGTATCTTGGCCCCTATAAGCCGACCGATAACGAGATCGAGCGATTTGTAGAGGAGGCAGACCTCTACGCTACCGATATCGCTCACCTTCAATACACCCCCCCGTCCGCTGACGACATCCGCGCCGCCGTGCGCAATATTCCGGTGGAGATAACAGGCGAACCGACCGAACGGGATATCTCAGTAACAGCCTACCGCGACCTCGAGCGGATAGGGCACAACTTCGTCCGGGGAGGAGCGGTCTTGGCCTTGGTGGAGGGAGTTCTGCAGAAGGCGCCGAAGATAATAAAGTACGTGAGCAAGTTGAACATCGACGGCTGGGGCTGGCTTTCCGAGTCAATCTCCAAGGTGCAGGCAGAGGAGGCTGTGTTGGCTTACCCAAAAGGGGACAAGTATCTGGACGAGGTAATCGCTGGCAGGCCCGTTTTTTCTTACCCGAGCCGGGAGGGGGGGTTCAGGCTTCGCTACGGGCGTGCGAGGAATACGGGCATAGCTGCGGTAGGCGTCCACCCAGCGGCGATGACAATATGCGACGATTTCATAGCGGTTGGGACCCAGCTCAAGATGGAGCGCCCAGGTAAGAGCGGCGCTGTAACGCCCGCGGACTCGATCGAAGGGCCGATTATCAAACTCAACGACGGCTCGATGGTTCAGGTGAATTCGGTCGAGCAAGCACTTGAGCTCAGGGATCGGGTCGACGAGATCTTGTCGCTTGGGGACATCCTCATAGGTTTCGGCGAGTTTCTCGAGAACAACCACCCGCTCATGCCAGCCGGTTACTGCGAGGAGTGGTGGGCCCAAGAGGTCGAAAAGGCGCTGGCGGGGAAGAAATTCGACGCGGACTTATCCCCATACCTTTCACCCCCATATCCGAAGCCCACCCCATCCCTGGCGGTGGAACTATCTGAGAAACTCGTGGTTCCACTCCACCCTGCGTACACATACCTTTTTCATGATATCTGCATCGAGGAGCTCCGGGAACTGGGCAGTTGGTTAACTGGAGGCGAGCCGGAGTTCGAGGATGGCAAGCTCAAGGGGCTTCGTTTGGTCCTAAATCAGACACCCAAGCGAGTGCTCGAGGCCCTTGGAGTGCCGCATAGGGTCGAGGATGAACGCGTCTTGATCGAGGGCAACGCTCTGCCATTGTGCAGGTGTTTGGGCCTGCTCGATGGGCAGCGTTTGACCAGCGAGCGCCTCGAGGAGACGTTGCACAAAAATCCGTCGAAGGATATCATGGAGATCGTTCAGGTTCTGGCTGGGTTTCCCGTGAGGCGGAAGGCCCCAACGCGCATAGGGTGCAGGATGGGCAGGCCGGAGAAGGCAAACCCACGGTTGATGAAACCTCCGGTGCACGTGCTTTTCCCTGTCAGCTTGCGTGGCGGGGCGACGCGTAGCGTGGTGAAGGCGGCCGAGCGCGGGGAAATCTATGTAGAGGTGGCGAGACTGGAGTGCCCGAAGTGCGGAATCATCGGCTTCACCCGAAAATGCCCGAAGTGTGGGACGATCGCAAATTACGTACGGGCGTGCCCCCGTTGTAAGCGACCGACAAATGAAGAGCGTTGCCTCGCGTGCAACGTTCGCACGGAGTACTTCGACCGGCGGAGGGTCGAGCTGAAGCCGCTCTTCGACGAGGCACTGCAGCGATTGCAGGAGGAAGCGCCACCAGAGGTCAAGGGCGTCAGAGGTATGACGAGCGCCCATAAAATTCCCGAGCCCATCGAGAAGGGAATCCTGCGGGCGAAGCACCGCGTTTACGTATTCAAGGACGGCACCGTGCGATTCGACGCCACAGATGTCCCACTCACCCACTTCAGGCCGCGGGAGGTGAGCATGTATGTGGAACGGCTGCGCGAACTGGGCTACGAGCTGGATTGCGAGGGTGAGCCACTGGAGCGGGATGACCAGCTTGTTGAGCTTAAGGTGCAGGACATCATCCTCTCGAACGCGTGCGCCGAGTATTTGCTCCGCGTGTCGAAGTTCGTCGACGAGCTGCTTCAGAAGTTCTATGGGTTGAAGCCGTACTACAACGCGAGCTGGCCGGTAGACTTGGCGGGGCACTTGGTCATCGGTTTAGCGCCGCATACATCAGTGGGAATCGTTGGGCGCATCATAGGTTTCGCAGATGTGAACGTTGGGTACGCGCACCCGTTTTTCCATGCGGCCAAAAGAAGGGACTGTGATGGGGACGAAGATACAGTCATACTTTTGCTCGATGCTCTGCTCAACTTCAGCAAGCGATTCCTGCCCTCGAAGCGTGGGGGGATGATGGACGCCCCGCTCATCCTGAACACCCGCATCGACCCCCGCGAGATCGACAAGGAGGCGTATAACATGGACGTGATGGAGCGCTACCCACTCGAGTTCTATGAAGCCACGCTTCGCTATGCGAGCCCGAGCGAGTTGGCGCAGCTCATGGAGACCGTCGAGCGGGGGCTTGGGGGTGAAGCCCAGTACGCGGGGCTGAAGTTTTCGTTCGACACGGGCGACATCGCAGCCGGCCCCCACACGAGCCGCTACAAGACACTTGAAACGATGGAGCAGAAGACTTCGGCGCAGCTCGAGCTAGCCAGAAAGATTAGGGCGGTAGACGAACGGGATGTCGCCGAACGGCTCATCGAGCACCACTTCATCCCCGACCTGAAGGGGAACCTGCGGGCGTTCGCGAGCCAGCAGTTCAGGTGCACGAGCTGTAATTCAAAATATCGCCGCGTCCCGCTAATAGGCCAATGCACGCGGTGCGGGGGGAAGCTCATCCTAACGGTCACGCGAGGGGGCGTCGAGAAGTACCTACAGGTTGCAATGCAAATAGCGCACGATTACGAGTCGAGCGATTACACCAAGCAGCGCCTAAGGCTGGTGCAGCGCGATATAAAATCGGTGTTCGAGAGCGACGCCCACCGTCAGCTCAGCCTTGCGGACTTTCTGTAAGGTGTAGTTGGTTTAAATTTAAGGGTAAAACAGCACAGTTTTACATGAGCCGGGGTGGCAGAGTCAGGTAATGCGGCAGCCTCGAGAGCTGTTGACCCTTTGGGTCGTCAGGGTTCAAATCCCTGCCCCGGCGCCAGATTTTGAACAGAAAACTTAACGGACAACGTTTTAGAAGTAAATTTAGGTGAGGATTTGCAGGTTCAAAATAATATCATTGAAAAAATTCGAAAAATCGCCAAGCGGAGAACGAGGCACTATGGGTGCCATGGCTGGGATCATGTGAGGAGGGTACACGATTTATGCGTTTTTATCGGGAGGAAGGAAAGGGGAGACCTCGAAGTCCTCAAAATAGCTTCCCTACTCCATGACATCGCCCGCAGCGGGGGGCGGGGCAATCACGCTGTGAAGGGCGCTAGGGAAGCCGAGCGGATCTTGCTTGGATTAGGCCTTCAGCGAGCCAAGGTCTCCGAAATCGCCGATGTCATAAAAACACACAGGTTCAAGACGAGGGAGAAGCCCCTGACCCTTGAGGCGAAGGTCCTCTCGGATGCGGACAAGCTGGATGCTATGGGGGCGATAGGAGTGTATAGGGCCTCAGCATTCGGAGGAGAAACCTCGAGGTCGTTTCAGGGGACGATTGGCCACTTCGATGAGAAACTCCTCGAACTTAAGGACAGGATGTACACCGCGACAGCAAAAAAGCTTGCAAAGAAGCGACATAAATTCATGCTAGTTTATCTGAAGCAGATTGAGAAAGAAATTGGATTCAAATCCTAGCGCAGTTATTTAGAAACGATTAAAGTGTTTGGCGCGTAAATTTTACTCGGGCCGCCGTAGCTCAGTGGTGGAGCGATCGCCTCGTAACTCGGCAAGAAAGCGATAGGTCGTGGGTTCGACCCCCACCGGCGGCTCCACTTTTTAAAACGCGCTTGGCCAGCTGGGGAATGCAGGCTCACACCGCACCCTAAGCTCGCTGCAGATCGACTCTACCGTCGAGCAGATTTTGCGCCAGCTCTCCGATTGCTCCCGGATGAGATCAGGCAGCCGTTCCGCAAAGCCGGGGCGCTCCTCCTCGAGCACTGGCGCGAGCCTATCGAGCACCCAACACTTCAGGTTGAGCCTGTCGTAGATGAGCTCGCTGCGAGTTCGGTGGGCGACCTCGATGACCTGCCTTAGGTTATCCTCGCTGTCGTTTATCTCAGGGATAATTGGTCCGAGGAAGAGCCACGTCTCCACGCCACGCGACGAGAACTCCTCAAGCACTTGGGCGCGCGCATCCGGCAGCGAGGCCCTCGGTTCGAACTTGCTTGCTAGTTCGCGATCCATCGTGGTTATCGTCACCCCAACATCAAATTTTTTTTGTACGATCAACTCGACATCACGAAGCACCAAGCTCGACTTCGTCTGAATCGACACGGGAAAGCCGCACCTTGACAGCAGCTCGATGCATTTTCGTGTCAGCTCGAGTTTTGCCTCCAGCGGCTGATAGGGATCGCATACCGTGCTGACACCAACGGTGCCTTTTGGCTTCCGTTTCACCTCACGCGCCAGTACCTCGGCGATGTTTTGCTTTACCCTAACGAATTTTCCCCAGTTCAACCCCATCCACTCGTCGCGGAGCGTCGATGGAGAATAGCAGTACCTACAGCCGTGCTCACAGCCTAGGTATGGGTTGAGCGAATAGCGCAGCCCAGGCAGCTTGCTGAGCGAGAGTGCGGTTTTGCAGTTAATGGTGGAGTACTCGATGCTCATGCGGCAAACTCCGTAATCTTTTTCTGGAAGAGGGCACGCTTCAACAGCTCGCTTGTTTTAATCCACTTGCGCAGCGGGATCGTGAGTTTTGTCTGCGCGTGCCGCAGCGCCGCTTGGAGGTTGTCGAATTTCTGCGGCTCAAGCTGCATCATTTGCCGGATGCTCTCCCGCACATTCCAGACGCCCACGGGCAGGATGTAGCCGGGGTGAATTTCTCGAAGCACGAGCGCCGAGGCCTGCCTCCGCTCTTGGTTTAGCCTCTCGGCAACCGCCATCTTGCAGGCGTAGTAGCAACCCCCGACATCCGGGTAGGTCGTCCGCCCCCGGTATGGCTCGAAGTCCCCCATCATCGCGGGTGCAGTCACTCGCTCGTCTGGGTTCCATGTTGTTCCAGGGAACCAAGCCTCGATCCACTCGAAACTCCAGCGTTCAGGCACCAGGATTGCGACGAATTGATTGTCGAGGTGTTTGAAGGAGTAGACGCGGCACTCGTCGATTGTATCATGCTGCTTTATTCGATCGATGAGTTCGAGCGACAGGATCGA
This sequence comes from Hadesarchaea archaeon, assembly GCA_030615805.1. Classification (GTDB taxonomy): domain Archaea; phylum Hadarchaeota; class Hadarchaeia; order Hadarchaeales; family Hadarchaeaceae; genus DG-33. The sequence continues at coordinate 18,120 of JAUWYN010000001.1, read as the reverse complement.
GTCGACTGCCGTGATGCTCCAGCGGGTCGGGACGAGCTTCCTTCGCTTTTGGAAGCCGAACATCCCTAAGCTGAAAGCCCGTTGGATGCGCGTGACCAAAACATCATCTTCGTAGAGCCCGACGACCGCATCACCCGCCTTCAAGTCGCGGTCGTAGAATGCTCGCTCCACCCTGCGATCGACACTCACGTCGGAAGCCCTGAAAGATTTCAGCGGTGCGGAGGGGCCAAATGGTTGGGTTTCCCCGCTCAGGGTTATCACTCGGTTTGGCACTCGGGTAAGCAAAGCCTCGACGTCGACGGGTCGCTTCCCCATCGCCAGCTCTTGGAGCACATCGATCAGCTTCCCGCCGAGTTGGGCGTCGTACACGCTCGCCCGCACCTTCCCACGAATTAGGGCGAAGCGATAGTCGATGATGTCCTGAATGCTTTTCCCAAGCCATAGCTCCGGGGTGTCGAGGATTTTGGTATCGCCTCGATAGGGAGGGACCATGGGGCCGATGTAAACTTTGGGATAGCCTATGCGCCCGACGAACACCCCAGGAGGCGTTGAGCCTTGGATGTGGGGAGAGGTGATTTGCAGGCTCGATTTGGCGAGCGATTGCGCTTTGGCCACGATCGGGCATCTCAGCTTGCCGCAAAGCATCCGTCCGCCTTTGCACAGCAGGCAGAGGGAGCTCGAGGGGACTCGGGCAACTTTGATCTCCCTGAATGCCGCGAGTTCGTCAACTTGTTCGGGCGCGATGATGTCGCGAAGCCATTTAACATTGGCCGACAGCATACGATACTCATTATACTTTACACGTTAACCAATAAATGGTGAAAGTTGTTTGAACCTTTACGATTTCGAAAGGGCGCGAGTTAAACGATTTTTAAGGCAACATCGAGCGAAGCGAGCGGGGATTCAACTCCCCGCGGGATTGAGGCGGCACCTGCAAGAAATTGTGGAACCTTTCGCTGAGGTGGACGTTGAGACATTCATGTTGGCGGACAGTTGTTATGGTGCTTGTGATCCAGCCGATGTGAGGGCTAAACAGCTTGGGTGTGATGTGCTGGTTCACTATGGACATGCGGACATGGGGGTATCCGCCTGCTTACCGACCCTCTACATCGAGGCGCGCATGCCGACCGACCAACTTAGGGTGGTTGAGCGAGCTCTGCCCGAGTTGAAGTTCAAGCGCGTGGGGCTACTCACCACCGTTCAACACATTGCCCACCTGCGGGGGGTCGCGAAGCTCCTCCGCTCGCGCGGGATCAAACCGTTTATCGGCAGGCCGGGACCGAGGGCGAAGTACCCCGGACAACTTTTGGGTTGTGATTTCGGTTGTGTCCGCTCGGTCGCTACCCGCGTAGACGGTTTTCTTTACATCGGCACGGGTGAGTTTCACCCACTGGGTGCAGCGCTCGCGACCGGCAAGCAAATTTTAGCCATAAACCCGATTTCGGAGGGCTTCAAAGTACTCACCCCGGATGTCGACGCTTTCCAACGGAGAAGAAAGGCGATGATCGCTCGAGCTGCAGCGGGCGAGCGGTTCGGCGTCATCGTGAGCAGCAAACCCGGGCAGGCCCGCTTCAAGCTCGCGGCGAAGCTAGCTGAGGATCTCAAGCTAGCCGGTAAGGTCGCGCATGTACTTACGGTCGATGAGGTGAGGCCAGAGGAGCTGGGCGATTTTGGGCTCGATGGGTTCATCTGCGCCGCCTGCCCGCGCATACCTATCGATGACGCGGAGCGATTCGAGCAACCGGTTTTAACACCATTTGAAACCCAAGTCATGATTGGAAAGGCAAAGTTCCAGCCCTACCGGATGGACGAGGTAACCAAGGGAGATTTCTATCAAGCCTAAGGATAGTAATTTAAACTCGGTTGGGTTAGTTGTCAAGGTGAAACCAACATGGAAGAAATAAAAACAGGCGATTTCGTCGTTCCCGGAGACTTCCTCGCAACTGCGGAGGAGTTCGTCCCGGGCGATGGGGCATACGAGGAGGATAGCAAGATCTATTCCTCCTGTACCGGAGTGGTGCTCGTCGATGTTCGAACCAAGCACATCTCGGTCTTCTCCAGCGCTCTAGGCCCACCGGCGCTGAAGAGTGGTGATGTGGTGGTTGGGCGGGTGGAGGATGTAAGGGACCAGAGCGCGAACATTTACATAGGAGTCCTGCGTGGGCGCGAAGATCGGGAGCTCCCCCTTCCGAACACGGGCACGATTCACGTCTCACAGGTTCATACCAGTTACGTCAAGGAGATGCATCGTCAGTTCAAACCTGGCGATATCGTTCGCGCGCGGGTCCTGAACGCGCGCAGGGGGCCCGTTCAGCTCTCGACGGCTAGCGATGACCTAGGCGTGATCGTGGCGGCGTGCTCGCGCTGCCACACGCTGCTCGAGCGAGAGGATTCCAAACTTCGCTGCTCAGAATGTGGCAATGTAGAGTTCAGGAAGCTCGCGAGCGATTACCGCCAGGGAGCCCTTTGATGCAAAAACGAAAGCGAACCATCAACGTGCGGGTGAAGGACACCTCCCAGCTTGTCACGCTGATGGAGGAGCTCGGAAAGCTGGAAGTGGACTTGGCGGCGGAGTCACGCCCTAGGGCACTCAAGATAGAAGTGTTCGGCTCCAAGGATGAGGCCCGCGAGCTGGAGCGCAAGATAAGGGAGCTCCTCAAAATCCCGCAATCCTCATAAGTCGGCACGGGCAAGTTAGGTAAGGTGTAGCTGTGGAGCTTGAGCTCGTCGAAAAGGGTGAGGGTAGCCTACTGATAAAAGTAAGGGGGGAGGAGCACACCCTCTGCAACCTCCTGCGCAAGACCCTGAGCGATGACAAACACGTCGTTGCGGCATCCTATGCGATCGAACATCCCCTCACCGAACCCCCCAAGTTCTACGTGAAAACAAAAAAGGGAAAGACGCCCGAGCGCGCCCTCACGGATGCGGCTGGACGGGTAGCGGAACAGTTGAAGGAGCTACAGAAGCAGCTGCAGCGAGGGTTCAAGAAATAACCACGGAACGCTCCTCGCGGGGGCATGAGTTGCAAAAAGTCAAATTTTGGCGGATAAAGCCAGAGATAAGGATTCTCGGCATAGATGACGGACCATTCGAGCCGCGTGCGGGAGGGAAAGTCCCACTCGTAGGGGTTGTTTTCAGGGGGGGCAGATGGCTCGACGGGGTTTTGAGCACCACCATCGAGCAGGACGGCACTGACGTGACCGAGCGGGTGGTCGGAATGATCAACCAAAGCCGCCACCGGGGGCAGCTCAGAATAGTGATGGTGGACGGCGTGACCTTTGCCGGTTTTAATGTTCTCGACATCAAGTCAGTGTTCAAACAGACAGGTCTGCCGGTGATTGTCGTCTCTAGGGAGCGACCAAATATGGTGGATGTCAGGAAGGCAATTAAGCATCTTCCAAACTGGCGCGAGCGGTGGAAAGTAGTCAAGGGCTCAGGCAAGATTTATTCAGTGAGGACTAAACGTCGAGCGGCGCCCATTTGCGTGCAGTTCGTCGGCATGAGACGTGCCGATGTTGAGCAGGTTGTAAAATTGACTTCGACACGTAGCCTTATCCCAGAGCCGTTGAGGGTCGCGCACTTAATCGCCACAGCCATGGTGCGCGGCGAAAGTTACGGGAGGGCCTAGTTTGCCAAGGAAAAAATTACGGAAGAAGTCACGCGTGGTTAAAAGATTTGCAGCGAGGATATTTGGCCGCAAGATAGTCCGAGAGGTGCTGGAATTCATCTTGATTCTAGCAATCCTCTATTTTGGCGTGAGTGGCGTCTTGGTCTTGGCCCTGCGGACCGACACGTACTGGATGGCGGTCGTGTCCAACAGCATGAAGCATGACGATGAGAGTTGGAGAGAATATTTTGAGACGCGCGGTGATAATTCCTACCAATTTCCACTTCAGGGCGGGTTCGAGCGCGGAGACATGCTCGTCATCCAAGGTGTGGGTTCCGTCACGGAGATCTCGATAGGTGACGTAATAATGTTTGACACGGGCCAACGGTTCCCGCTTGTCCACCGGGTCGTAGATATAAGGAACGAGAACGGGGGGGCCCGGTCAACGACGAAGGGAGACGGCAATGCGGGGCTCTTGCCGGTGGAGGGGTCAATAAAACCCGAACAAATTAGGGGCAAGGTAATTTTCGTGATCCCGGAGCTCGGCCACCTATCGCTCTGGTTCCAGGGGAGCTGATGGCATGAGGCGGCACCCAATGCTTGTGGTCGACGTCATCATCCGAACCCCCGGGGGCGTGGTGTTGATCAAGCGAAGGAATGAGCCATATAGGGGGAGGTGGGCTTTGCCTGGCGGCTTCGTGCGCTATGGCGAAAGGGTCGAAGACGCGGCGGCGCGCGAGGCGAGGGAGGAGACAGGTTTAAGAGTTAAGTTGAAGAAGCTCGTGGGCGTGTACTCAGATCCAAAGCGCGACCCGCGAGGCCACGTCGTCAGCGTATGCTTTTCGGCAAGACGGGCGGGCGGCAGGTTAAGGGCAAGCAGCGACGCTCGAGACGTAAAAATTTTCAAGCACATCCCTTGGCGCGAGCTTGCTTTCGATCATGCACGAATTTTAAAAGATGTGAGGTTTAGGTGAGTGCATGCAGTTCTGCCCGAAGTGTGGGGGCCTGATGTTACCCAAGCAAATCAAGGAGGGCCCAGTTTTGGTTTGCAATGCATGTGGTTATGCTACAAAAGGGGCAAAATTGGAGGAGTACAAAGTCGTCAAACCGGCCGAGAGGGAGGAGATGGTAACGGTGATAGAAGAGGAGGCGAAACCGGCGCTGCCGACAACCAGAGCCAAATGTTCAAAATGCGGGCACGACACAGCCTATTGGTGGCTGCGGCAGACACGTGCAGCAGACGAAGCAACGACACGGTTCTATCGCTGCGCAAAGTGTGGTCACACCTGGAGGGAATATTCATAAACATGAGATGGGATTAAAACGTAAAAGAGAGATATGATAAAAGAATGGAGATCTAAGCATGGAGGAACTTCGGCCGCGCAGAAGACCGGCGAGAAGCAGAAAAATCTCCGAGATAAAAATAGGCGATGAGCAGGTGAGGGTGGTTGGCCTGGTTGTTGATAAAAAGGAAGCCGAGTTCATGCTCGACGATGGCTCCGGTCGCCTCACCGTGGTCTTCGATGACCCAGCGGTGGTCGAGGGCGTGGGGGTAGGCTCGAGGGTCAGGGTGTTCGGGACGCCGCTGAACGTTGCCGGTGCCCACGAGCTGCGGGCCGAGATCGTCCAGAAAGTCGATGGGCTGGACCTAGGATTGTATGAGGAGGTCAGACGTGAGGTAAAAAAATTGGAAAAGGAGATCGAGGAGGCAAAGTGAAATGGTGAGTGCACGAATGGCGGATTCGAAGACTTGGAAGACATGCGTGGGTGCGATGGTGAACCTCATCGACGAGGCGGCATTCAAGTTCACCCCCGAGGGCATCAAAATGAAGGCGATGGACCCCTCGCACGTTGCGCTGTTGGATTTCGAGTTGCCGGCGTCGGCGTTCGAGGAGTACAAGGTCAAGCAACCAATGACTTTAGGCATAGGTCTCACCGAGATGAACAAGATCCTTGCACGCGCCAAGGCCGAGGATGAGCTGACCCTCGAGCTCGACGAAGAGAAAAATCGTTTGACCCTCACGTTCAAGGGTGCATCGACGAGGCGCCTCAGCTTGCCGCTCATTGATATAAGCGAGGCGGAGTTGCCCGAGCCAAAGCTTCAGTTCACCGCGACCGCCGATGTGGTAGCGGGGGTGATCCAAGACGGATTGAAGGACGCCGAGATCGTGGGAGACAACGTAAAATTCGAATTGGGTGAAGATGGATTTTTCCTTTCAGCTGAGAGCGATAAGGGCACCTCCGAGCTCAGACTGCGCAAGGGCGATCAGGCGCTGCCGAAGCTCAGCGTCAAACAACCGGCGCACGCGATGTTCAACATAAAATATCTCAGCGACATGGCAAAGGCAGTGGGGCCATCGGACATCATCACCATCAACTTGGGCACGGACCTGCCGATTCAGCTAGACTTGCAGGTCGCCGAGGGTAAGGGCAGACTACGGTTCTTGTTGGCCCCGAGGATTGAGGCGGAATAACTTTATCGTCCCCAATGATTAAATGCGATGGCGCCAAATTATTCAAGAATAAACCGTTGGTGAGGCTGGGCCTTGATCGTTCCCGAGTATGTGTCAACGCTAGATCCATTTGCAGCGGAGGCAAAGAAGCTGGTGGAGACATCACCCCCACTGGATTCGATGCCACAGGAAATAGTCGATCGAGCCATCGCACGCGTGAAGTGGTCGAGCAAGGACATGGTGGTCGGGCCCGACGCTGGGACAATTCGGGCTGATGTGCTCTCCTTTTACCTCATGTGTCAGGGAGTGGCAGCAGTGTCGTACCCTTACTCACGCGAGGCCCGCCTGATAAGTGACGCGACCAAGGAAACAATCAAGTATCGCATGTACGACCTTTTCAAGCGCGGTCACGAGGATTTGTGCTTGGACGTGGTTAGTCGTTCGATCAAGCTCATCCAGCTGGAGGGTGGAGATGGGGTCAAGCTCGGTGGCGTGGAGATTCCGCGGGAGGACCTCTACAAGATGCGCGACCGACGCCTCGCGGAGGACGGCATAGAGACCATAGACGACCGCCTACTTCCACAGTATTTACCAAGGTATGCGGTGCGCTGGACGGACCTTGCACCCCTGCTCAGGCATCGACGCGCTGAACTAACGAAGCTCTACCTGGTGAACGGGAGGGCGGTAATCACCCCCCGCGATCTCTGGGACCTCTTTTCAAATTTCATAGCCGTGCGAACCGAGGAATACGTGGCATCGGTATACGAGCGCTTCTCCGACATCGGGGCACCATCCAAGCGGCTTACCGAAGTTGGCGAACACATATCATCACTTTTGCCTCCAGAGCTCGGGCTTCGCGAGAGGTTTGCGCGCGTGCCGGAAGGAAAGCTTCGCCTAGAGTTCTTCCCCCCATGCGTGAAGATAGCTATAGGTGGGGTCGGCTCCGGGGTGAGGAACTACGCGATCACCGTCCTGTTGACTTCATTTCTCTCGTATGCGCGTGCTTCTCCCTCAGGCAGGGCCGCCAACCGAATCGGTGATTTCATCAGGGACATTTCGGTCATTCGGGATGAGATTGCGGCGCCAATCTTCGATGCGGCCGAGCGATGCAAACCCCCGTTTTTCAAGGATCAACCCCAAGAAAAGGCGAACATTTACTACCATCTCGGGTTCGGAATGACGACCGAGCCCCGCTTAGAGAGCAGCGGAAAATCGAAATGGTACCGTGTACCGAATTGCTCGAAAATACTGCTGTCGGCCGCACCGCTCTGCGATCCGGATGAGCTTTGTCGTAAGATAAAGAATCCGCTCACCTATTACTTTAGAAGGTTATTCGAGCACGCGAGGTCAGGCGCGGGTGGGTAAAATGGAAATGCATGAAGCAACCCTCGAGGAGCGAAGGCAATTTTACTCTGAAGAATGGAACAAACGCGAGTTGCCCGATTTCATCCTGCACACCCTCTCACTCCGCGAGTTCGGGTTCGATCTGGATGGCACAGGGCCGAGCCACAGGTACAATCAGTTCATGACAGTCGAGCAGCTGGCGGAGTATTTACAGAACAGGGCTCCCTATTCCGTATTCGCCAGCGTCGCGCTTTACGAGCAACCGTCGATGCGGAAGGGGTGGATGAAATCCGAACTTGCTTTAGACATCGACGCAAAGGACCTCCCCTTGAAGAGTTGTGGCTGTGCCCCCGGGAGCGTTTGTGAACGATGCATCGATGAGGCCCGTCGGATCGCGATGGAGTTTGCTGAAACTCTGAGCAAGGACCTGGGGCTGCGCAACATTAACTTTGCATATTCCGGCCGCGGCTTTCACATCCGAGTAATCGACGACGCGATAATGACGCTGGAGCAGACCGAGCGGGCCCAAATCGTTGAGTACATCACCGGTGGCGTGATTCCAACCGATGTCACGATGGCGCTCGGCTATTCTAAGGTGTTCAGGGAGCGCCTCGCGCGGACCTTTGAGGGGGTGGACGAACAGCGGCTTTCGAAAGCTCGTGGACTAAGAAAGTCGGTGGTCCAAAAGCTCATGGCAGAGAAGGAGAGGGTTCTAGGTATGATACGCAGGGGAAAATTGGATGAGCTTTCCACGCTTGGAGGGCTTGGCCCAAAGACCTTTCGGCAACTCTTGGAATTTTTGGTTAGGCTGAACTCGGAGTTCACAGATGGGAAGGTCACAATAGACACAAAGCGCATCTTGCGTTTGCCCTCGAGCCTACACTCCGGCGTCAGCATGAAATGTATGCTTGTGCGAGATATGGGGTGTTTCAAGCTGGAAGACGCAGTCCCGAAATTTGTACGTGAGCGTGGACGTTGATGGCTGAATTTTCGTATGAGGACGTGAAGCAGGTGTGGCTGGCTGAAAAAACTTCACGCGAGCTCGTGGAGATTCCAGACGAATTCTACCAAAATGCAGCCAGATACGTGGCGCAGCTGAACTTCGAGCTCAAGCACAGCGAATCCCTGCGGGGGGAGTTGCTGCAGGAGGAACTCCAAAACGTGTTTTGGATGGTACAGGAGATCCACCTCTCTCGAGTGTTTAAAGGCATAGATGAAATAGCTCAGGGGAGGCTGCCGGCCCCCCTGTTGGAACGCGAGCGCTACGCATTCAGCGAGATAAGGCAGAGCCTGGAGAAACTTTACACCGAGTTCGTCTCCTCAACGATGACTGGGAAGACGGAGCTCGCGGCGCCTCGCGAGATAACAAATGTTTTATTGATCGTGCAGACCGAGGTTCCACCCATAGTCGGCGACGACCTCCGACAATATGGACCGTTCAAGAAAGGCGAGATAACCAGCCTGCCGAGGCGCAGCGCCGAGCTCATGGTGAATCATGGCCTCGCGAGAAAAATTGAGGTCAAGGTTTAGTCGGCGATACCCTTTTTGGGGAAGAGGCCGAAGTTTTTCGAGAGATTGTATGATAATCCCAAAAAAACTCCGCACCTATTGCCCGTCCTGTAGGAAGCACACGGAGCATAGCGTTTCTCAGCTAAAAAAACGCCCCGCCCGCCCGTTGAGCTGGGGGCAGCGTCAGTTCGGGCGCGTCACGTCCGGTTATGGCAGCCAGCCGAGGTCTGAGCAGAAGAAATTTGCAAAGACGGCAAAAAAAGTCGTCTTGATGCTCAAGTGCAACGTCTGCAGGAAATCCCACCCCCACCGCGGTTTCAGGGCGAAGAGTGTGAAGTTTGAGGAGTAAGTGGGGAAATGCCGGAAAAACAGCGTTCGAGGTTTTTGAGGGTCAGGTGCAGTGATTGCGGGAACGAACAGTTGGTGTACAGCCATGTTAGCTCCGTCGTCAGATGTAAGGTGTGCAGCAAGACGCTCGCGGTGCCGCGCGGGGGGAAGGCGGAGATAAAAGTTACGATTCTCGGCGAGGTGGAGTGAGGGAGGCGTTCAATTGGTAAGGCGCAAGTCGGAATGGCCAACCATCGATGAGTTCGTCATGTGCACGGTGACGAAGGTTTTCGCCCAAGGCGCATTCATGAGGCTCGATGAATACGGCGGGAAGGAGGGAATGGTCCACATATCGGAGGTCGCTTCGGGATGGATCAAAAACATTCGTGATCACGTTCGAGAGGGACAAAAGGCAGTATGCAAAGTTTTGGCCGTGGATCCGAAACGAGAGCACGTCGATCTTTCGCTTCGCAGGGTCAAGGATAGCGAACGTCGGTGGAAGGCGCAGCAGTTGAAACGGGAGCAGAGGGCCGAGAAGCTCCTCGAGCTGGCGGCGGGCAAGCTTGAAAAGAGTCTCGACGAAGCCTACGAGGAGGTAGGCTTTGCGCTGCAGGACAAATTTGGTGATCTCTACTCAGCACTCGAGTCAGCTGCGAAGGATAAGGATACCCTAGCTGATGTGATCAAGGAGCGGCGTTGGGTGGACGCGCTCAGCGAGGTCGCGGCTTCCGCTGTCGAGCCACCGTCTTATGAGGTCGTTGGATACATCGATCTGAGCTGCTCCTCCTCTGAGGGTGTTGAAGTGGTAAAATCAGCCATGATAGACGCCCGCGATTCTACGAAGGGAAACGAGATCGACGTGGAGTTCTATTACGTGGGCTCGCCGCGGTATCGCATCGAGGTCACTGCCCCTTCCTATAAAGCAGCCGAGAGCGCGATGCAGAAGGCGGTTGAGGGGGCCATCGTAGCCGTGAAAAAGGCAGGTGGGAAAGGAGAATTTCACAGGGCAGGATAGTGAATGAAACTAAAAAAGTGCAAGTCGTGTGGCGCGTACACGCTCAAGGACGTGTGCCCAAGTTGCGGGGGGCAGACGATCTCACCCCGTCCACCCAAATTCTCCCCGCTCGACCCGTACGGCAAATACCGGCGAATGTTGAAAAAGCAGGCCGGGGAGGCGTGAAGATGGAAAAGACGACGGTCAACATTCTCTCGAAGCCCAAGCTTAAGGCACCGGTCCTGATCGAGGGCTTGCCAGGTATGGGGTACGTTGGGAAGCTGGCGGCGGAGTACTTGCTGGAGGAGCTTCACGCCAAGAAATTCGCCGAGCTCTGCTCGCCCCACTTTCCCCATCACGTTGTGGTCGAAGCGAACGGCACGCTAAGGCCGTTGAAGAACGAATTTTACTGGGCACGCACCGACGGCAAAGACATCGTAATTTTGGTCGGGGACGTGCAGTCTGTTTCCCCTGAAGGACATTACGAGGTCGTCGAGAGCATCCTTGATGTTGTCGAGCAGTTTAATATGAAGCAGCTCTTCACCCTCGGCGGATACGCGACGGGTAAGTATTCGAAGGCAAAGCCGAGAGTTGTGGGGGTGGGTGACCCCGCACTCTTAGAGGAGTTCCGCACGCACGGCGTCACGGTGGAGAAGGGCGGGGGACCGATAATCGGAGCCGCCGGCTTGCTGCTGGGGCTCGGAAGGCTGCGCGGGATACAGGGGATGTGCCTGCTTGGTGAAACCCACGGGATGGTAGTCGACCACCGCGCCGCGCAGGCGGTACTTGAGGTACTCGTTGGTGTGTTGGGGGTCAAGGTCGGCATGAGCGCCCTCGAACGCCGCGCGAGGGAAACGGAGCACACGCTTGATCGGATTCGAAGAGAGATGAAGCTCCGCATGCGCAAGGAGCGGCGGCGCGAAGAGGAAGAGGCTTGGTACATAGGGTAGAATTGTTTTTCTAGATAATCGACGTTTGTGATACGGGGGTAGTAATGAGAAAAGCCATTCTGGTCCTCGTGGCAATTATCGTGACATTGGCAATTATCATTCCCGTGTTTTTTCTAATGGACTCGGATGGAGATGGGCTGTCAAACTTGGACGAGATTCTACTGGGGACCGACTTCGGAAATTTAGATACGGACGGCGACAGGCTATCTGACGGCTTGGAGGTGAACGGCTGGTGGATAACGGTGAACGGCTTCTCGGTCCACGTAACATCGAATCCACTTTCCGTAGATTCAGATGGGGATAATTTAAACGATTGGGATGAACGTCACACTTACTTTACCAATCCCGGTAGCGCGGATACCGATGACGACAACCTAGCCGACAAGTTGGAATTAGATGGTTGGTTCATAACAGTAAACAGCCAAACTCAGCAGGTGGCATCAAACCCATTGTCCAGCGATTCAGATGGAGATAATCTAAACGATTGGGATGAGTACCATACCCATCACACTAACCCGTACAGTACAGACACTGACAACGATGAGCTTGGCGATTTTTTTGAATTGAATATACATGGGACAACTCCTCTCACCAACGATAGTGACAACGACAGGCTATCTGACGGCTTGGAGGTGAACGGCTGGTGGATAACGGTGAACGGCTTCTCGGTCCACGTAACATCGAATCCACTTTCCGTAGATTCAGATGGGGATAATTTGAGCGATTGGGCCGAGTACAATACTTACTACTCAGATCCAAGGAGCACAAACGCCGACAACGACGGCCTGAGTGATCTCTTGGAGGTGCTTTACGGGACAAACCTCGCTGAGGCATCGAGCGTTGCGCAACTACTTGAGAATGGTCCGGGGTATCCGCATCTATTTCTGGAGATAGATTACATGACTGACTATACCCCATCACCTGAGGCGATAGACTACTTTGAATCATATTTTGAGAATGACCTTGGCGTGGAAGTAAATGTAATTTACGATGAGATAACTTCGACTGAGCTAATGGCGATTGGCGTTTCACCGGTCTCGCTCAGCATTCAGGAATTAATTTCAATCGAACAGCACTTCCACGATAACCTCACTACTCACCTCTACGTGTTTTACGCGAAGGCGCTCGAGGAGGAGGAAGTGGGTGGGTGGGCTTCGGATTCCCATGGAGTAGCTTTGGACGGAGAATACATCTCAGGAAATCTCGCACGCGAAAGAACCCTTCTGTTTCACGAAGTGGGGCACGCGCTTGGCTTAGAGCATTCTGATAACTCTCAATGTGCGATGCGGTCGGGGCCGATTTTTTTAAACCCAATCTATTGTTACGATACGTGGGCGCAGCGCAATCTCTTGGACATCTGGTCGGTGGATGAGCCTTGGATATGAAGATAAGCAGAATTCTCTTAAGCTTTTAAAACGTTGGACCGCAACATCGAGTAGGTATTGACTTGCCAGAACTCCAAACTTACCCCGCCGATCTGCACATACATTCCAGATACTCGGGTGCAACTTCCGTGAGGATGATTTTGGACACGATTGCGCAGCAGGCTAAACTCAAGGGACTGGCGCTCGTGGGCACGGGCGATGTTTTTCACCCGAGATGGTTTGAGAGCATCAAGGCGGAGCTGGTAGAGGTCGCGGAGGGCACCTTCGAGCACCCCCGCTATCACACTCGCTTCATCTTAACGGTCGAGGTCGAAGACAAACACCGCGTACACCACCTAATTTTTTTACCCGATCTTGCCACCATCGAAAGTGTGCGTGAGGAGCTAGCGAAGCATTCAAGTGATATAAATGTAGATGGGCGTGCACGAGTTGAGTTGGGTGCTCCTGAGATTGTTGACATAGCATTAGCGCATGATTGTTTGATCGGTCCTGGGCACGCGTTCACCCCTTGGACGAGCATGTACAAGGAATTCGACAGCACGCAGGCCTGCTATGGTGACCGAGCCAGCAAAGTGAGGTTTCTGGAGCTTGGACTTAGTGCGGATACCTCGATGGCCGACCGAATTGCTGAGCTCGCGGACGTTACATTTCTGTCGTGCTCGGATGCACATAGTCCGTGGCCCGATAAATTAGGGCGCGAGTTCAACCGCTTTGAGCTGGCGGAACCGACTTATGCGGAAATCATCAAGGCTATTAAGCGGGAAAATGGGCGGCGCATCGTGCTCAACGTTGGTTTCGACCCAAGGCTCGGCAAATATCATCGCTCGGCATGCTCCCGCTGTTACAAGCAGTTCGAGCTAGAACAGGCGAAGTCGGCACGATGGCGATGCGACAAGTGCGGCGGGTGGGTCAAAAAGGGAGTCTGGGATCGCGTCAACGAGCTCGCCGATTACCCAGAGCCAAAACATCCACCTCATCGCCCGAGTTATCTGCGAATAGCGCCGCTCGCCGAGGTCATCGCATTGGCGCTGGGGGAAAAAGATGCCCACGCGCCGGAGGTCCAATCGATGTGGGAAAAGCTCGTCGCGCGCTTCGGCAACGAGATCGAAGTGCTCATAGATGTGCCCGCGGAGGAACTCGCGAATGCAGTTGGGGCGAAAATTGCTGCAGTGATCAGGGCATTTAGGGGGGGTGAGTTGAGGGTAATCTCGGGTGGAGGGGGACGGTACGGTCATCTCGAAATCCCTCTCGAGCTGGCCAAAGCTCAAAAGCTCGGGGGGCAACGTACCCTGGTGGAGTTCGAATGAGTGTGAAGATAGACGCGAGCGCATGCATTCTGTGCGGTGCTTGTTCAGGTGTATGTCCCCCCAACGCGATTGAGATTTCAACAACCGAAGTGCGCATCCAAGAGGGCTGCACGGAGTGCGGGCTCTGTGTCAAGGTTTGTCCGATAGGGGCGATAGTAGTTGAGAAAAAAGTATGACATCGTGGTGGTTGGGGCGGGTCCAGCCGGGTCGATGGCTGCACGAGCTGCTGCGCGTGAGGGAGCAAGCGTCTTGTTATTTGATAAACGCCGCGAGTTGGGCGTACCGGTGCAGTGTGGCGAGGCCCTGAATGAAGATGTTTTAAAGGAGCTAGACATTAAGCCGGACCCCCGATGGGTACTCAGCAAGACAAATGCGGTGAAGCTCATTTCGCCTTCGGGCATCGAGGTGCGCATAGCCGAGCGGAAGGTTGTCGGCAAGGTCGGCTACATCCTCGATCGCAAGATTTTCGATAAGCATCTCGCAACCCTTGCAGTTAAGGAAGGGGTGGACATCATGGTCGGAACACTAGTCGATGGACTGATTTTAGAGAATGGCAAGCCCAAAGGGGTGAGAGCGCGGGGGGTGAACGGCAGGCTTGAGATAAGCACCGAAGTGGTCATCGCAGCCGATGGCGTTGGCTCTAGGGTGGCTCGCTGGGCGGGACTAAACACCGCTCTAAAATTGGATGATATCGAAACAGGTGTTCAATTTCAGATGGTGGGGATAAATTTCGAATCCCCCTCGATGATGGAATATTATTTTGGGAACAAGACCGTGCCTGGCGGATATTGCTGGGTATTCCCGAAGGGCGAGGACATGGCGAACGTTGGGCTGGGTGTCCTCGGAAGCCGAGCTGAGCGACGGCCGATCGAGTACCTCCGAGATTTCGTCGCGCGCATGCCGAGCCTCTCGAAGGGGAAAATAATCGAGATAAACGGGGGGGGTGTGCCGGTTAGCGGGCCCATCAAGCGGACAGTGAAGGACAACTTGCTCGTGGTTGGTGACGCGGCGAGACAGGTGAACGCTTTAACGGGTGGCGGCATCGATTCTGCCATGCGTGCCGGTAATATCGCGGGAGAGGTGGCGGCTAAGGCGGTAAGCGAAGGTGACACCTCGGAGAAAAGACTGAACGAGTATGAGCGGCGCTGGCGCGAGCAGATGGGGAAGAAGCTGGAGCGCTACCTCCGGGCAAAGGAAGCGCTTTTGGGCATGTCCGACGAGGAACTCGACAAATTGGCGATAGCTCTGCAGGGCGTAGAGTTCGACAGGATAAGCTTGACCGACATGCTAAAGGTGTTCATAAAAGTTAGTCCAAAACTTTTGTGGAAGCTCAAGGGCTTGATGTGAAGAGTTAAGGAGTTATCCTTGTCCTATCGCGTGGAAACAACACGCATTCCCGAATATTATCGGCTCCGGTAAGGGTCATCGTTAGACGATCTAGCCCCAGTCCCCACCCCCCGTGCGGCGGAAGGCCCGCCCGGAAGTTTTGAAGGTGCGATTCAAAGTTCTGTGGGTTTAATCCCTTTTGCTTGAGCTGTTTTACGAGGAGCTCCTCTTGGTGGATGCGCGTCCCACCTGAAGCTAATTCCAGTCCCTTAAACATCAGGTCAAAAGCCTCACTTAACTTTGGATTGTCTTTTTTTGGCATGGTATAAAATGGTTTAAGGATCATCGGCCAGTCAACGACAAAATAGGCCCCGTCGATGAGTTCGCCGAGTTTTTTCTCGGCTGGAGTCGGCAGGTCCTCCCCCCACGGGACTTTCACCCCAGCCCGCTCTAATTTTTTGAGGGCCTCGTCGTAGGTTACGCGCTGGAATGGCTTTTTTGGAACTTCCAGCTTGTGCTTGAGGGTCTTTAGCTCCTCGGCACATTTTAGTTTGACATTCGAGAATACTTCAACGATTAAATTTTCTAGAATTTTCATCACATCTTCAGCCGCCGCATATGCAACCTCGATATCGATTGAAATTGCCTCGTTCAGGTGTCGCGGCGTGTCGTGCTCCTCGGCGCGGAAGATCGGCCCAACCTCGAAGACGCGCTCGAAGCAGCCCGTGAGCACCTCCTTATAGAGTTGGGGGCTCTGGCTGAGGAAAGCCTCGCGTTCGAAGTAGGAGATGGGAAAAAGCGCGGCGCCGCTCTCTGTCGCGGTAGCCACGATTTTCGGCGTGTTGACCTCAATGAACCCCTTTGACATGAAGTAATTCCGCATGCTTTGGAGCGCTTGGTGGCGGATTTTGAAAATAGCGAGCGACTCGGGGCGGCGGAGGTCTAGGGCGCGGGCGTCCAGACGGGTGTCAAGGTTGGCTTTCACCCGCCCTCTCGGGTCGAGCGGCAGAGGAACGGAGGCGAGGTTTAAAACCCTGATTTCTGAGGGGAAGACTTCAACGCCGCGTGGGGCCTGTTTTGCAGCGATTATTTTACCCCTTACAGCAACCGCTGACTCCTTGGTCAGGCCGTCTATCTTGGCGAGTAGCTTTTTATCGACTTTAGCCTTTGGTGCCGTGACTTGGATGGAGCCGGAGATGTCAGAGAGGATAAAAAATTTTATGCCGCCGAGGTCACGGACATCGCCGACCCTCCCCATCACCACGACCTCCTTGCCAGCCAGCTTTGGGGCAACTTCCGTGGAAAGGTGGGTTCGCCGCAAGTTTCCCAATTCATCGAGCTTCATGCAATCACTACTCAAATGCAAGTTTGATATTTTTATTGGTTAGCTTTGTCAGGGCAACCTGGACTGTTTTGACGCTGGCGGGGAGGCGCTTGAGGTGCAGGCGCGGCACCCTCACGCGGTGTTCTTCCTCCCCTCCAGCGTAGAGGACATTGACTCCCAGAACTTTTGCTGGAGTTAGGATGTCTTGTGCTAGCTTGCGGGTTTCGGTGCCCTCCTCGGCAACGCGGGTTTTCGCCCGAAGCTTGTTCTCGAGCGCTCGAACAACTTTACCGCCCCTTCCCACAGTAAAACGTATTTCTCCGCGCCCGACGACGAGGACGATCAAATCGCCAGCATCGATTGCGCGCTTGAAGTTTATCTTTTCCAGCCCGCGGTGCTTTTGCGCGAGCTCGAATAGAATCTGGGAGATTTCAACATCGAGCTCCGAAATCTTACCATCTTTCAGTTTGCTCTCGCACCCTTGGCAGAGGATGCCGCTCTTGAGGCACACGTTGCAGATAGGTGTTCGCAAATTCAGCCCGGTAGTCCTTCGTTCTGGCGGTTTAAGGACTTTCAGAATTGGGTAAAGAGGACAAAAAAAATAAAAAGAGCGCGGGAGGGTTTACTTACCCCTTCCGAGCACTATTTCGATGGTCGAAACATTGGTCGCGCCGCGCTCGCCTTGAACCTCTTCGGTTCCAATCGAAATGTTTTTCACAACTAGTCCCTGCAAGAAGCGATTTCTGGTGATCTCCGCAACGTCGACGGTCCTGCTGATCGCTTTACCTCGTGCCTTCAAGATGACATCACCGGAACCCATGTTGAACTGCGTTATCACTGCAAGCACGTAGTTCATCACGGGCTTTATCCCGATAAAAACCACGTTCTCCGCAGCTGGTTTTTCCTTTGCCGCAGGTTTCTCTTCGGTCACAGCAGGTTTTTCCTTCATCGCAGGTTTCTCTTCAGTCACGGCAGGTTTCTCTTCAGCCATTGTATCTTGCCTCCCTTTGTTTTTAGACAATTTTCTCTCTCCTTCGGCCGTCATAAATACCTTTGCAGTAAAGAACAATTCCAATCTTAAAAATTAGACATCTTAACTTTTCCTAGATCATTCTTTTTTAGATTAATTGGTTCATGGCTTAGTTTAATATCTTCTTCTGCCACGCCTGCTGTATCCACCACCGAATCTACTACCGGGTCGGTCTGAACTGCCTGCGCTCCCGCTCGTGCTCTGCAGCACTGACATCAACCTCCAAGCTAACATTTCCAGCATCCTTGGTTGCTTATGGCGGTCAAAAGTGAGATGAGCCAGTTGGTCGCGTTGACCGCGAAGGAGGTAGTGTAACCGAAATTTGCAAATACCACGCGCCAATTAATCTATGGGGTAGGGGATGACGGGGGTAAGAACTAAAATCCAAAATGTCGTGCTCTCGGTCACATACGAGGACACAGAGTTTAACCTCGAGAAGTTGGCTAGGTCGCTAGATGGCGCAGTCTATGACCCGGAGGTTTTTCCTGGCCTTGTCTATAAATCCGAACACCCTCGAGCATCTTTTCTCATCTTCGCATCTGGGAAGATGAACTGCGTCGGCGC
>JAUWYN010000036.1 GCA_030615805.1 Hadesarchaea archaeon | reverse complement strand
CTCCCGGATGAATTTACCTTCTGGGTGGAACTCGACGGCTTAAAGCGGAAATTAAGAGAACTCGGTTGCACTTCAGTTTTGACGACTGAAATAAGGGAGGGGAAAGAGGAGCTGAGCAGACTTGGTATAGAGGAACAGATTGCAGATGGTGTTATCGTGCTTTATTACGAGGGGGAGGGGCTTACGCGCGATAGGGCACTTGAAATAAGGAAGATGCGCGGCACCAAGCATAGTAACCAACTACAATTTTTCGATATTACCAATAAAGGGATCGCGATAAAAAAAATGCCTGAAAGGCCTAAGGTTCCAGGGCCCCGTCGAAAATTATAAGCGAGCTTTCGTTGTCAAGAAAAGGTCTGATTAGATAAATCGATAGCCTCTGATTTTTTGGAATCGAAAACTTTATGTAGGGGGTAGTTTCCTCTAAGAAAAGGTAAGCGAAGGGCGATTGGATGGAAACGTGTGAGAATTGTGGGTACACCGGTCGGAAAAAAAAGGTACATGGAAAAGATTGGGTCTCCATCACCTGTCCGAAATGTGAAAGCAAGTGGTTCCAATGGACGATCATGCCAAAAGTAAAGGATTCTTCAAGCTATCTCAGAATGAAACCCAGAAACTTTATCCCCGGAATATTTATTTTGCACATTTAACCTTCTTCCTGGCGATTAATTAACTTCAAGGGATCCGTTAGTCTGTTTCCGCACAATTTAACAGCGTGAAAATGATCTTTTGGGGGACGTTAACATCAACAACGTAATCGAGAGGCACCCAAATCTTTCTCGCCGATAATCGCAGCAGAGAGCGTTGGAAACGGCAAGATCGTGGCTGCAGATACTATTCCAATATGCTCTGGAGGACCTACTTGATCTAATGTTTCACTAAATGAAGCTTGGCACGACACCTCACCCGAGAAAGCGTTAATACCGTTGGTTCTAAGAACATTGTAAGACAAATGAAATTGTATGGTGGAAAAAAATGCTAGTTCGGGAAGTTTCGGCGAGCGCGTTGATAAGACGACTTAGTGAGGAGCTCAGGAAGATAAAGGAACTTCAGCCACCCGAGTGGAGTCACTTTGTTAAAACAGGCGTGCACAAGGAGCGCCTCCCCGAGCAGCCCGACTGGTGGTACACGCGTGCGGCATCGCTGCTCAGGCGGGTTTACCTGGACGGCCCGGTCGGCATCATGAGGCTTCGCTCCTACTACGGCGGACGACAGAACCGCGGGCAGGCACCTGAGCACTTTCGCAAGGCTGGGGGCAAGATCATCCGCACCATCCTTCAACAGCTCGAGCAAACTGGCCTCGTGCGAAAGATCGAGCGAGGCGGGCGGAAGATCACCCCCAAGGGCGCGGCGATGCTTGAGAACTTGGTCAAGCAGATAAAGGCAGGGGAGAAGGGGGCTTGAGGATGGCCGAAGAGGAGGAAATCGAGGAACTGCGCAGGCGGAAGATGCTCGAGCTGAGGGCGAGGGTGGAGGAGCAGCAACGCCAGGCCGAACAACGGAGGCAATACGAGATCCAAAAAAAGTTAGCGATCCAGCAGATCATGACCCCAGAGGCACGGAGTAGGTTGGCCAACATCCGAACCGCAAAGCCCGAGTTCGCCGAGCAGTTGGAGCTCCAGTTGATTCAGTTGGCCCAAGCGGGAAGGCTGGGATCAAAAATCACCGACGCCCAGCTGCGCGAGATTTTGAGCAAGCTGCAGGCGCGAAAGCACGAGTTCAAGATAAGGAGGATTTAGATGGCGCGAAACAAACCGGCGCCGCTCAAGCGGAGGCTGGGGAAAGCCGCCAAGCACACACGGCGCGCCCCCATATGGGTGATGGCAAAGACCGGGGGAAGGGTGCGCACCCACGCGAAGCGGCGCAACTGGCGAAGGCAACGCATAAAACCGTAGATGAGCCCATGCCTGAGGAGCGAATCTACGTCATCCCGCTGAGGGGGGCCAAAAAGGTGCCCCGCCAGAAGCGGACGTCGCGGGCCGTCAAGATCGTGCACGAGTTCCTGAGGCGCCACATGAAGTCGGGGGAGATAAAGCTCGACCAGGCGTTGAACCGCAAGCTCTGGGAGCGGGGGGCGAAGCATCCCCTGCCGCGAATCCGGGTGCGGGTCGTCAAGCAGGACGATGGCTCGGTTGAGGCTTTTTTGGCGGAGTAAGGTGGCGCCATGGCAATCGTCAGGGTGAGCTTCAATCGAATTCCGTACCTCGGGGTCTTCGCCCTAACCACCGACAAAATTGCATTGCTCCCGGAACGCTTTCACGTGCGGGAGCAGCTCGTGCTGGACGCGCTCGGCGTGCCCGTGGTCAGGACCAGCTTCGGTGGGAGTCCACTCCTCGGGGTGCTGGCGGCGGGGAATTCAACGGCGCTCGTGTGTTCCGACTTGCTCGAGCTGATGGAAGAAGGAGGATTGGCGAAATTGGGTGCAAGGGTTGCGCGCGTGCCCGGACGATTCACAGCGTTCGGGAACCTCGTGCTCGCGAATGACAAAGGCGCACTTGTGAATCCCGACCTACCGGATGAACTCCTAGGACCCATAGGCAAAAGTTTGGGGGTTCCCATCGAGCGCGGGACGATCGCCGACATCAAAAACGTCGGCGCGGCTGGGGTGGCGACCAACAAGGGGGCGCTCGTACACCCGGATGTGTCGAGCGAGGAACTCGAGCACCTCTCGAGTGTCCTTCAGGTGCCCGTGGAGGTCGGCACCGCGTGCGGCGGGGTGAAGTACGTGGGCCTGTGCGTGGTGGCGAACTCCAACGGGGTAATCGCGGGCGAGGTGACGACAGGCCCCGAGCTGGGTCGCGTGGAGAGCGCCCTAGGGTTCATTTGAGGCGGTCGAATGAAGATATTTCGCATTCGGGGTTGGTTCAAGCAGGGCCTCTACCGCCAGCGCTTCACCCGCGAGCTGTTGGCGCTCTCGAAGGAGCAGGCCCTCGAGCGGGTTTACTCTGATTTCGGGAGCAAGCACAGGGTCAAGCGCAACTTAATTCATATAGATGAGGCGGTCGAGGTTAAACCCGAGGAAGTAAAGGATCCTCGAGTACTGGCCATGTTGGAGTGATTGGATGGAAAAACTACCTGATGAAGAGCAGAAAAGACTGCAGCGCATCCTGAGCGAGCTCAGCGACCACCAAGCGGCGGCCGAGGGCCTTCGCCAGCACCTCTCGTTGCTCGCCACCTCGATGTCCGAGCTCTCGATGACCCTCGAGGCGATTAAGACGGTGAAGGGGCTCAAACCGGGGACAGATATCCTCGTGCCCGTGGGCTCGGACTCCTTCATCACCGCCAAGCTGGCCACGACGGAGAAGGTAATCACCGGACTTGGCGCAGATGTCGCCGCGGAGCGCAGTTCCGAGGATGCTCTCAAGGTGCTCGAGGCCCGAAGGGCGGAGCTCGAGCAAGCTCTAGATCGAGCACGCGAGGAGCTGGAGAAGCTGGGGGGGCGCATGGAGGCGCTTAGACCCGAAGCCGAGCGAATCCTCGAGAAGGCCAAGAAAGAGTAACCCTAGAGGGAGCTCGGTGTTCGAGAAGCTGAAAAAGAAGCTCAAGCGGGTAGTGGAACGTGTAAGCAAGAAGGCGGCGCCCGAGGCCCCACCTGAAGCTCCACCTGAAGTTCCTCCGGAGGCCCCACCCGAAAAACTACCTGAAGCTCCAGTTGAAATCCCGCCGAAGGCTCCTCCCGAGGCCCCTCCTAAAGCTCCTCCAAAAATTCTGCCTCGCGAGAAACCCGGCAAGAAAGTGAAGCGAGCGGTGAAACGCATCCTCCGGAGGGAACTCACCCCCGCGGATGTGGACGACATCGTGTGGGAGCTTCAAGTCGGACTGCTCGAGAGCGATGTCGCGGTGCCAGTGACCGATCACATCATCGAGCGCGTGAAGGCCGGCCTGACGGGGCGGAAGCTCGGCCTGCGGGAGGACCCCAAGAAGCTCGCGGGTGAGGTGCTCCGTCAGGCGATTCAAGAAATTTTGACAACGGAACAAAAGGTCGACCTACTCAAGGTCATCGAGGCCAAGCGCGCCAAGGGTGAGCCCGCCGTGATAGTTTTTGTCGGAATCAACGGTCACGGTAAAACCACGACAATCGCCAAGTTGGCACGATATCTCATCGGGCATGGGTACAAACCAGTACTCGCGGCTGCCGATACTTTCCGTGCGGCTGGCATAGAGCAGCTTGAGATCCACGCTGAGCGTGTGGGCGTTGGAGTGATTAAACAGCGAAGGGGGGCCGATGCCGCGGCAGTTGCTTACGATGCGATCGCCCATGCAAAAGCCCGGGGGCTCGATGTCGTCCTCGTCGACACCGCGGGGCGGATGCAGACCGATGTAAACCTCATGGATGAGATGCGGAAGATTGTACGGGTAGCGAAGCCTGACCTCACGATTTTCGTGGGGGATGCCCTCACGGGAAACGATGCGGTCGAGCAGGCGCGAACCTTCGACCAAACGGTGGGGATAAGTGGGACGATTTTATGCAAGATGGACGCCGATGCTCGGGGAGGGGCCGCTTTATCTATAACTCAGGTGACTGGCAAGCCGATTTTGTTTTTGGGAACTGGACAAGGGTATGATGACTTGGTCGAGTTCAAGCCCGAGATACTCTTGAACGCGCTTTTCGCCGACTAATCTTCCGCTTCCTCTTGCCCCTGAGCTTGGCCCGGAGGAGCTTGGTAATCCTTCGGGGGTCGGCCCGCCCCCGTGTGAGCTTCATCACCTTGCCAGCCAAGAAGTTCAGGGCCTCCTTCCGCCCCTTTAGGTAGTCCTTGACCGCCTTTGGGTTCTCCTCGATCGCTTTGACCACGGCGACCTCGAGTTCGGCCCGCTCGAGCGGCGCGAGCCCCAACTTTTGTAACAGCTCCTCTGGCTCCGCTGGTTCCTTCACGAGTTCTCGCAGGACGAGCTCCCCCTGCTCGGGCGTTACCTGTTTCCTCCCGACCATTTGAAGCAAGCGAGCAAGCTGGGTTGGCGTGAACTTGATGTCAGCAGCTCGCAGCTTCATGTAATTCAGCACCTTCTTGAGCTTCGTCTGGAACCAAGTTGCGGCGAGCTTCGGGTCCACCTCCTTTGCGGCGGCCTCGAAGAGGTCGGCCAGCTTCCGCTCGCTGACGATCACCCCCGCCGCGGCCGGGGAGATTCGATACTGTTTGACGAGGCGCTGCTCGCGGAGGTGGGGGGCCTCGACCATCCCTTTTTTGACCGTCTCGACCCGAGCTTGGTCGAGAATGAGCGGGAAGATGTCCGGGTCGGGGATATAGCGGTAGTCCTCCTCGAGCTCCTTCGCGCGCATGAGGGTGGTGATCATCTGACTCTCGAGGTAAGCCCGGGTCTCCCGCACGACCGCCTCGCCCCGTTTTATTTTCTCGCGCTGGCGGAGGATCTCGAACTTGAGAGCGCGGTAGGCCCCCCTGACCGAGTTGATGTTCTTGACCTCGACTCGCCTCCCACGCTCAAGCGAAATGTTGACATCTGCACGCATCGCCCCTCCCGCTTCCGGCCTGACCTTTCCCGTATACTCGAGCACTCGGATGAGCATGCGCAGGAAACTCCGGGCCTCCTCGGGCGATTTGATGTCGGGTTCGGTCACAACCTCCACGAGGGGCACCCCAGAGCGGTTGTAATCGACGGCGCCGGCTACCGGGTCGTACTGCCCCGGGTCCTCCTCGAGATGCACCTCACGAATTCGCACCCCCTGGAGCTCCCCGCCCAAGGCGATGGGCAAGCTCGTGCGCTGGTAGCCGCTGGGGAGGTCTGGGTAGTCGTAGTGCTTGCGTTGGATGTAAACGGTCTGGTCTGTGATGACCTCGCAACCCAGCATGAGCGCTATCTCGATCGCCGCGTTCACCACCCGCTCGTTGGGGGGGAGGGGCTTTGACCCAGGCATACCCGTGCAGATCGGGCAGACGTTCGTGTTTGGGGAGACATCTTGGTAATTGGTGGGGCAGTCGCAGTACATCTTTCGCTCGGTCGCCAGCTGCAGGTGAATCTCGAACCCTATTTTCACCTTCATGCTGCAGCCTCCAGGGCCCGCATCACACGGAGCACATCGAACTCCCCGAGCACTTTGCCTTGAATTTGTAATCCCACGGGAATGCCGTTGACATCACCAGCCTTGACTACTCCCCCACATATGCCTGCAAGGTTGGCGGGGACGGTAAGATAGTCATAAGCATACATAGCACTCACAGAAATTTTCTCACCTATTTTATGGGGGAGCTTGGGCACGGTAGGCCCCACGATGACGTCGACCCGCTCGAGCGCTCTCATGAGTTCCTGCCGGATGAGCGTCCGGACTTGGAGTGCGCGTTGATAATACTTCCCGCGGTACTCCTTTCGGCTGATGTACCGCCCACGCAGGATTCGACGGAGCACCTCCTCGCCGCAGACCTCCTCGATGCGCTTCCCGTACTTGCGCCCGTCGAACTTTCGGGTGGCCGAGAAGAATTCAACTGAAACGATAAGGTAGTAGGCAGGCAGGCCGCGCTCGAGGTTAGGCAGTTCTACCTCGACGATTTCTGCCCCCAAGTCCCGCAACTTTTCGATCGCCTTATCGATGATCCCCATGACCGTTGGGGTGGTGAGTTCCGCGAACTTTGGGCTGATGCCGATGCGCATCCCCCTGACTCCATCACCCTCCAATCGGCTCATGTAGCTCACCCACCCCACATCGAGCATCACGCACTCGTTAGGGGTCTTGCCCGCAATCGTCTCGAGCAGAAGGGCAGCCCCTTGGACGTCTGGAGCTAGGGGGCCGATTTGGTCGAGACTCATCCCCAAGTCGATCAGTCCCTGCCTCGGCACGAGCCCGTACGTCGGCTTGACCCCGACCACGCCACAGTGGCTGGCGGGGTTGCGAATTGAACCCCCCGTGTCCGTCCCTAGGCAGAGGTCGCAGAGCCCCGCAGCGATTGTCGCCGCACCGCCGCTGCTTGAGCCCCCAGGGATGTGCCCCGGGGCGGCAGGGTTATCGGTGGGGCCGAAGGCGCTTGTCTCGCCGCTCGAGCCGCAAGCAAACTCGTCCATGTTGTTCATACCCACCACGATGCCTCCCTCAGCCCGAACCCGCTTGACGACCTCGGCATCATAGGTTGAAACGTAATCCTCGAGCGTACGCGAGGCGCAAGTCGCCCGAAGTCCTGTGACATTGAGGTTGGATTTCACCCCGATCGCCAGCCCGGCAAGCTTCCCG
>JAUWYN010000014.1 GCA_030615805.1 Hadesarchaea archaeon | reverse complement strand
AACCTGCAGGAGGGTGATGTTTTATATGTCGATGTGCCCAGGGACCATGTGCTCGCCCTGAAGCGGGACTTGCGGGACCTGCTCTCAGGGGACGAGCTAGCGGTGTTGGACGAGATAATCGCGATCAAGCAGCGTGAGGATTCGACGTATGGGGTAATGTAAATGGTGTTCAAGGTCGTGGTCGCTGACCCCGAGACAGGCAAGGGCTATCCCCTAGAGGCTCGCGAGCCGGATGCGCGGAGGCTTGTCGGGCTCCGGATAGGGGACAAGTTCGATGGGGCAGTCGTGGGGCTCCCAGGGTACGAGCTCCAGCTCACGGGCGGCAGCGACAAGGATGGATTCCCAATGCGCTCGGATATCTACGGCCCAGGACGGACGAACGTCCTGCTGGCTAGCGGTCCGGGTTTTTCACCTGGGAGGCGAGGGGAGCGTCGTCGGAAGCGGGTCCAGGGCTCGAGAATCTCCGATGCGATCGTGCAGGTCAACGCCAAGATCGTGAAGCGAGGTGAGAAGCCACTCGAGGAGCTCTTGGCGCCGAAGGAAGTCGAAGCGAAGGCGGCCTGATCGTTAGTAGGAAAATCCACAACCAGTTTTTATGAAATAACTTCACAGCTGTGCTTCACAGGTGTGCCTCACGGCTATGCTTCACAGCTGTGCACTCCGACCAAAGCCTGTGCGTTTTATATCGTTTGAACCAAAATTTGAGCAAGGTGTGTTTCAATGCCCCAAGCGGTAGTCAACATAGGCATGATTGGGCACGTCGACCACGGGAAGACCACGCTCGTCGAGGCCATCTCAGGCGTCTGGACCGATGTGCACAGCGAGGAGGTTCGTCGTGGGATCTCGATCCGTCTCGGCTACGCCGACACATCATTCGCGCGCTGCCCCGAGTGCGGGAGGTACAGCGCGAAGGAGAAGTGTCCATACTGTGGGGCCCAAACGGAGTCCCCACGCCGCGTCTCGTTCGTCGACGCCCCGGGGCACGAGATGCTCATGGCCACGATGATTTCCGGAGCAGCGATCATGGACGGAGCCGTGCTCGTGATAGCGGCGAACGAGCTCTGCCCCCAACCCCAAACGAAGGAGCACCTGATGGCCCTGAATATCATCGGGGTGCGCAACATCGTGGTGGCGCAGAATAAAATCGAGCTCGTCTCGCGCGAGAAAGTGATGCAGAGCTACGAGCAGATCAGGGAGTTCCTCTCGGGCACCCCTGCCGCGGACGCCCCGGTGATCCCGATTTCCGCGATCCACCGCGCGAACATCGACAAGTTAATTCAAGCGATCGAGGAGCACATCCCGACGCCGAAGCGAGACCTCTCGAAGCTGGCGCGGATGCGTGTCGCCCGCTCATTCGACGTCAATCGTCCTGGTGTCAAGCCAGAAAAATTGGTTGGGGGAGTCTTGGGTGGCTCACTCCTTCGGGGAAAGCTTTGCGAGGGTGAGGGAATAGAGATACGTCCCGGCATACGAGTGAGCCGAGAGGGGCGAACCACGTGGCAACACCTGGGCTCAAAAATCACGAGCCTGCACGCGGGGGGGAGCCGGGTTGATGAAGCTGTTCCGGGTGGCCTCATCGGCGTGGGAACCGGGCTCGACCCCTCGCTGACCAAAGGCGATTCGCTCGTGGGCTCGGTGGTGGGGGCGCCCGGGAGCCTGCCCGAAGTGCTGGAGACGCTCGAGCTCGAAGTTCACCTGATGGAGCGCGTCGTCGGGCTTCCCAAGGAGCTTGAGGTGAAGCCTCTGATCACGGGGGAACCCCTGATGTTGAACGTGGGGACGGCGATGACCGTGGGGACGATCGCGAGCGCCCGGAGGGACCAAGCCACTATCAAACTCAAGTTGCCGGTCTGCGCCGAACGGGGGGCCCAAGCAGCGCTGAGTCGACGCGTCGCCGGAAGGTGGCGCCTCATTGGATATGGCATCATAAGTTGACGAGGAATTCGGTTGCAGGTCATCGCGGACACGAGCTTCTTGATGGTGCCCGGTTTATACGGTGTGGATGTTGTGGGGGAACTCGACAGGTTGCTCGAAGGATATCATGAACTCGCTATCCCAAGTCCAGTCCTTCGAGAGCTCAAACGAATCTCCCAGCGGGGCAAGCCCAAGGAGAGGACGGCAGCCAAGATAGGATTGATTTTGGCCAAGCGTGGGAAGGTCATCAAAGTCAAAGGTGCAGCGGATGAGGCGATCCTAGGGCTTGCGCTCAAGGGGCGCTACACGGTGGGAACAACCGATGCCGCCCTGCGGAGGGAGCTCCGACGCCGCGGGGTTCCAGTAATTTATTTACGGCAAAGGTCCCACCTTGCAGTAGACGGTTGGATTTAGAAGAGAGGTCATGGAATGGTCGAATTTGAACCAGTGATGTTGGCGCCGATAGCGGGTGCCTTGGCCCTCGCGTTCGCGGGCTACTTAACTTTCAGGATCATGCGGCAGTCTCCTGGAACGCCGCAAATGAGGGAACTTTCCGACACCATCTACCGAGGAGCGATGACGTTTCTCAACAAGGAATACCGGGTGATGGTCGTTTACGCGGTCATCGTGACGATAATCTTGGCTCTGGTCGTGAACTACCAAACCGCCGTGGCTTTTACAGTCGGGGCTTTCTTTTCAGCGTTAGCGGGCAACATCGGGGTGCGTGTGGCAACCAAATCGAACGCCAGAACGGCGGCTGCGGCGAAGCGTAGCATAGGCGAGGGGCTCAGGGTCGGGTTCTCGAGCGGCGCAGTCATGGGGATGTGCGTCGTGGGTCTTGGAATCTTGGGCGTCAGCATTTTCTACTACCTATTTGGAGACCCCAGAATAATCGTGGGCTTCGGCTTCGGGGCGAGCTCGATAGCGCTGTTCGCACGCGTTGGTGGCGGCATTTATACTAAATCAGCAGACATGGGCGCAGACTTGGTCGGGAAGGTTGAGGCTAGGATCCCCGAGGACGACCCCCGCAATCCCGCAGTGATTGCTGACAACGTTGGAGACAACGTGGGCGATGTAGCGGGGATGGGCGCCGACCTTTTCGAGTCTTATGTCGGCTCAATTATCGCCGCGATGGTGATAGGTTTCATCGGCGTTACTGTGGGTGGCATCGCTCTCAGCCAGACCGATGCCGTGATACTTCCGATGTTGCTGGCGACGGTCGGGATATTTTGCTCGATCGTGGCAATCTTCTTCGTGCGGGTGGGAAGGGGTGCTGGAATAAAAACCCTTCATGCGGCTCTCAACAAGGGGGTGTTTGGGAGCGCCATTTTGATGGCGGTGGTTTCCTTCCTGTTGATATGGTATCTCATCGGTGTCATGGAGATTTTCTATGCGATGCTTGCTGGTCTAATTGCGGGAATTGTGATAGGCTTGGCCGCGGAATACTACACCGAGAACAGATTTTCACCTGTGCAGTCAATTGCGATTTCTTCCCAAACCGGTCCTGCAACAAATATTATCAGCGGATTTTCGGTCGGCATGATAAGCACATTGATTCCGATTATTGCAGTATGCGCTGCAATTTTGGTGGCATTCCAATTTGCTGGGCTATATGGAATAGCAATAGCTGCGGTTGGGATGCTCAGCACCCTAGGTATGACCCTTGCCACCGATACCTATGGTCCAGTTGCGGACAACGCAGCGGGGATTGCTGAGATGTCCAAGATGGGAAAAACAGTGAGGACTCGCGCCGAGCGACTGGATGCGGTTGGAAACACGACGGCCGCAATTGGTAAAGGCTTTGCAATTGGTTCGGCGGCGTTGACGGCCCTTGCACTATTCGCAGCATATACCAACAGAATGGTCGACGCAGGGATAACTATGGATCTTAGTATAACTAATCCCTCAGTCATTGTTGGGTTGTTCATAGGAGGGATGCTACCGTTCTTGTTCTGCGCACTCACCATGCGGGCGGTGGGCAAGGGCGCATCCCTGATTGTGGGTGAGGTACGAAGACAATTTCGAACAATTCCGGGCCTGATGAAAGGGAGAGCGAAGCCTGATTACGATCGGTGCATCGGAATTAGTACCTCCGCCGCCCTTCGAAACATGGCGCTCCCCGCCGCACTGGCCATCCTTACCCCAATCGCTGTGGGTCTTGTTAGCCCTGAGGCGCTGGGAGGCCTGCTCGCTGGGGCGATAGTCACCGGGCTCCTGCTCGCGATTACCCTCGCAAATGCCGGCGGGGCTTGGGACAATGCAAAGAAATATATCGAGGAAGGGCGCTTTGGTGGAAAGGGAAGTGAAACCCACGCGGCCTCGGTTATAGGTGACACCGTTGGAGATCCGTTCAAAGACACTTCGGGCCCCTCCCTCAACATCCTGATCAAGCTGATGTCCATGGCGGCCCTGCTGTTCGTCCCGCTACTGTTGAAAGTTTGGGGTGGGTGAGATGGTGGACGCAGTGGTCGAGATCCCGAAGCTCAGCAGGAATAAATATAAGTACGACAGAGAAAGTGAGGTTTTCAGGCTATACTATGAGGAAAAATTTGGAGTGGAGTGAATGTACAAGACAATAACCGTGCGCGATACCGTGCGGGTGCCTCCCAGTCGATTCGGCGAGCCCGTCGAGGAGGTGATCGTCGACGTCTTGCGCAAGGACTACGAGGGACTGACCGACAAGGATGTGGGCACGATTTTGGCGATCACCGAGCTCAAGGAGATTAGCACGGGCAGGATAATCATGGGTGACGGAGCAAGCTACCACGACGTCACATTTGAGGCGCTCGTCTACAAACCCGAGCTCAACGAGGTGGTGCTGGGTGAGGTGGTCGAGATCGTCGAGTTTGGCGGGTTCGTGCGTCTGGGCCCCATCGATGGTCTGGTGCACGTCTCTCAGGTGATGGACGACTTCGTGGGGTACGACAAGAAGAAGGGGGCGCTTTACGGAAAGGAGTCGAAGCGAGCGCTGAAGGAAGGGGATAAAGTTCGCGCGCGCGTGGTCACGGTGAGCATGCGTCGAGGTGCGCGAGGTGGGAAGATAGGCCTGACGATGCGCCAGCTTGGGCTGGGAAAGCACGAGTGGATCGAGGAAGCCCGCAAGGGGGCCAAGGCTTGACCGAAAAGGCCTGCCGCAATTGTAACTTCATCACCGAGGGGAGCACCTGCCCGGCGTGCGGCGGGGCCCAGCTCTCTGGAGACTGGTCGGGGTACGTCGTCGTGCTCGACCCCGAGAACTCCGAGATCGCCAAACGGCTCAACATCACCCAGCCCGGGAAGTACGCGCTGAGGGTTCGTTAGTGTTAAAGTTACCCGACGAAGCACGGCAGCTTTTAAAGCGCCCTTTGGGCCAGCTTTTCCCGAATGTTACCGCAGCGATTGAGCGCCTGCGGCAACTCCATCCCCCCAGACTGATCGCGGTCGGCGATGTCGTGACCGCGGAGCTGCTGGAGGGCGGGCTCAGGCCCGATGTGGCAGTCGTTGATATGAGGGTCATGCGTTTACCTGCCGATGAAAAAACCAAGCGGGTGGTGGAGACTTTCGAGGCAAAAGTCGTTCATGTGAAAAACCAAGCTGGAACCATCACCCCGGAGCTATGCAAGGCTCTAGAGGCCGCAAGACCCCCCCTGAAGATCGTGGTCGAGGGGGAAGAGGACCTCGCTACCTTGCCCGCCGTGCTCTCCGCTCCACTGGGATCCGTTGTCGTCTATGGGCAGCCCGTCGAGGGGCTTGTACTCGTTGAGGTCACCGAGCCCAAGCGCCGTGAATTCGAAACGCTACTAAAGCAATTCAAAACTAGTCAGTAATTTTTGGGAATTGTGGGTTATTTTTTGAATGGAATGGCGAACGTTCGCTAGTGGTTTAAGGTAATCTCGAAAATTGGATTACCGATAAGGCATGGCTAAGGTTTAATTGAACTCCGCTTGAGATGAAAGGGGGCCATGATGAAGGTCGAGATAATCGAGAAGACGGAAAACCCGCTCTTCAAACGCACCGAGGTGAAATTCAAAGCTGATCACGCGGGGGAGCCAACCCCAAAGCGCTTGGACACGCGCGCCCAGCTCGCAGCCCAGCTTGGCGTCGCGGAGGAGCTCATCGTCATCGAGAAGCTGGCGAGCACCTACGGTCGCCAGGCGGCATCAGGGATCGCCCGCGTCTACAGTTCCCGCGAGCAACTCGAGAGGCTTGAGCCCAAATTTTTGCTCGAGCGGGACATGCCGAAGGAGGCCAAGGCGGAGGCAAAACCTGAGGAGAAACCGAAAGTCGAAAAGCCCCCCGAGAAAAAAGTAGAGGAGCCGAAGGAAGCAAAACCTAAGGAACCGAAGGAGGCGGCCAAGCCCGAGAAACTCGAAGCGAAGAAAACTGAAGAGGCGGCCAAGGGGGCAAAGCCCGAGGAGAAGGCCGAGGAGGTCGTCGAGGGTGGCAAAGAAGGTTAAGGCCGCAAAGGCAAAGCTCTACAAGCTCGAGGGCGAAAAGCTTGAGCATCTGCGCCCGGTCTGTTCGCGCTGCGGCCCGGGGGTCTTCATGGCCGACCACGGGAACCGTTGGGCTTGCGGGCGATGCGGGTACACAGAGTTCAAGAAGTGAGTTCGACCGTCGCGCCGATAACCTCGGTTGCAAGTTTTTCTAGCTCGCGCAAGTTTTTGTCGATATCTTTTTCAGCTCGTTGTGATTCACGATGGAACTCCTCGATGGTCGCTCGCGCACGTTTCAGGTCTGATTTATATTTTTCGATCGAACTTTCGAGTTCCGCTTTTTGTTTTAAAAGTGATGTTTGCTCGCGAGCGCGTTTTTGGGTTTCCCTGCGGGCGTGAAGGTGGGTGAGCCGCTCCTTGAGCTTCAGCAGCTTTTTTTCTTCCAGAAGTTCCCGAGCTAGCTCCATTCGCTTCTTCCGTTCGCGGTCGCCCATGCTTATTTTTCCTCCATCGAGAAGTTCGATCATTTTTTGCAGCAGCGCATCGGTGGAAGTGATTTTTTCGTCCGATGAAAGCACTTCGAGTGGATTCTCGATGCAGAGTTCAAGGACTTTCACCATCTCTCGGTCCATTTGATACTCGCCCGCTCTAACGAGTTTTTCCATCTTCCTAAGGGGTCTGCTGAGCCCCGAGATTGCGCTCGACGCGTCGCTCCTTACGCGGGCTATCTCGCGCTCGATCCGTTCGAGCTCGCGCCCGGACGCGTCAAAGCCCTTGAATTCCTCGCTGTTGACGAGTCGCGTCAGTTGGTTGCTCTCGTTCTCGATTAGCTTCTCGAGCACCCCGACCTGGCTTTCCAACGATTTAGCATCGGTTTGCATACTCTCGATTCGGTGGAGGAGCTCCCTTCGTGATGATATTTTCGAGGAGATCGATTCCAGCGAGCGCATTTCTCCGAGGGTCCCTTCAATGAGGGTATGAGCCTCCCTGACCAATCTATGCAACTGTCGAAGGCGCAGCTCGATCGTGTTCAAGCGGGGCCCGAACAACGCCCGGACGTAGCGGCTGTGGGTGGCGATTGCGTCGGTCGTGAGGTTCACCATTTTCGTCAGTTTGCCATCTAGGGTCGTGAGGTCGTCGGTCGAGAACTCCCCGCCCCGCTGGATATGGGTGGTCGCACGGGTCAGCTTGTCAGCGAGGAGCCTCCGGGCCTCGAACGCCGCCGTGCGCAACCCAGGATAAGCCTCCTCGGTCGGTTCGGCCCCGGAAAGGGTTTTCAATTCCTTTAAAAGTGCCCCCCGCTCCTCGGATAGCCTGTCGAGCGTGGCGTTTAATCTGGATTGGGCCCCCGCGAGCTTTTCCCGTTTGAGTTTGTTTACCCGTTCCTCGAGGGAATCAATGGAGAGCTTCTCTGGTTGGATTGGCTCGGGGGCCTTTTTCTTGCCAAAGATTCGCTTGAAGAACATCAATTCGCCATTACAACTTAACTTACACAGACTTAAATTTCAGCCCGGTGGTTCAGAAGAGCTTTCCGCTGATGAACTTCCTCGTTCGCTCATCCTTAGGGTGCCTGAAGATGTCATCGGTCTTCCCCACGTCGATCACGGCGCCGTCAAGGAGGCAGACTACCCGATCGGGGAGCCTTCGTGCTTGGAAGAGGTTGTGTGTGGTCACCACCACTGCAGCATTGTTTTTCAAACTCCTGATGATCTCTTCGACAATTGTGACATTGGTTGGATCCAAGTTCGCGGTCGGCTCGTCTAAAAGCAGGAGCTCGGGTTCGAGCACAAGCGCCCTAGCGATGACCACGCGCTGTTGTTCGCCGCCTGAGAGGGTTTTCGCCCTGCGCTTCGAGAATTTTTCCATCCCTACGCGCTCGAGCACGCGCCCGACTCTTCGCTCGATTTCATCGCTTGAGTAACCCCTGAGCTTGAGCCCATAGGCGATGTTATCGAAGACGGTGGTGTTGAAGAGCACGGCCCGTTGGAAGACCATTGTAATCTTACTCCTGATGTGCGGGGCATTCGACTTTCTGACCTTTACACCCCTGTAAATTACCTCCCCACCCACCGGTTTATCGAGAAGTCCCATAATCCGTAGCAAAGTCGTCTTGCCGGCCCCGTTTGGTCCGATGATCGAGAGCACCTCACCTCTTCGAACGCTCAAGCTCACGCCACGAAGGACGATTTTTCCATCATATTCTTGGGTGACGTGTTTTAGTCGTTGAAGCACGGCCATTTCAGTCCCTCCTCAAGAGGTTCATCAGGAAGGTCAGCGCAAAGACGATGGTGAGCAACACCGCGGCCAGCTGGATTGAAAGCAGAAATTCACCTGCCCCAGTCGCACGCTGTATCTCAGTGCTCATCACCCGCGTCCAGCCAGCGATGCCGCCACCCAGCATGAGTGCGATGCCAAGTTCCGAGACGGCGCGGTTGAACGCGGCCACACCAGCCAAGATACCCCCCTTTCGTGCCTCTCCGAGCACGGCGAGCGATGCTTGACGCTCCGACGCCCCAAGAGTTCGGGCGAGATTCATGATCTCAGGGTCGACCGCTTCGATGGCGCTCGTCAGCAGGCTCACTATAATAGGAGTGATGAGGATGGCCTGACCGATGATTATGGCGGTGGGCGTGTAAAGCAGACCGAGGATGCCAAGGGGACCCCCTCGGGAGAGAATCAGGTAGAGGATGAGCCCGAGCGCCACGGTGGGGATGCCGAGCATCGCGTTGAAGAAGCTTATCAAGGTTCCTCTTCCCCTAAACCTCCTTAGCCCCAGCGTTAGCGCTATGGGGATGCTCCAGAGCAGGGAGAGAAGCAACGCTGTACCGGAAATCCAAAGTGATATAATTACTATCTCGAGGAGTTCGCTCATTCGTACAGCTCCTCCTGCCCCAGACGATATCGGGGCGGGCACTCGCTATTTTCGAAGAACGCATAATCTCGAATCCAGCTTACCAACTGCGGGTCCGTGTTTTCGCGCAGCAACTCGACCGCGGGGTAGAAGAGCGGGCGCCCGAACTCGCTCCGCCCGAATTCGTCGATGATATTTTGCCCCTCGCTCGAAACTAGAAATTCGATGAATCGAACCGCGTCATTGAAGTTCAGGTAGGGATGGGCGCTCGGGTTGACCGCCATCACGCTGTAGACGTTGAGGAGCTCCTTTCCCTGACTCACGAGCACCTCGAGGTCGATCAAGTTGTTTCTATGAAACTTGAGATAAGTGCCCATGTCGGCTAGGGTGTAGGCTCTTTGCTCGTTGGCTATGCTCAGCGTCCGCCCCATGCCCGAGCTAGACTCGAGGTACCAATCGTTTCTGAGCTCGGTGGGGTCGAAGCCGGCCTCCTGCCAGAGGTTCTTCTCCTTCATGTGGGTACCCGAGTTGTCGCCTCGGGAGACCCAAGTTGCTTTTACCTGTGCGATCCTTTGAAGGGCCGCGAGCGGCGACAAGTTTTCGATGTTTGTGGGGTCATCGCCTGGGCCGACGATTGCGAAGAAATTGTAGGCAATTATCTTCCTCGCCCCTCCCGCGTTTTCTTGTAAAAATTGGTTTTCGAGCGAAGGTGAATGCACGAGCACTGCGTCGGCGTCTCCCCGCTTTGCATGCTCCAGCGATTGACCACTTCCTAGTGGTATGAAGTAGAGGTTAGTGCCGTACTTTGCTCGATAGCGATCGGCGATAACGTCTAAGAGGCCGGTGTCGTAAAGGCTCGTGGTAGTCGCCACCATCAACTTATCCTCGGTTCTCCTCAATGTCTCGATGTACGCGAGGGACGCGAAGCTGCAGATTGCGGCGATGAGCATAATTCCAACTACCTTGTTCAATCCCCACTCACCAAGAACTGTGATTAACACTATGGCTTAAAATTCTTTATTTAGTTAAACGTTAAGGGTTAATCAAACAAAAAATCTCATTGGTTCGCTTCCCCACAAAAACCTTAAGAGCATAACCACCGACGTTTCCTCGCAACAAAAAGGAGTTGAAGAGGTGTACAGACCAAGAGAGCAAAGAGGACCACCTGCACCGGTGAACGTTGGCGATACCCACGACGTGAAGATAGAGTCGAAGGGCAAAGGCGGAGATGGAATCGCCCGCATTCAGGGCTTCGTGGTCTTCGTACCCGGCACGAATGCCGGGGATGAGGTAAAGGTCCGCATCACTGCGGTGCGGCAAAGATTTGCGACAGCTGAAGTCGTTACGGAGTAAGCTCTTTTTACTCTGGACTTTGGCAACCTCGCTTGGCTCAGCGGTAGCTATTTCAGGTTAATTGCTTTAAGAACTGGCAAGAGAAATTGTTCGAGGTTCAGGAATGTTGTGTTTGGGCATCGAGGGCACTGCGCACACGTTTGGCGTGGGCATCGTGGACTCGCGGGGGAAGGTGCTCGCGAATGCTTTAAAGACTTACGTGCCAGCGAAGGGGGGCATTCACCCTCGAGAGGCGGCGCAGTTTCATGCCGCCAACGCGCGCGTGGTTCTGGATGGGGCACTAAAAGCCGCGAGGGTAGCTATCGAAGACGTCGATCTCCTAGCATTTTCGGCTGGTCCGGGGCTTGGCCCTTGTTTACGTACAGCTGCAACGGCGGCGAGGGCATTGGCGAGCTGGCTCGATGTCCCAATCATTTCGGTTAATCACTGCATCGCGCACGTCGAGATCGGCCGTTTAACCGAGCGAGCTAGAGATCCCGTGACGCTTTACGTGAGCGGGGGC
Source organism: Hadesarchaea archaeon (assembly GCA_030615805.1). Taxonomy (GTDB): domain Archaea; phylum Hadarchaeota; class Hadarchaeia; order Hadarchaeales; family Hadarchaeaceae; genus DG-33. The sequence goes on along the minus strand of JAUWYN010000014.1, from coordinate 8,224 downwards.
AACACCCAAGTCATAGCCTTCGATGCTGGCCGCTACCGCGTTTTCGGTGAAACCCTTGATATTCCAGTGGGCAACTGCCTCGATGTCTTCGCCCGCGGGGTCGGGCTCCCCTACCCCGGCGGGCCCACCGTTGAGCGACTTGCGCGAGAGGGAAAACGCTACATCCCGCTGCCCTACGTGGTCAAGGGGATGGACCTATCGTTCTCAGGATTGATGACCGAAGCCGTGCGAAAGCATCGCGCCGGCGCCGATTTACATGACCTCTGCTTCAGTCTCCAAGAGACAGCGTTCGCGGCATTGGTCGAGGTGACTGAGCGAGCGGTTGCGCACACCGAGAAAAAAGAGGTGATGTTAACGGGTGGTGTAGCAGCGAATCAAAGATTAAGAGAGATGCTTAAGCTGATGGCAAATGAACACAAGGCGAAGTTTTTCGTGCCGCCAAGAGAGTATTGTCAAGACTGCGGCGCAATGATTGCTTGGACCGGTATTTTGGTGTATAAACATGGGCTCAGGCAAAAGCTCAGGGAGACCGGGGTAAAGCAACGGTGGCGAACAGATCAAGTCGACATCCCCTGGAGGACTGGTTAAATGTTGATGAAGAAAGGTGCGGAAGCAAACCTCTACCTCGAGCCATTCGCGCGGGTGCTCCATCGCGCGGGCGAGGGCAAAGTCGTGGTCAAACATCGAATTTCCAAGCGCTACCGAATCCTCGAGATAGATAAACAGCTCCGAGAGTCGAGAACGACGCTCGAGTCGAAACTTTTTGCGGATGCCAAGCGAGCTGGGGTGCCGGCGCCGCTCGTCTACGAGGTTGACCGGACGGGCATGCGTATAGTGATGGAGTTCATCGATGGTAGGCAGGTGAAGCTCGTGCTGGACAAATTGAGACCAAAAGCGAGACGGAAGCTCTGTGAGCTCATAGGCAGACAGGTGGCCCGCTTGCACCGCGCCGGCATCGTGCATGGAGATCTCACGACCTCGAACATGATCTTGACGCGTAAGGGTAGGGTTTACTTCGTCGACTTTGGGCTGGGTGGATACAACCCCTTGCTCGAAGCTCGCGGCGTTGATTTACATTTGCTTAGGCGCGCCCTTCAAAGTATTCATTTTCAGGTCACTGACGAGGCTTACCGCGCGGTCTTAGCCGGCTACAAGCGAGAATTCGGTGAGGGGGCAAGCGAGGTAATCGAGCGGGTTGAAGAAATTGAGCGCCGCGGGCGTTACGTACCCAAGGAGGAGCGGGCATGGCGCTGATCTTCGTCACGGGCAACCGCCACAAGTTCGAGGAGGTGAGCGAGCTAGCGGCGCGCCACGGCATTGAGCTTGAGCACCACGATATACCCTACATCGAGATTCAAGCGGACGAACTCGAGCAGGTGGTGCGCCCGGGCGTCCAGCAGGCATGCGCCCTGCTCAGGCAACCCTGTTTTGCCGAGGACGCGGGGCTATTCATCGAGGTCCTGCGCAGTTTCCCGGGCCCCTACTCGAACTTCGTCTTCCGAACCCTGGGCAACCGAGGTTTGCTGAAGCTGATGAGCGGTGAAAACGATCGGCGGGCCGAGTTCAGATCAGCCGTTGGATACTGCGAGCCGAGAGAGAAGCCGGAAGTCTTCACGGGAAAAGTTGAGGGCACCATCGTGCTCGAGGCTAAAGGCACGCACGGATTTGGATTTGACCCGATTTTCGTGCCGAGCGAGGAGATAGGCGAACGTTCGCCGAGATGTCGACGAGCGAGAAGAACCGCCTCTCCCATCGAGCTCGGGCAATCGAAGCATTTTTCAGATGGTACAAACAAAGAGAGAAGGTTCGCGGGTGAATGAATGGCGAGCGAGCGAAGGAAACGCGCGGGCGCAAGGCTGAGCGAGCTATCGGCTAGCGAGGTGGAGGAGCTCGTGGTGAAGCTTGCGAAGGGGGGTACCCCCCCGAGCCGAATAGGCATAATCCTACGCGACCAGCACGCAGTCCCCAGCATCAAGGAGACGACGAAGAAGAGCGTGAAGCAGATTTTGGATACCCACGACATAAAACCTGAGTTGCCTGAGGATCTCGTGAATAAAATTCGCAAGGCGGTTGCCCTGTACAGTCACCTTGACCGCAACCCGAAGGATTTCGGGAGCAAGCGCGCGCTGGAGGTGGTCGAGGCCGAGATCAACAAGTTGGCCAAGTACTACAGGGACGAAGGGGTTTTGCCCCCTGGCTGGCGTTACGACCGCGAACGGGCGGCCCTCTTGGTGCGCGCATAAGACAACAACTTTCACTCATTTTTTGTAACAACCCGTGGCAAATGTTAATAGTCCGGATTGCGATAGGCTAAAAGAAAGTCATAAACTCACGGGAGATTCCAACATGGGTCGAGCTGAAATTCGAAGGTTCCAGCGGGCAGCCGAGGAGGTGGTCTCCTTCCTCAAACCGAGGCTGGGCGGCGATACTCGCGCCAAGATCATCTCCCACACGGATGCAGACGGGATAGCCGCGGCAGCGATCCTCGCGCGCTGTCTTTACACGTACAACGTTCCCTTCAACGTCAAGTTCACACGTCCGTTAAAGCCGGACGAGGTTGCCGAGCTCGGGAAGGAGGATCACGACCTCTTCGTGTTTATCGACCAGGGGAGCGGCCAAATCGAGGCGATCCACAAGTTCATCCTCAGCCAAAAGCGCGATGTCGTCGTGATCGACCACCACCCGGGGGAGTTCCCGGAGCACCCCAACTTAGCTTATTTGAACCCTCACGCGTGCGGGCTCAACGGTGCGAAGGATGTGAGCGCTAGTGGTGGGGTTTACTCGGTTGTCGAGCATATCGATCGTAGCTTCAGGCCTCTCGTCGGGCTCGCGGTGGCTGGTGCGATCGGGGATAGACAGGAGTTCTTCTCGGGGTTCACGGGGGTCAACGACACCTTGGTGAAGCGGGCGATCGATTTGGGTTTTCTCCACGTTGGCGAGGGGCTGAGGCTCGTTGGGCGCACCCTGAGCCCGGTTGTGGAATGCCTCAGGCTGACGACGCGCCCCTACATCTCCGGCCTATCCGGAAACTCATCAGCCTGCCGCTCCCTCGTCGACACGCTCGGCCTCTCACCCTCCAGCACCTTGGTCGAGCTCGGCTCGGAGGCGGAGCGTAGGCTGCGGGATGCAATCTTCGCCCGAGTTGGCCCCCTGGCGACCAGCGGGGAGTTCTGTCACACGCTCTGGGGGACAACCTACACTCTGGCCACGGAAGACCTTGTCGGCCCCCGCGACCTTGGGGAGTACGTGGCAGTGCTCGATGCGTGCAGCGATCTCCAAAAGTCAGAGTTTGGCTTCGCCTTGGCGGTGGGCGACCGGGCGGCGCAGGCCGAGGCGCTGGCCCTTCTGAACAGCCGTCAGGAACGGATGCTGGAGGCGCTGGGATGGCTCGTCTCCCACCTCGAGACCTTCAAGCTCACGCCGAGGTTGAGGCACATCTACTTCGGCGACGCGGTGGATTCGACCATGGTGGGTGAGGCACTTTCGCTCGCGATGGAGTCTGGGCTCATCACCACGGACCGTCCGATCGTCGGGCTCGCCGACACCAGCGCGGAGGAGCTCAAGGTCTCGGCCCGAAGTACACCCGGCTTGGCGATGCAGGGGGTAAATGTCGGGCGGGCCTTGGCGAGTGCTGCGAGGGCAGTTGGGGGCGAAGGAGGGGGCCACGATGTGGCGGCTGCGGCCCGAATACCACGGGAACGGATGAACGAATTTTTAGCCAAGCTAGACCAAGTGCTCCTAGGAGATAGCGAATGAACTACGAGGAGCAGGTCCAGCGGCTCTTCGAGACGGACCCCGGCTTCGCGAGCGCCGTGGCGCTGCTCGAGAAGCTGAACGAGCTCAAGCGCCCCCGCGTGCTCAATTTCTCGCATCACGACCTCGATGGTATCACAAGCGCCTTCATCGTCCGACGGCTGCTCGAGCGTTATCTGGACGCGGAAGTCGTGACAAAACTCCCCCCGCACTTCAAGTTGTGGGAGGGGGCACTCGGGGAAACTTTGGAGGGCGAAGGCAGCTTCGATTTACTTTTGCTCACGGACAAGGGGATGTTTGGATACTACGATGATTTTCTGAAGTACATCAAGCGAGTTTTGATCATCGACCATCATCCACCCGATGGCAGGCCCAAGCGATGTACCGTGGTCAATCCATCGGCCGATCGTTCGGTGCCCGCCGCCGCGTCCTTGGTCTGTCATATGCTCGCCACCAAGCTTGGCCCAACCGACGATTACGATGACTTCGCCGCGCTCATCGGCTGTCGGGGAGATTTCACGTTTGACCCCGTGCAAAAGACCTCCGTGGAATTCGTTAGGCCGTTCATCGAACGAGCGAGGGAGAAGTTCGCGCGCGCGTTCGAAATCAGGCTGGAGCACCCGACGATGTTCGATCTGGTCGGGAGTGATCGCACCGTGCTTATAAACCAAATCGGGGAAGTGTTGCACGCGGGCTGTTTGGCGCACCTCTACAACCAAACCCTAGGCATTGATATATCGTACGGTCCAGAACTCGTCTTCGATTTTCTGCTTGAGGTCGCGAAGCGGGGGGATCGGCCGGCCGAATTTCGCGCGATTGCGGATGTGCTGGGGCGCATGCCAAAGGGCCAAATGCTATCCCGCGTGTTCGAACAATACAAGTCGGATTGGAAGCTACTCAGCAAGAGAGCTGAAAATACGGTGTTTTTGGATGAGGTTCGTGGCGTGGGAATCTATATGCTGTTCGCCGAGGAAGCGCCGGCGATGCGGGTAGCGCAGTTTCCAGCCATTCTCCCCTTCGTCGCCTCAACGCGCTTGGACGGGCTGAAGCTGGCGGGTGGCCACTCCCACGTGGTGGTGATCATCTTCTGTCCAAAGGAACGAGGGGTCCACATTTCGATGCGCGGGGGCGGCGGGGCGCTCGACTGTGGTGCGATGTGCTCCCAACTGGCGAGTCATCTGCAGGAGCTGTACCCCGAGCGGGGGGGCATCGGGGGCGGGGGACACGACCGCGCTGCCGAGTGCATTGTCGACAAGCCCGTGCCGATGTACGCGGTGATGCATGAGCTGTTGGCGCTCGTGCAAGAGATGGACAGGCTGGCGAAGGCGCTCGAAAGCGGCGAGGTGACGCAAGAGGATGCCGAAAGGGCGAAATCCCTTGGGCTGGATCGCAATTTTTGAACGTTGGCGTCAGTTTTATAACCAAGCTTAATTTCTTCTCCAATTGACCAAGTTTTAAGAGCACGGTCGAAAGATGATTTGAGGGACAAAATGACCTTGGAGCAGAGCGAATATCAGAGGCTGGTGGAGCGAATAATCGAGCTCTCCGAGCGTTACCGCGGCGACCCGAACGCGTGTGAGGCCATTCTCTTGGAGCTGAGGACCCTTTACAAAAAAATCCCGATTTATCCCGGAATCATCGCCATGCTGTTACCGAAAGTCGTCCAACCGATTGAGGTGGACAAGCTGAAGGAGGGGGAGGAAGCGGCGCTCGTCTTGAAGGATGGGCGCATGGTATCGGGCAAGGTGGTGGAAATCGGTCCGACCGAGATAAAGCTCGCCGAGTGCAAGCAATTGGATATCAGCACCCCACCCGAGAAGGTTTCGGTGCGAAGAGAAGACGTGCGGGAGGCAAAGCTCATCACGCGCGTCGTGCTCGAGAAGGAATGGCCGAGCTTGGATTTCGAAGAGGAGTAAGGTGTCAACTTGCCTGAGCTCAAACTCAAGCGCGGCGATGTGGTGATGCTCGAGGGGCAGCTCAGCCTCGAAGTGAAAGGGGGTGAGGTGTTGATAAGTGGTGGCTTGCGTGGGAAGGGGAGCAAGGTCGTCATCCCTCGCGCGAAGTCGGTGCCCCTTGAGGTCGAGGAGGACGCGCTCGTCACGTACACACTTGGGCAGGACGGGAAAGTCGAGCAGTTGTCGGAGCGGACTATCCCTCGCGAGTGGGACGCGCTCATCTCGGAGATCATCAAGCGAAGGCCCAAGGTGATACTGGTGATGGGAAACGTCGATGTCGGCAAGAGCTTTTTCACAACCTACTTGGCAAACACCATGCTTAGGCACGGGCTCCGGGCGGGGGCGATCGACAGCGACGTGGGGCAATCTGATATCGGTCCCCCGACGACGATGGGGCTGGGGATTTTCGAGCAACCCGCCGCCTTGCTCTACGAGGTCCCGCTTTCGAGCGCTTACTTCGTGGGCTCGATGTCCCCCTCAGAGCACATGCTCGAGTTCGTCGTGGGGGTGAAGTGGTTGGTCGAGCACGGGTTGAAGAAAGCAGACATGGTGATTGTGAACACCCCCGGCTGGATTTTCGGCGGCCCCGGGCGGTCCCTCCAGCTTTACACTTTGGAGACGGTTGATCCAGATATCGTGGTTGCATTCCAGCGCGAGGGGGAGCTCGAGCATTTGCTGTCGAGCGTTCCTCCGGCGAGGGTAAGGCGGCTACCGGTTTCGGCAAAGGTCAGATCCCGCTCCTCCGCAGAGCGCGCGTCACTGCGGGCGATGTTCCTCGGAAAGTACTTTGAGGATGCTGGCAAACTTGTCCTAGACTTGCAGAAGGTAAGACTCAAACGCTGCTACCTCCACACCGGCAGGCCCGTCGATATTGGGACGCTAGGGGTGCAGGCGCAGGTCCTCCACGCGGAGCAGATGCCCGAGGGGGTCTTGGTCGTCACGAAAAGGAAGATGGATGAAGATGCAATTCGGGAGCTCGAGGCGAGGTTCGGGCACGTGAGGACTATAACCCAAGGCAGTGAGCGAAACGTGATCGTGGGATTGACGAACGATGCAAATGAGCTACTGGGCATAGGGATAATCGAGCGAATAGACTACGAGCGGGGTCAGATAGCGGTGCTTACGCCCGTCAAAAATGCGGGCGAGGTCGCTGCCGTACAGTTTGGCTCGATGCGGATAAAGCCGGACGGCGAGGAAATCGGCACCGTAAAGCAAGGCACATTTTGAGGGTCCACCGTGAAAATGCGGGCAAAGGTTGTTTGTGGTTACAAAAAGCGAGAAGCTGCTGAAGCGATTGCCGCAGCGCTCCAACCGGACAACCTTCAGGCCCCGAAAGGAGTTCGGGTGAGGACGAGGGTGGGTAACAGGTGCACCGTTACCTCAGTGGAGTTGGATGGTAGAATTGAGACGCTTTTGGCGACGCTTGATGACTTGCTGGCGTGCACCTCGACTGCCGAGGACATGCTTTAGGACGGAAGCTTTTCATAGGCTTGGAATTTATGAGGAATGGGCGATAGGTTGCGATTTGAACTCAAAGCGAAATGCACGTTCAGCCGCAAACTCAAACCAGCGGAGGCCACCGTGGAAGCGACGATGGCAAAGGTCGCCCCGCTCTTGTCAAAGGGTGCTCCTCGAGATAAGGGGGCCGAGGCAGCTAGGGTCACGAAGTGGAGCATCGTTGGCAGAGAACTGAGGGTCGAGATCAGGTCAGGGCGTTATGTTCGTGCTCATGATGCTTTGCTCAGACTCGCTAAGCTCTTGGGCACCGAGCTAGGGAAAAAGCACAAGCTGGGCATTCGGAAGATCGAAGCGCCGGAGTACCGCATCACCCTACCAACGGAGGAGATCTCTAAGGAGGCGATGCGGGAACTAAAGAAATTGCCGTGTAAGATCAAGGCCGAAAAACAAGCCGTGAGCCTGATTTTGCATGATTTGAGCGAGGCGGACCTGCGCGGGCGCGTCGTGGACAGGCTGGTTTCGATGGCGGAAGACATCCTCGCTCGCGCGCCGGCCCGGGCAGTTGCACCCAAAGTGATTAAAAAGGGAAAGCCCGTCGAGCATCCCTTCAGGGAGGATCCCTTCGAGGTGGCGAAGCAGCTGGGCTGGATAACCGGGTTCCCGGGGCGCGGGCAGTGGATCTACGCCGCCCCTTACGCCAAGCTGCTCCGGGCCCTCGAGGATTTCATCATCGAGCGGGTCGCCGCGCCCTTGGGTTTCGAGGAGGCGATGTTTCCGAAGCTCATCCCGCTGGAGGTCATGCAGCGGATGCCGGGCTACCTCGATGGAGTGCCCGAGGGGATGTACTACGTCTGCCCCCCGCCACGGGAGCCCGAGGCTTTCACGGGTTTCAAGCAAAAGCTGAAGCTGACGAAGCGGGTGGCCGTAGGGGAACTCGATAAAGCCCTGAAAGCGCCCGCCTACGTGCTCGCCCCCGCGCAGTGCGAGCCCTTCTACGAGATCTTCAGCCGGCGCCGCGTCCGACTCGAAGACCTACCGGCCAAACTATTCGACCGCAG
>JAUWYN010000071.1 GCA_030615805.1 Hadesarchaea archaeon | reverse complement strand
AGAGAATTGGGTCTTGGAACAAGCGGGCACGTTGGAGCTTGGTTGGAACCCTATCGAAACGCCAATACCTGTCAGCGCGGGAGATGTAGTTGGAAGATTGGCTGGGTGCGGGGGAGTTCAGGGCGATCTTGATATGTGGGCAATTGACGAAAATGTCACGCTAAATTTCATTCATCCTGAGAAATATAGCTATGCCGCGCATGCCGTCTGTCCGCTGGATTACTTCGAGGATAACCTGAAGGCGTCTCTTTACCAGAAGGTCAGTAGGACGGCAGAACCGAGGGGTGGAAAAATAGACTTTGATCAGCCGGGAAAACTAGTTGGGAATTGGTTCTTAGAAAACATTACTGACCCACTAGGGGGATGGGGGAAGCACCTGGCGTTTGTGTATGACAGGGATGACCCCTCGCAGATAAGGGTGAGTGTCGGGGGGACCCTTTCGATATTAGTAGGTGTTTACCAAATAGATGGAAATTCTCCGGACCCAGCAGAAGTTTCAGCCGAGAACGGCATAATCGTGTACAGACTCAGAGGCACGACTAACTGGCAGGGAGAAACCGCTACAATTCTCGCCCAGGTGGTAGACAACGAGAAGATAAAAGTTGAGGGGTTTGAAGGGCATCCTTCTGACCCAACGTTCACCTCGAATGCAAACTACTACACGAGGTAGTCCAGGGGTTGTGGACCCGGCGAAACTCATTGACCGAACATGATAATAGAACCGGTTATTTTACGCTATTGCATCGATGTTAAAAAGAGCATCATGGGCAAGCTTACCTTTGAGCCGATTTGGTTCGATTCGCTCGGAGCCAAGTCATCGTGCACCCTGGTTCGCACACCTGATGTGCGAGTGCTCATCGACCCGGGCGTCGCGGTGATGCAGCCAAGTTTTCCGGCATCTTGGGCGAAGAAGCTCTACTGGGAGTCTCGGGGAAGACGCGCGATCGGAAATGCAAGCCGCAGGGCTGATGTGATTGTGATTTCCCACTACCATTACGATCACTTCACCGACTTCGACCGCAAACTCTACGAGGGCAAGCTCCTCTTGACGAAGAACCCTAATGAATTCATCAACGATTCTCAAAGGGAGCGGGCGGAACATTTCTTCAACAACCTCTGTCGAGCGTTTGGAAAAGTTGGACTCGAAGATGTATTGCAAAAAAGAAAACGAAACGCCTATGGCGACCCGCTCGATGACATCCCCCGCGCTCGCGACAAGGACTTCGGCGACTATAATCGGCGTCGGAGGGAATTGTTCAAAAAAGGGCACAAGTGGTTCCAGAACCGGGTTAAGAATTGGAATTCTGCGAAGTTGATCCCCGAACTGAAGTTCAAAAATATTGAAGTGAGGTTTCCGGAGAGCGAGGAATTCAAATTTGGACGCACCAAGCTCAGGTTCACTCCCGCGCTTTTCCACGGCATCGAATTCTCACGCGTGGGTTGGGTGTTCGCGACAATTATAGAACGAGATGGGGAGAAACTGATTCATTCCTCTGACCTCGATGGTCCAATCATTGAGGATTATGCAGATTGGATCGTTCAAGAAAATCCGGATGTGCTGATACTAGACGGCCCCATGACCTACATGAGGGGTTATTTGCTCACGAAAACTACCATGAGACGCATAATAGCAAATGCCGTGCGGATTCTGGAGAAAAGCGACGTAAAGCTGATGATCTACGATCACCACCTGCCCCGCGATCCGAAGTTCAAAGAGTGGACGCGAGAGGTATGGGAAGAGGGCAAGCGCCGGCGGAAGAAGGTCCTGACGGCTGCGGAGTACTTGGGTAAAAAGCCGGTGGTCTTAAGCTAAACTATTCTAGCAACAGACAGAAAAATAAATTTGGTGTAACATTGCCCGCAGCGGTAAAATCCGAAGAACCCTCGAAGCAGCCATGGGTTAAGAAAGCCTTACTCTACGATAAATTTGAAAAGAGAGTAAAATGTAAAACATGCGAGAGGCGCTGCGTTATTCCACCCGGCGAGCTCGGATTTTGTAAAACCCGGCAAAACCTAGATGGCGAACTCTACACCCTACAGTACGGTCTTTCGAGCGGGATTTCAGCCAACCCGATGGAGAAAAAGCCCTTCTATCACTTTTTGCCGGGTAGCTATGCTTTAACGGTCGGGAGCTGGTCGTGTAACAGCTTATGTCCTTGGTGCCAAAACTTCCACATAACCAAATTCTCACCAGATCCAGCTCGGAGCGAGTACATAGCTCCAGAAAAATTCGTGGAGCGCGTGGAAAAATATAAGTGTCAATCCACGAGCATCTCGTTCAACGAGCCAACCCTGTCGCTTGAGTGGTCGCTCGATGTATTCAAGCTCGCGCGCGGGAAAGGTTTTCACAACACATTCGTCACCAACGGCTACATGACGCTCGAAGCGTTGCAAATGCTACACGATGCCGGGCTCGATGCTCTGTGCATGGATGTCAAAGGCGATGCTGAAGTAGTTCGAAAGTATTGCGGGCTCGATGTTGAGTTGGTTTGGCGGAACGTGCATGAAGCTAAAAAAATGGGGATGCATGTAGAGGTCGTCAATCTCGTTATCCCAGGGGTCAACGATAGCGCAGATCAATTCCGCGACCTCGCTCGCCGTCACTTGAGAGAAGCGGGCAAGGAGACCCCCTTGCACTTCACAGCTTATTACCCAGCGTACAAATTCGACGCGCCTCCAACACCAGTTGTCGTGCTTGAAAGAGCTCACGACATAGCCGTATCGGAAGGGCTTGAGTTCGTCTACCTCGGCAACGTTCCAGGACATCGGTACGAGAACACTTACTGCTCAGGGTGCGGGGAGCGGCTGATCGAGCGCTTCGGACTTGAATTGGTCAAAATAAATTCGAGGGGAAATCGCTGTTCCAGTTGCGGACGTGAAATACCCATCGTGGGAAAAATTTCGTAAATTATTTTTCTCCCATCGTCAGCGCGAGCACCGCCATCTGCACGTGCAGCCGGTTCTCCGCCTGGTCGTAGATCACCGAGTGGAGGCCATCCATGACCTCGTCGGTGGCTTCCTGCCCTCGAAACACGGGCAGCACGTGCATGATGATTGACTTCGGGTCCATCCGATCGACGAGCCCTTGATTTAGAATCCAGTCGCGGTACTTTTCGTGCAGTTTGACCTCGTTGGCCTTGCCGAACTTGTCCATTCCCTGCATCACGCACGCGTGGGATGCCCAACTCCGCGGGAAAACGATGTGGGAGCCCTCGAGTGCACCCTTGAGATCGTCGGTAACCTCAAACTCCGCACCGCTTGCA
>JAUWYN010000059.1 GCA_030615805.1 Hadesarchaea archaeon | reverse complement strand
GCACTCGGACTGGGGGTGGCCATCGGGATCTTCTATGGGGATCTGTATTGGCGTTTCGTCCTAGCGTTTTTTGGCGCGTAAAGTGGTAGATTTTGATTTTCCCAATATAGCTCTGACCTTCGCTCCTCTCAGCCCCAGCATCGGCCGCTCCACGCTTAGTTTCACTTGGTCCCCTTTCCTGACCTTGGCGAAGCTCTCCACCAAATATAGTCCGGACTTCACATTACTGCAGATGTCGTAGCTCACGTGAACCACCGCCCGCCTGCCTTGAACTTCCTCGACCGTGCCGTGGGTGAAGCTTCGGCCGTACTTCAGCCTGAAGGCCGTAAATGCCACGAACACGAAAACTATTGCGGCCAGCGGGGGGATGAGAGCCAAGTGAATCGCCTCGAGCGAGAACTCGATGGGGGAATGCCTGAGCGCCAGCACGAAAATCCAAGCGATGGCCACGCACATGGCGACGAAGCTCCGGTAGGCGGGGTAGTCTCGTTTGAAGGCGCGCTTGAGCTGGGTCGCCGCCAAGTAGATCAGGTAGGCGCTCAGCACAAGGAGCAAGGGGATGAAGACGATGACTTCTGCGGGCAACAGCGCCATGTAGATTACCGCCGCCACGAAGAGCGAGAGGATCGTCAGCTGTGCCTTGAGCATGACGTACTCGGGCCAACCCGCGTGGCGCCGCTCGAAGAAGCCTCGCAGCCTCTGGGGGACTTCCCGCTTCGGCGGTTTTACCTTGGGCTTTCGCGCCCTTCGTTTCAACTTGCTTGGGAGCCTTCCCACGCTCAGAACCGCATCGCCGACCTTGTAGAAGAAATCGGTAACCTTGGAACTTTTGCGAGCCATTTTACCACCGAAACGACAATCTCTTCTTCAACCTAGCTCCACCGTTGATGAGTACTGCGCGGCGCCCCTCGGGTCCCTGACGTGGACGGAAACTATAAGTTGTGTTGTTCCATCAACCACCACATTCCCCCCAAGGCGGGAATCATTGTGTATCACATCGTCCCAGAGTTTATTATCAGAATAATAAATATCCGACCGATATAACGGAAAAAACGTGTCGTATTCTTCGAGAGTTATCCGCAAACTTCCATTGAGCTTTGTAACTAGTAGGATGGGCTCATTATAGTCAATGATAATCCAGAGTTGTTCGAAGTGATAGCGCCAGTTATTCGGACCAACGCGCTCGATTCTGCAGTCTATGGTCCCCGCATAGTGATTTTCGTCCCTGGTTTCCAAATAGCTCCACAACATCCAGCTGGGTGTTATGTCCACAAGCAATCCTGTGGCTGCGCGATAATTTTCTGCGAGCTCAGCAAATGTGGCGTTGGCATTATTTTCGTTGTCGAACAACAGATTATATTCCCATAAGTTCTCGATCATGCGCTCGATATCCTTCCCCGTATAAAACACCTTGTCAGCGGAGGCCTGCAGCGCGGTCGCTTCCCCACCCATCTCGATGATTGTAAAGCAAGAGGCCGCAAGCAGCATAGCCGGCAGCACGAGCAGCAGCGCGATTCCGCTCAGAACGAATCCACGTTGGTCCTGTCGCAGCTTCATATTCCCGGCCCCCGCCACACGTAAAGGGCAATAGAATCGAACACGTTTTCAGTTGGAAATCGTAGTAGACAAACACGAGTCGCAACGGCAATTTCTTCAGCGTTTGATAAAACCGTGCTCCAATCTGCTGAATTGCTCGGATAAACCGTTAGGCGATTACCAACTACAAATTTGAACTGGACTTCCTCCGGCAGGATATTTCTGAGGTCCACCCTCGCTAGATTTTTGGCGCTATCGTTCTCGCCATGTTTGACAAGATCCACTATATTGTCCATCGTGCCTATGAGTTGCATTACCTCTAGCGCGTCGTTCGCGTACCGCTCCAAACGCAGGTAGCCATGTTGCTCGTAGGTCAGCTCAGGCCCTGCTATACGCGCCACCCCGGCCATCATTATCAGTATGACGAGCATCGCGAGCGTCGCGTCGAGGCTGAAGATGAACCCCTTTTTGTCCATTCGAAAACTCATGGCTCTACCTCCATAGCTTCACCTCGAGCGTTGCGGGTACCTTGTCGGGGGCTAGTCGTGCAGCTTCTAGGGACGTGCAGCTCGGGACGGCTATAATATAAACGTCAACCCACTCCCATTTGCTACCTTTGACTCGAATCGTCAGGTAGTTTGAGCCCTCGACTAATGGATTTACAAGCGTTGGGTCATCTGCTCCATGATGTCGTGGAGTGAAAATTGTATCTGGGGGAAAATCGTAGTCTTTGCCCCCCACAGCCGGACGGTTTACCCAAATGTGGGTCGTTGGACTGCTTTCCTTGCTCGGCCTCAATACGATGTACCAATCGAACGCATCCAGCTCCCCGGGGTATATCTCAAAATCCAGGATGTAATCGTTCCATGTCGGGGTGAGGAGGTGCACCAGCGATCTCACTTCGCCCTTAATGCTCCCAGACCTCGTGGCGACCGAACGCCTCACGACCACAACCTCGAGCGAGTTTTCAACACCAGATGAGTCCTCGACGTCCCAACCAGGCCAGATGTCCCACAGCGTGAGCTTGGACCAGACCTCCATCACCCCTCCACCCACTATCACCTCAACTGAAAGGTTTTCTGCTTGGACCACAAGGGTGAATTCCGGGGCCCTTTCTGCTCCAGTCTCCACTTCTTTGTCCCATTCCAGTTCGACCTGTACATCAATCACGGCCCCCATATTCTCGGCATCAACCTCAATCTCGACCCCGAATAATGTGATTTCATTTTCGAAATCCAACCCGGCCAGCAGCTCTCTCCACAGTAACTCTTTGCGGGCCAATTTGATTTCGAAATTTTCTGATCCTCCGAAAAGGTCCATTACTGCCTGCACCTCACTTTTCGATGGGTCCCAATTCCCGGCCCTACAAAGCTCTCTGAGCAAACCGAGCTTCCCAACATCAAGGGCGTTTTGGACAGGCCTCCCCTCGTTTTCCTCCGCCAAACCTAGAGTTTCGAGAGTTGTAATGTCGTTTTCCCAGCCATCCGGTCTGCCAAGCGTCTTCACAAGCACGTCCGAGGCATCGTTCGCTGTGCGCTCGAGCGAGTACCGCAACGTGTACTCCTCTGCCTGTCTACGCGCCTGCTCGAGCGCCAGCCCGGAGTAGCTCACCACTAGCAACGTCAGGGTCAACGCGAAGAACATGTCGAGGGTGAAGATTTGGCCTCGCTCGTTCACTTCGTCACCCTCCTTATTCCCACGTCCACGTCGTAGGTGTAGTGCCCAGTCTTGACGGGTTCAGCGCTTTCGGGGAAGGAACCGATCACCGCTTGGTAGACGTACTTGAGCGCGCTCGCTCTGATATTGTCCGATATCGCTTGGTTGTCAGGCGGAGGCCCACCCCTAACATTCACATAAATTGTTACGGTGCCGGCATCGAAGCCGACTTGCTCGATATCGATTGTGCACCCATACTCAAAGTCTAGGGCAGCAATCGCGTTCTCGGCTCCTGTGCGCGCGGCAGACATGACGGTTGCCATTTCGTTGCTCCCAGTGCCCAGATATAGGAACGATGCCGCCACCACGAGAATCGCCCCCATGAGGACCAACATCTCCGCGCTGGATTGGCCCCTCATGCGTTCACGACCATCACGATGTTTTCCACCCAATGTACTCGAATAGTATTCTCCAAATTTTCCTGTTCCAGCACGAAATCCCAGACATTTTTGCAGACGACCCCCACACCAACGGTTCCCCAAGCTGAGTTTTCCACGACAACCTGCCGCGCGGTATTGTCGAACTCGATCTTGTAGAAGTGGCTTCCTATTTTTTGGGGAAGGTCGACATCGACTTCGAAGTTCGACCCGTTCGCGTAGACGGTGTTTATTGCTGCCGCGAGTTTTTCGCCGACGAACTTAGCTTCCAACCTAGCGCTCATCAGCTCAGCCGCCCCTCTTCGCCCCTCGTAAACGTGCAAAAATGATGATGAAATCATGAGGAGGAGCGTTACTGCAAACAACGCATCGATCGAGAAAAATCCTCGCTCGCGAAGTCCCATCGTCAGTCCTCCACCTAGATCCCCTTCGGCGGCTTGATGCGGATGTAAATCTTGTAGCCGTCCCTAACGGTATTCTCTTGGTCACCGGACCATTCCGCGATTACCGTGTAGGTGCCGGTCGAGAGGTTTTGTAGATTATCGTTGAACCCGTACCTAAGGTTGCTCTCGGCATTTTTGGTTCCGCTCGAGATCTCAAGGCTTATCGTGAGCTTGTTCTCGGTGAGCTGCAGACTCCAGCTTTGATCAATGGAAAAACCCACGCTTTTCGTCGCTCCTGGTCCATTCGCGTACACGGAGTTCACCGCTCCGGCAATCGCATCGGCGGCGGACCTAGCTTGGGAAAGATATAGCGTATCCCTTCCGGCTTCTTGCATGGGATTTATCATCTGCCCGAGTGTGACTACAGCGAAGATCACCAGCACGGCTGAAAAGAGGAGCAGATATTCTACAGCTGATT
>JAUWYN010000043.1 GCA_030615805.1 Hadesarchaea archaeon | reverse complement strand
CGCGCATTGCGGAGTTTTCGCGCCTGCTGCGCCCCGTAGGGCCTGGGGCCTTGTCTCAGTCCCCATCTCCGGGCTCCGACTCCCATCGCCCGTACCCGTCGTAGGTTTGGTGGTCCGTCACACCACCAACAGCCTGATAGGCCGCAGTCCCATCCTCGGGCGCCGGAGCTTTGGGCGAGGAGGCATTCCAGCGTCCCTCGCCTATCGGGAATTAGCCTCAGTTTCCCGAGGTTGTCCCCGTCCCAAGGGTAGGTTGACTACGTGTTACTGAGCCGTGTGCGGGGCCACGATCTTTCGACCGCGCCCTCCGCTCGCATGGCTTAGCCGAACCCCAATAGCAGTGGCCTCCGGCAGAATCAACCGGAGTTAAAGCAGCCACAAAACCTCGAAATTGGCTTGGGTACCAGACCTATCTCGGACCCGAGCTCTTCCAGTAGCCTGGTTTGTTCGGATCCACATTGCTGAATCCACACCAAGAGTACGATCTCTCATCACGGGGCTAACGCGCTCGCCCCTCGTTCCGATCGACGCCGTTCACACCAGTGTGGACTATATTAAATTGTGGTGTTATTCCTACTTAAAACTTACTCGGGCGATTTTTAACACTCAAGTGGAAGTTTCACCCCAAACGCGTGTTTTTTTGCCATCGAAAGGACTAAAAACCTCACGCGTAAGTTAATGGCGAGGTGACCTGATGAAGAGATTATCCGAACTCTATGGTACGCGCATCTACAGCGATCGAGCACGCTTCGTTGGAACGATCGAAGACGCGGTAATTGATGATAAGGAGGGCACGGTGGTGGGATTTGTCTTCGGGCGTAAGGAGGGCAAGGCGATATCTATCCCTTACAACGGCATCATGGCGATTGGCGACATCGTGCTCGTCTACAGCAAGAAGGCCGAGCAAACGGGCGCGTAGGCATGCTGGTGGAATTTGGTGGAAAAAGACCCCGCATCCACAAAACCGCTTTCGTTCACCCGACTGCCACGGTGATAGGTGACGTCACAATCGGTGAGCACTCAAGCATTTGGCCTGGAGCTGTCGCACGGGCAGATTTCGAAAGCATCAGGATTGGCCGATACACGTGCATCCAAGACAACGCAGTCGTTCACTCGGGCGACTACTACGAGGGGAAGAAGACGAGATATTTGCCCGTCAAAATCGGCAACTATGTCATCGTCGGACATAACGCACTGTTACACGGGTGCACCGTCGAAGATAACTGCATCGTGGGGGGAGGATCGATTGTTTTCAACGGCGCGAAGGTCAGGAAGGGCTCGCTGGTCGGCTTGGGCGCGGTCGTGCCTCACGATGTGGAGGTACCCCCACAAACGATAGTGGTGGGCATACCGGCTAGGCCGCTGCGCGCGCTCACGGATGAGGAGTTCAAAAACATCCAAATGCAGGCTGAAAATTACGCCAAGCTCGCGAAAAAATATCGATGATGGGGCCCTATGCGCTGGGACCGCGCTTTTTCATGAACCCCAGCAGAAGACTGAGATCGCCTGGGAGAAATTCCTGAAGCTTTTCGGTTTGATTTACTGCGATCTTCATCCCTTTGGGGTAATGTATCGCGTAGAGGATTTTGGTCTTAGTGGTGATCCTGGCAAGCTCGACTCCTAGTACCCCCAAGAAAAGCCTGACGGGGGCCGAACCGCCCGCATAGTTTATAATCACTTCATCCTTGTACGGGTCGATCTGCTCTAGAACCTCCCGGAGCGCCTCGCCGATCGATGCCGGGTCGAAAACGTTGCACCGCTGAAAAACGACTTTCGCGCGCACTTTCCGCGCGGCTTTCCTTATTACCTTCTCATTGGGCTTTGAGTACCCCCTCGCGCGTGCGATGTAATTTAGCTGATAATCGGAGCAAATGATATAGGTGACTTTGGGTTTTTCCATCTTCAGCGCCAGCTCGATGGTCGCTGGAACCTCACCCAGACCTTGAATCAGCACCTTCATGCAAGCCCATGTTACTTTGTAAAACAAGGTTAAAATATTATCGTTGACCCTATGGTGGGATGAGCTTCTGCCGGTTATCTCTTTTCTGCGAGCTCATGAACCCAATATTCTCTTTGCTCGGTCACCTCTTTCTTCCAGATCGGGACCTCTGCCTTGACCCGATTCATTAACTCAGGGAGGGCTCTGAAAACATCGTCGCGCCTCCGGCCCGCCACCAAGACGTATATAGCATCCTCCCCGGGGGCGATCTGGTCGACGACGTGGTGAATCATCACGCGCCAAATGTTCGGCCGTTTCTCGATGTCCGTCGCTATTTGTTCGAGTTTTTTGACAGCGTCATCGGAGGATTGATAACGAAGGAACTTAACTCGCTCCCCATCTTCCGAAAAGCCCCGCACTACGCCTACGAAGCAGCCGATCGCTCCCACGTTCTCCCCGATATCCTGCCTCAACTTCTGAAACAAATCGGGCAGGCTTACTTCGCCCTTGGGGTGAATACCTGCGTCCGGCATGAGTGCACCACGAGATGACTATCCGCCACCCGAAACCGGCGGGAATATCGCCACAACATCGCCATCTTTTAACTTGGTATCAAGCCCGCTTAGAAAATTTATGCCATGACCGTTTACGAGAACGTTCACCGTTTCACGCAACTTTTTCGAACCCAGTTCGTAGAGTTGTTCGGTCATCTTTTCGCCAAATCGCCGCACGAGCTCATCGAGCAAAGCAGCTATGTCCATCGCCGCTGCTACCTCGACCTGCTCCTGGCCAACCGCCTCGCGGAAATTCGCGAAAAATTTCACGGTGACGCCCAAAGCTGACACCATCAAGAGTTTTCCTCTGAGCATAAAAGTTTGGGGCTCAAGCTTTTTATGCGGGGGGGGTACGGAGTTAGCTTGAGGTTGATTTGATGGGTAGGGTGAAACAAAAAATTCAAAATATCGTGCTTTCGGTGACTTATGAGGGTGTCGAGTTCGACCTTGAGAAATTGGCCCGATCGCTGGATGGGGCGCGCTATGACCCGGAGGTTTTTCCTGGGATAGCTTACAAGTCTTATGAACCCCCCGCATCCTTCCTAATATTCGCGTCGGGGAAGATGAACTGCGTCGGCGCCAAGAGCATGCGTGACGCGAAGCTTGCGATAAAGAAGCTGACGAAAAAGCTCCGGAAGTCTGGCATCAAGGTGAAATCCGAGCCGAAAGTCAAAGTTCAAAATATCGTCGCATCCTTCGATTTTGAGCGCGAGTTCGACCTCGAGCGAATCGCACGGACATTCGAAAACACGGAGTACGAGCCAGAGGTCTTCCCTGGGCTTGTATTCAGGCTCGACGATCCCAAAGTCGTGGTGCTCCTCTTTGTTTCGGGAAAGGGCGTCTGTGCTGGCGCGAAGAGCATGGGCGATATAAAAAGGGCTGCCGAAAAAATAACCAAAATTCTCAAGCGGCGGGGATGATGATGAGCATGCCGCCCGAAATTTTTAACTTGCGTCGCCCATAAGACTATCCGATGCTATGGCGAAGACCATCATCGTGCGCTACGGCGAGATAGCGCTGAAGAGCGAGCCGGTCCGCAGGCGATTTGAACGGCAGCTGATCGAGAACATTAAATTGTCCCTTAAAGGGTTGGATTACAAACTTCGAAGAGAATGGGGTAGAATCTTCATCGACACCCACAGACCAAGCGCCGCGATGAAGCACTTGGCCAAGATTCCTGGCATAGTTTCAGCCAGTCCATCGCTCAGGACAAACGCGAGCATCGGTTCGATTATCTCAGCGGTGGTGGGAGAAACGAAGAAGATTCTCTCCCCTGGCATGACCTTCGCCATTCGGACCTCGAGGGTTGGGGAACACCCGTTCTCCAGCAGAGATGTAAATGTGAGCGCCGGCTCCGCGGTCTTGGCGAAGGTGAAGGGTGTCCGTGTGAACCTCTCGGCCCCCGAACGTAAGATATTCGTCGAGGTTCGCGGGAAGGATGCTTACGTGTACACGAAAATCGTGGAGGGGGCCAGCGGACTGCCCGTGGGCACCCAAGGTAGCGTCGTGGCATTTTTTTCGGGGAGCCTGAACAGCTCCGTTTCCTCATACCTCACGATGAAGCGCGGCTGTATGCTACACCTGATATTTTTTGACCCTCGACCTCGCGCCAACGGTCGAACGCGAAAACTTGCGGTCGGTGCAGCGAGAAAGCTTGCGGGGTTTTACCCGAAGCTCGAGCTACGGATCTTCCCTCATGGTAAAATACTCCACACCATAACTGAGAGAACGACACAGGGGTTAGCGAACTTGCTCTGCAAGCGGGCGATGGTTCGAGCGGCAGGAGTTATCGCAGGACAAGTGGGGGGAGCGGCGATCGTGGGGGATGAAGACCTGAAACAAATTGCCGAAGGGGGGGTAAAAAATCTCCACGTAATCGATGATGCCTGCGAGTTACAGGTCCTCAGACCCCTCGCGGGGATGGTCAAAGACGATATCGAAAAAATCGCCCATCAAACGGGAATTTTTGACCCATTTATGCGTACGACAAATACTCATCCTTCACCATTTTACCCCACCGCCCTGAAGCTCGAGGAGGTGCGTGAAATCGAGGAGGGCCTGAACATCGATGCCCTTATCGAGTCAGCGCTCTCTAGGATTAAAATCATCAAGCTGAGGCGAAGTGCGTGGATCTGATAGTTCGACCCGCAGCGGGGCTCTCCGGGGAGCTCGAGCCGCAGCCGTCGAAACTGCACACCCAATTCGCAAGCGCCGTAGCCTTGCTCGCGGGAGGCAAGAGTGTAATCGAGCATCCGCTCCGCGTGAAGGATACCCACGTGATGCTCCAAGCCGCTGAGATGATGGGTGCCACTGTAAAGCGAACCCAAGACCGTTGGACCATCTGGGGGGTCGGCGGTAGCCCGAAACCCACCCAAAATGTCATCGACGCGAGAAACTCTGGGACCGCGCTAAGCCTGCTCACATCGATTGCGGCTCTAGCGCCCGCGATAACCGTGCTCAACGGCGACACCCAGCTGCGCTCCCGCCCGATGCCCGTGCTGCTGAGATCCCTCCACCGCCTTGGCGCAGATGTCCATTCGACGAAACCGGATGATAGCCCGCCCTTCATCGTTTTCGGCGGGGAGCTCATGGGTGGGAAGGTGCGGCTTGGTGAGGTGAGTGCGCACTGCGTGCCTGCCATCCTTCTACCATGCCCATACGCGGGAAAACGGGTTGAACTCTCATTTAAACGAAGTCAGGGAAATCCTCAGCTTAAGGCAATTCTCGAACTTACGAAGGGGGCCAGTGTGGAGGTTAGCTCGAGGGGGAAGAAGCTCCTGATACCGAACCAGCCCTACCGCGCATTCAGTTTTAGGGTGCCGCAGGAGCTCGCGGCGGCGGCGGCCTTCATCGTTGCCGCGACCCTGACGAATTCTAAACTCAAACTTCGCGGCGTAAAAAACATAGCTGGTCGAGACGTTGCGTTTTTAGACGTCCTGAGGATGGCCGGCCTGAGGGTGCGGGTATCCAAAAAAAGTTTCGTCGCGGAGGGAAAACAGAACCCCCGCGCCGCCAAACTGGACCTTTCCCGTGTGCCGGAACTTTTGCCGCTGATCTCTGTGCTCGCATGTAAGGCCAAAGGTAAAACGCTGATCTGGAACGCTGGTGAGGCGAGGACCATGAAATCAGATCGTGTTTCGGCCATAGCCCGAGAACTGCGTCGGATGGGGGCGAGGGTGCTCGAACACCACGACGGATTACTCATCCAAGGGCCGGCCGAGCTCAAGGGGTGCGAGGTAAATGGGCACGAGGACTACGCAGTTGTCGCAGCCCTTGTCGTGGCGGGGCTCCTCGCTGAGGGTGAAACAAAAGTAAAAAACGGGGCCGCGGCGCTCAGGACCTCGTACTCCCGCTTCATCTCCACGTTTCAGGGGCTGGGAGCGGATATCCGCTACGCGGTTTAGCGGACAAACTTTAAACTTTCGAACTGATAGCTTAGCAGGGGGTAGATTGAGGGGCCAGCTCAGCATCGAATTCATCGTCGTCGTATCAGGCTTGCTCATCATCCTCGCCACCATCACGATGCCGATGTACAACCAAGCGCGTGCCGACGCCGAGAGGGTCTCAAAGCTTGCGGATGCGCGCGAGGCCGCAAACACGTTGGCGAATGCGATCAATACTGTTTACGCGGCTGGGGTCGGCTCTCGACAAACGGTAGAGTACTGGCTTCCCAAAGGTGTCGTTTCGGTCTCCTTTGTCGATGGAGCTGAAAATCGTGTGGATGTTAAAATAGAATTGAACCTCGAAAGCGACAACCTAGTACAAGTTAGCACGATTCTGCCGAGCTCATCGTATGAGAACTACGTGGTGGTCTCCGGTTCCATCCTGATAAATTCTGTTTACCGAGTTCGCCACCATACGTCATTGCAATATGATTTTGACATCGACAACGAGCAACCGAGGCGAATTGTGATTTCAGATGAGATAATCGAGAGTGTTTGAGATGCGGGGACAATCAGCCGTCGAATATCTGCTCATCTTTTCGGCCGTGATGGTGATCTTCGCTGCGGTCACACTCGGGCAGATGATAAACCCCGCGCAGGAGGCCGGGAGGGACACCTTATATCTATCCCGAGCTAGGTCCGCCGCCGATGCGATCGCCGGGGCGATGAATTCCGTGTACGC
>JAUWYN010000006.1 GCA_030615805.1 Hadesarchaea archaeon | reverse complement strand
TTTTGCCTCGATGTGCAGCGCGGCTCCAACTCTTAACTTTTTAAGCGGCTTTTGCTTCGACATCTCCTTGCGGATCGTCATCAAGACTGGCATGTGGAGCTCTGCCCACTCGATCATGCGTTTGCCTTGGGGCGCAAGCTTTGTGCCCTTGACCCTAGAAATCATTTTGCTGCCTCCCTTCGCGCAAGTAAGTCATCCGCAGCTTTCTGGGTTTCCTCCAAAACTTTAACCTCGTCTAGGGTCAAAACCCCGCGCTCCCGCATCAGAACTTTACCATCCACCACTACCGTGTCGACATCCCCCCCGACTGCGCTGTAGACCAAGTGCGAGATCACGTTGTGCAGGGGTGCGAGGTGTGGTTTTTTCATGTCGACCATCACAATATCTGCCTTCTTGCCCACCTCAAGCGAACCTATTTTGTCCTGGAGGCCTAAGGCGATTGCGCCATTGATCGTCGCCATTTCAAGCACCACCTGAGCGGGCAAGGCGATCGGGTCGAGCTTATGAGCCTTACTTAACAGTGCGGCGAATTTCATCTCGCTGAACATGTCGAGCGAGTTGTTCGAGGCTGCCCCATCCGTGCCAAGCGAAACTGGTATGCCTGCCGCTAGCATTTCGGGCACAGGGGCTACGCCGGAGGCTGTCTTCATGTTGCTCACGGGGTTGTGAACTGGCTTGACGCCCTGCTTTTGGATGACGGCGATTTCCCGTTCAGTCAGCCAAATACAATGTGCTGCTAATACTTCCGGGCCCAGAAAGTTAATCGAGTCGAGGTGTTCAACAGGGCGTTTACCGTATTTTTTTATGATCTTGTCTACCTCCTCTTGAGTTTCGGCGATGTGAGTGTGAACACCGACCGTGTATTTTTTCGCCAGTTCCTTGACGCGCATCAAGCACTCAGGTGAGCACGTGTAGGCAGCGTGAGGGCCGAACATCGTGAGGATTCGACCGTTCGCCATCCCATGACAGGTTTTGACAAATCTCTCGCCTTCCGTAATCGTTGTTTCCCGTCTCTTGGGGTCGTCCAGCTCGATGATGCCACGTGATAGCACGGCTCTGAGGCCTGCTTCCTCGACCGCCCGTGCGACATCCTCCATGAAAAAATATTGGTCGGCGAAACAGGTTGTGCCCGATTTGATCATCTCCAAGCAACCGAGCAACGCGCCAAGGTAACAATCTTGAGCGGTGAGATTTTTTTCGATTGGCCAAATCGTCTCGAGCCACTCCATCAAGGGCATGTCATCGACAACGCCCCGTAGCAAAGTCATCGAGAGGTGGGTGTGGGCGTTGATGAGCCCCGGCAGCACCACCTTCCCGCGGGCATCGATCACGGTATCGGCTCGCTCTTCAACATCTTTGCCGACCGCGGTTATTTTGCCCCCCTCGATCGCCACCGAGCCCCGCTCGAGGATGCGGCGTTGAGAGTCCATCGTAATTACGTGGCCATCCTTGACCAGAACATCAGCCAAGCCATCGCCCCTAGTGCGTGAGTTCCCTAACTACCGTGCGCCCGAACTCACGTGCGGCTGCGGGACCGTTCGCAGTTATAACGTTGCCATCGACTTCGACCGGTTTCCCTGTGTAAGTGGCCCCCTTGCTCTCGATTTTTCTAACGTACTCTCCGTCCCAGACCGTCACGCGCTTGCCCTTCAGCACCCCAGCGTTCGCGAGGATGGTCGGCGCGATGCAGATGGCGCAAGTTTTCTTTCCCTTGCCGAAGGCATCACTGGCTATGGAAAGAGCCCGTTTGTCGTTGAAATAAACCGACGCGCCCGGGCCCCCGACGAACACGATAGCATCATAATCATCCACGTTTATCTGATCGAGCTTGATGTCCGGCGTCACCGTTGCGCCGAGCAATCCCTTCACTGCACCTGTCTTCGTGCTGGCAAGGGTCACCTTTGCCCCTGCGCGCTCCAGCTCCTCTCTCGTGTGCAAAAGCTCCTCGTCCCTGAAGTTCTCGGGTGCGATTATCATCAGGACTTTTTCACCCGCCAAATCAACCCCCCGAGATTATTAGGAAACCTACATTAATATACGATACACCAGTCTTTGGGAAACAACAACGTTGCCTCTTTTAGGTTTAAATTCACCAAGGTTAAGTGGAAGGTGATTAGAATGAAAAACAGTGAGATATCTAGAATTTCAACTGCTGGCGTAAAAATACGGGAATTAATGACAAGAAATGTCGTGACAATAGATCCTGAAAAAAGTGTATCCGAAGCTGTGAAAAAAATGGTGGAGAGAAATGTAGAGTGTCTTCCAATAGTAAAGTTTGGGGCGCTTCAAGGTCTAATTACCTTTCGCGACATAATAGAAAAGGTTGTCTATGCAAAGAGGGTGCCGGAAAAGACTAAAGTTAGAGACATAATGGCAAAAAAGATGGTAACTTGTGGCCCAATGTCGACAATAATAGAAGTGGTAAAGCTGATGAAAAACAAAAGGTTGAGGAGAGTCCCGGTTATCGATGAAAACAGAAGATTAATGGGTATTATTACAAACTTTGATTTGGCCATATTTGGCTGGGAAATTTAAACTTCTCGGCTGACCTTTTAAATTTAAATCGCTGCTGCCCAAAGGAGGAAAGGTGGGAACACGGCGAAGTTCTACATTACCACGCCAATTTACTACATCAACGCGGTGCCCCACATCGGGCATGCCTACACCACCATAGTTGCGGATGTGCTTGCGCGATGGCACCGCCTGTGCGGGGACGATGTCTTCTTCCTGACCGGACTTGATGAGAACTCGATAAAGACCGTCGAGGCGGCAAAAGAACAGGGTTTCAAGGACATCCAGGAGTACGCGGACTCGATGGCGGAGAGGTGGGTCGGCGCTTGGAAGATCCTCAACATAAGCTACGACGACTTCATCCGTACCACCCAGGAGCGCCATAAGCGGAACGTGGAGGAGTTCTTCAAGCGAATCCAGGAGCGCGGGGACATCTATAAGGGAGAGTACGAGGGGCTCTACTGCGAGGGCTGCGAAGCCTACGTGGCCGAGGGCGACCTAGTCGATGGGAAATGTCCCCTCCACCAGAAAAAGCCCAAGCGAATCAAGGAGGAGAACTACTTTTTCAGACTCTCGAAGTACCGCGACGAAATACTAAAGCACATCGAGGCTAACCCCAAGTTTATCCAACCTGAGACACGGAGGAACGAGGTATTCAGCTTCCTCAAGGGTGGCCTTCGGGACGTCAGCGTTTCCCGCCCGGGGCTGGAGTGGGGGATAAAAGTTCCCGGCGACCCGACACAGACGATCTGGGTCTGGCTAGACGCATTGTGTAACTATATGTCACCGCACGACTATTGGCCAGCCGACGCCCACCTAATCGCGAAAGACATCCTGCGCTTTCACTGCGTAGTGTGGTCAGGTATGTTACTCTCAGCCGGCCATGCTCTGCCTAAAAAAATCTTCGTGCATGGTTTCCTAACGGTGGAAGGGCTGAAGATCAGCAAATCGCTCGGCAACGTCATCGACCCGGCTTACCTCACCGAGCGCTATTCCGCCGACGTGATACGCTACTTTTTGATCCGCGAGGTTTCCTTCGGCCAGGACGGCAATTTCTCCGAGGAGAGCTTGCGCACGAGGCTGAACGATGAGCTCGCAGACGTTTTCGGAAACTTCGTGCACCGAGTGCTCACCTTCACCCGAGATCGCTTCGACGGAAAGGTGCCGGATGGAAAAATCGACAAGAAACTCGAAACTGAGGTTGGCGAGCGGATGGAGAAGGTGGAGAAACTGCTTGAAGAATTGAAGGTCACCCAGGCGCTCGAGGAAATCATGGCGATCGCGGGGCGCGGGAACGAGTACTTCCAGTCTCACAAACCTTGGGAGGCGATAAAAAGCGATCCCAAAAAGGCGGCGGACTGCCTCCTCAACTGCATAAATCTCGTGAAGGTGCTGTGTGCGATGCTCTCGCCTTTCATGCCCTCGACCTGCGCTGAACTCGCAAAACAGCTCAACTTGGAGGTAAGCAACTGGGAGCAGGCGAAAAAATTCGATATCAAACCGAGGCACTCGATACGGGAACCAACGATCCTCTTCAAGAAGATCCAAGCTCAAAACCCTTCGCATCAGGGAGGTGAGCTGGCCACGACTAAAGATCTAAACAAGCTGGACATCCGCATCGGCAAGGTGATGAGGGCGGATCGGGTTCAAGGTTCGGGAAAGCTGTTGAAGCTCGAAGTAGAACTCGCGGACGAGCGCCGCACGATCGTGGCTGGGGTCGCGGAGCATTATCGGCCCGATGAACTCGTCGGAAAGCAAGTCGCGGTCGTCGTTAACCTCGAGCCCGCGAAGCTGATGGGAATAAAATCCGAGGGCATGCTCCTCGCCGCGGTCGAGGAGGGGGAGCTCTCGTTGCTGACCGCCGACAAACCCGTGAAGCCCGGGACGAGGGTGGAGTAGTTGCTTCGCCTCGACCTCCACGTGCACACCACTCACTCGCGCGATGGTTTTTGTTCGGTCGCGGAGGCCGTGAAGGCGGCGCGGGCGAGAGGGCTGGACGGCATCGCCATCACCGACCACGACGGCATCGGGGGGCATCCCGAGGCGAAAAAGCTCTCGCGCGGCGGATTCCTCATAATCCCAGGGATAGAGGTCTCGAGCGCTAATGGGCACATCCTCGGCCTGGGGGTGAGCGAGCTCGTCCCACAGGGCTTGCCCGCGAGGGAGACCGTCAAGCTCATAAGAAAAATGGGGGGCATCGCGGTCGCAGCCCACCCATTTGCACTCGGGAAAAAACCCACCCTCGTCTACAAAGCGAAGTTCGATGCGGTTGAGGCCTTCAACTCCAGCGCGCTCTTCCTGAGCAATCGCCTCGCGCGCAGGTTCGTCGAGCGAAATCACCTGCCCGCGACAGCCGGCTCGGACGCCCACTTTCCAGATGAGGTGGGCTTGGCGAGCGTGATGTTGAATTGCGAGAAAAATGTCGAGTCTATTTTGGACGAGATAAAGAGGGGAAGGGCATCGATTTCAGGACGGACCCTCCCCCTTCCGAGCTACCTGCAGAGGGCCCTCCACAAGATTCTCCACAAGCATTGATAAGCTAAAAGGCGGGGCGACCCAATCCATGAAACGGCCGTCCCGCCTGACACCCCATTTGGAGGCTGGACCGAGGAGGTGGGGTGACCTTGAATTTTTCACCTCGACTTTTTCTTGGAGTATTTCCTCAAACCTTGGAATCCTCCGATGTTGGCCATCACCCAATCGTGAATCATCTTGCGGACGACCTCGCTGCGGTTGCCACCGTAGCCGGTGTCGATGAGGTCGTCTATGACCCTGAGGTAGAGACCATCAACGAAGACGCGAACTTCGCCTTTTTTTTGGGACACCTTCCTAGCCTCCTTTCACCCTCCAGCTACAATCCAGTTATAATCCAGCAACTATTTAAGGGTTTCGAATGTCGGGGCTTTGCACATTTATTCGATCCTGCACATTAATTCAAGACTCTGCACATTAATTCGATAATCTGCACATAAATTAACAATCGCTTTTTTAGATACCTTGTCAGTTTTTATTTCTTCTTGTCCCTATGTTAAGGGGGCACACCATAATATCAAAAGCCGCTGAAAACAACGTATTGGTGTAGCCTCGTATTAGCATTGAAAGAGGTTAGCAAATGAACAGGGAAGCCGAAATTCAAGATGCCCTTAAGAATTTGATAGAGCGCATTGCGAAGAAATCTAGGTTCGCGGGGCTCGAGATAACGCATGTGGAAAGGGATTACCCTGTGGATAACAAGGAAGCGGATATCGTGCTTTTCATGCGTGGCGAGACCCCCTTCATGTTTATAGAAACCAAGCGAAAGGGAAAGGAAAGAGTATCCCTTTTCGACCCCCTCGACGTTTCGGTCGTTGGGCAGGTTATGAGTTACGCTGCAATTTACAAAAGGAGTCATAATGTCGTGGTGCCATTTGTTGCCACGGCAAATCCAGATCGGATAGCTGTTTTCAGGACACCAGAGAACATCGAGGATTACATTGACCGAGAGGCCGTTATGAAAAGAGATTATAAGAATGCGTTCAAACCAGGTAAGTACTCTACCATTTTAGAAAATCAAATGAGGGGCAAGTGTGAGAAGCTTGTGCTCAGTGAAGGGTATATCCAGACATTCCTCGAAAAGCTCGCTAGAGAATATCTCGAGCGGAGGGTAATCAAGGCCGAACCAACCGAGGCATTGATGGGGAGATTCAAGGGATTCGTGAAGATGATAGCGGAGCGGTGCAAACCTCTCGTTGAGTCCAAAATAGGGGAGGGGCCACTTAAAACCGAAGTGGAGAAGCTGGGATACAAACTGGACCCGAAAAGTCTGCCGTCAACAATATCCAACTTGACGAGAATGATGACCTACGTACTCATGAACAAAATCATCTTTTGTAAGACCCTCGAGGGAAGCTACAGGTTACCCAAGATGGTATCGCTTGATTCTTTATCCCTAACAAGGTTCACCGAACAGCTTTCCTACCACTTCAGACGAGCGATCGAAGTTACGGGAAACTTTGAGCCTATATTCAGCACCGGAGTGTATGACCGACTTCCGATCCCGGATGACCCGGAGCTCATGGAGTACATTAACGACTTCATCTCCACCCTCGACAGCATAGATCTCACCAAGATGGGGGAACAGATAGGGTACATGTATGAAAAGCTCATACCGCCCGAGGAGAGGCACCAGCTCGGGCAGTTTTACACACCGCCTTGGGTGTGCGAGCTCATAACCAAGTGGTGCATCAAGGATTCCGAAGATGCAATCTTGGATCCAGGGGTGGGTAGCGGAGGTTTCCTCCTAAAGGCATACGAGCGACTTAGAGAAGAAAAAGTGGGACCGAGCGTTATTGGACTGGTAAGGAAAGACGTTCACGAGAGGATCCTCGGCCAGCTTTACGCCGTTGACATAAACCAGTTCCCCGTCCACCTCTCCGCGATGGGGCTCGCGATGAGGAATGTCAAGATTCCCTCGACTAAGATGAATATTGTACCAATGGACTTCTTCTCGCTCCGACCAGACCAAGAACTCCTAACTCCCTACATCGTGAAGACCGAAAAGGCTGGGGAGGTCAGAAGGAAATTCACCATACCCAAAGTGGACGCGGTGATAGGAAATCCCCCTTACACACGATGGATCGAGATCCCAGAAGAAACTCAGGAGCTGATCAGGCGGCACATGGGGAAGCTCGTGAAGGAGTACGGACTCACACCCCGAGTTTCTAGGGGGCTTCAGCCAGGGATTTACACATACTGGGTAATGCACGCGAACAGCTTTCTAAAGGAGGGCGGAAGACTCGGGATGATTATCTCGAACACGTGGCTCCAGACCACCTACGGTATCGGGTTCGGGAATTTTCTCATGGATCACTTTAGGATAAAGGCCGTTGTGGACTTGGCACTCAAGCTTTTCAAGGGGGCCCTGATAACTACGTGCATCGTGCTCGCTGAGCGAGAGAGTGACGAGAACGAGAGGCTAGAAAATAAGGTCGCTTTTATACACATCCCTGGCGAGGTCGAAAGCGCGGATGTCAGCGGGCTTCTGGAAGCGGTAGAGACCGGAAGCTCGAAAGAGTACACCGTAACGCTGGTGAAACAGAAAGAACTGCCTAGGGACCGAAAATGGATAGGCATATTTTTTAAAACCGTAGATGTCTCAAGCCATCCACTCATGGCAAAGCTCGGTGATTTCTTCGAACC
Source organism: Hadesarchaea archaeon (assembly GCA_030615805.1). Taxonomy (GTDB): domain Archaea; phylum Hadarchaeota; class Hadarchaeia; order Hadarchaeales; family Hadarchaeaceae; genus DG-33. The sequence goes on along the minus strand of JAUWYN010000006.1, from coordinate 20,661 downwards.
CTCGGGTGGAAACACCGTTTATTCACTCTTAACCTCTGCCAAGACGGGACAAGTAAGAGGTCCGGGCGCGAGCGAATTCCTTTATCTACCCCCCTCGAAAATCAAAGAGTACGGACTCGATAAGTGGTCCTATCCCAATGCCTCGCTAAAGGACGCATTGGTGTACCCAGCCATAACTAGCGTTAGGCAGGCAAATTTCTTCACATTTACCAAAGAGGACTGGGAGGAGATGCGTAAATCTGATGACAGATGCTACATGTTTGTGTGTCATAGTCCTAAGAAAGAACTTCCAAAGGAGGTAGCGAACTACATTAGATGGGGCGAAACCGAGTGCAGGACGAGGGTAAGCGGAACTAGGAAAGGCGGTAGGCTTGCAAGTGAAACAGAGGGGGCAAGAGTTAGAACAAGAGAAAAGAAGCGATTTTACGGCTGGTATGATTTGGGTGGAGTAGTTCCAGCACCCATACTTGCCACCTATCAAGCATGGTATAAGACTAGGTTCGCGTTGAGTAAGTTTCCAGTAACTATGTATCACGCATTAATAGCTCTGATACCTAAGAAAAAAGTCGCTCTTGATGAAGTTCATACAAAGGCACTTCTAGCATATCTCAACTCAAGCTTTGCGCAGGCCTACATCGAAACCAAGGGCAGAAAAAGCCCTGGAGGGATAATTGGTTTCGAGATAAACGTTGCTAGGGAAATGCCCATTCTTGATGTAAGAAAGTTGAACGATAAACAACTGAGTTCGTTATCCAAACTTTTCGACGAGCTAGAACGCCAGACAAGGAAAATCGGCGGCGCCTCTCGCAGAGCGGAGATCGAAAAGCTCAAGCCCAAGATATACGAAATCGACCGCGCCGTGGCCGCGCTCTTGGGCATCAAGGATGAAGACGTTGAAAATGTGGAGGCTCAGGTGGACTTGATGGTCGAGAGGAGAGTTAGCGTGGCGAAGAAAACCCACTAACCCGGGTTCTGTTGCATCTTAGGGACTTGATTTGGGGTGGTGCAATTCGGGACTTATTCGGCTTTTGCCAAAACGCGATTTTATTGTAGCTCGATAGTGATTCGCTCAACAACTTCTGCCTTCTTTGCCCCAGCTAGGACCTCATTAACCGCCTTTTCTATAGCGTCTGTGGTGCTTTGTGGCGAGTAGTCGATTTTACTGCCATCTACATACACTTCTATCTTTGACACTTCTTTTATTTTAGTCATTTTACCTACCTCCTTTTTGATATTGTTATTTAACGTGGCTTTGCACAAAAATTAGTCAGTCTGCACATAAATTCAAGGGTCGAGAAATGATGTATGGCGACCCAGAGCCGCCATACGATGAGCGGGGCGGGATTTGAACCCGCGAACCCCTACGGGACGAGGTTCCAAACCTCGCGCCTTTGGCCTGGCTTGGCTACCCGGGCTACATCTCCGATTTCTCGGATGGCATTTCGCCAAGATGCCAAAAATATTTTGGATGTACAGTATTAAAAATGTTCTGCTCCTTCTGGCTTTGTTTAAAAAGTCGTGTCTGTCCAAAAAGTCGGCGCTCTGTTTAAAAAGTCCGATGTAGTGCCTATACTGGTCTCTATCTAAGATACTAACAAAATAGCCCATTTTTTAGGTCAAATAAGTTAACAGTACCAGAGATACTATCCCTTTTTTAAATGCATTAAGATATATAAATGAAGTGATATGAAATGAGAGTAGTCCACGAAATGACAACTGACGTGATGAGAGCATGAAAATGGATAGAGAACGTTGGGTGTTGGTTAGCTTATACTCGCCTGGCATTAGGGATAATGTGAATGAGCCGATTGAGGGAGGCGTGAGGCTAATGAAAATGTTGTTTTTACTAAGCCAAGAAATGCGTGGCAAGCTACCAAATTTCTACAAATTTGAGCCTTACCTTTATGGCCCCTACTCTCTCGATCTGTATAGAGATATTGGAAAACTGACAAAAGCGAGGCTGGTGTCTTGGAGATCTCAAGGGAGGTGGAGTAGCTACAAACTAACTCAGAGGATTGTAACGACTATACCGGGAGATGGACGGGCGACTGTGTGGCGTAGCTACAAACTAACTTGGAAGGGGTTTAAAATTGCAGAAAGAACTTACAGACAACTCCCACCTCCCGTCAAGAAAAAACTAAGAGAAACAAAAAGAATTGTCAACGGGCGTTCTTTCCTTTCCTTGCTAAAGTATGTATATGGGAAGTATCCTGAGTTTGCGAAAAACTCGATTATAACCGTTCCTTAGGGATTTCGTTGACGCTTGTAATCGTGCTTGCATGTAAAGATGGAATTGTGATGGCTTCAGATGGTCAAGTAACGACAATATCCAGCGGTGGGCCAATCAGACAAATGGGAGCTAAAATTAAACAAATTGGGCAATCAACTCTTTGGAGCGGTTCTGGTGAGGTCGGTTTTATCCAAAAGGTTGAAAAAGCAATTGAAAGATTCCCGTTTGAACTAAAAAATGCAGGCATCGATGAGATTAAATCTCAAATAATACGGGTTATTCACAAGATAAGAAAGGATGCATTAGATCTCCATACGGGGCTGCATGGTTCGGAAAAAGGAGCTTCTTCTGCAGACCTGCTATTCGCGGACTGTAAAGATGGAATTCCAAAAATTTTGCATGTAAATGCTGATGTTAAAGATACCGAGCTTCAAGAATTTGGTTATGGAGCCACAGGGATTGGAGATACATTTGCGTATACTATTCTGATGAATTACTATGTAAATATCTTTTCGGTTGATTTAGGAAAAGTTCTCGCTTACCGAGTGATTAAAGATGCAATGGAAGTCGGTGCGTTCGGTCTAGGTGAACCTATCGATATATGGACAATCACACAAGTTAAAGAAAAGGACAAAAAAATCGTTAAAGCATGTAGAGTCGAAAAAGAGGAGATGGAAGCTATCCGAGATACGTGCAATTCTTGGAAAGCGGTGGAGGCTGAGATATTCGAAACAATAGTAAAGCCTAAAAAATAAAAGGGGTAATGGGAAGCAATTCGAGCGTTTGCCCCTAAATTCCGATTTTTGCTCCTAAAGTCGGGCGTTTGCCCCTAAAGTAAAATTTTTTATGGAGCGAGCTCAAAACAAAAGGCTGGTTAGTGAAGAAGGATGAATCTCCGCGCAATCCTGTGGCCGGGCGATTCCCTTGCCAGAAGGGCTGACAAGAACTACGAAAAGTTTTTGAGGGGGGTTATTAAAAAGAAATCGTGGTGGATTCGCCGCATAGAATTGATTGAGCTTTTTGTAATCATATACATAGGTGCCCTAATGGCTCTGGCTTATCAAGTCGGAGTTCTCGCGCTCTGGCATGTGATTGCTATCCTTCTGTTAGGCTATCTCATCGGTGCTACCATGGACCCTCACGTTTGGAGATTGAAAAGAACATATGGGCGGCTAGCAAAGGGTGTCGGGTACAAAGCATCTTTTCTTATGAATCTCGATAGGATTTACCACTTCTTGATTGGATTCGTTGTTTGCTACGTATTCGGGACTTTTGCATTTTAATCCTTCAGTATTGCATTACCGAGGCGTGATTAGGGGTATGTTGCAATTCGGGATCTACTAGAGTAGAAAGACTTCTTTCTCCTTTTCCTTTGTTAGAACTTCCACGTATCGAACTGCAGGAGTACGTTTTGGCTCCCATTTGATCCTAACAGCCAACTTTTTGCCGCAGTACGAACACCATATACGCGAGGCCATCCCGTCAGCTAGCGAATTAGCGTCAACCCAGAAGGTTCTCTCACATGAAGGGCACGAGACAATAACCCTAATCGGCTTTAGCTCGCTCATGTACTACCTCCCGCTAATCTTCGGAACGAAATACATATACTTGCCTCTGATCGCACTTGGCGTCCCTGTTAGGAGGAATTTGATACAACTTAAAATAACTATGCGGTAAAATGGATAGTGAGTGGAAATTGGAAATATTGCTTAAGATGTGAATCATATGGCAAAAAATAACGCTATTGTTCTGTGTTACGATCCGTCACTTTCCTCAAAATATTGGAAAAGCCTATTTCAGCCCTTGAAGAAAATTTTTCAATCTCCCATTCTTTTTGCCGAAAAAAGTTTTAAGGAAGAATTAAAGATGGAGCATTTAATTTCGTGGGGGGAAACCAATTATCCAAATTGCAAAATTGTGTATTTTCATGAAAAATATTTTGGGATGAGTAATAAATTATTTAGTGGATATGCCGACAAAATGATAAGTTTGGTAAAGATTCAACCTGATTTAACAGTTCCAATTGGTTGCCGTTCTAATAAGCTGGTTAAAGTTCCTTGGTATAGAGTCACCTTAGTTGTGGCTATTCATGAAATTGCACACATGTTTGGCTTAAACCATTGTTCTAATCCTAAATGCGTCATGGCAAAACTTCCATGCAAACGTAATTCAGGATATTGTTGGCCCTGCATAGCCAGACGTTCCAAATTCTATCGTAGCAAAATCTTTTGTAACGAATGCTACGCCAAACTAAGGTCCTCTGAAATATCGACTTCTGACCAGTTCACGTAGTTTGCCTATTGTTTTCAAGCAGTACTCGTCTATCTTTTTATATGATTCTAGGTATTCTGCAAGAAGCTCAACTAGTGCTATTGCTTCTGGATAAATATTTTGCAACTTGTTTTTAATTTCTTCGACTTCTTTTTCTGTTTCCTCGAAATTTTTCTCGTTAGCTACTTGTTCCAATTTTCCTATTGAGTAAACTATGTCTTCAATCTCGAAACTAGGCACCGCATAGCTTGGGGAAGGAATTGAAATCCCGGCTTCAGCTTTAACTTCTGTTGGTGTTCCAATTTCTGATATGGCCGCCCCCTTTGGAACAACCTTGCCCCTATTAATATCTGCCAAGCCAAAAAATTCTAACCATCTGGAGTACGCACGCCCTATAGATCCCACAGTTGAAGTTTTCCACTTGGGGTTATATTTTGTACGCAAATGATTTCCCATGTCTGTTGGGCTCATAGACCCACGTATTTGAAGTTCGTTATTTAGCAAAGTTATGGCTTCAGCGAACTTTTCGTAATTTTCACTAGCCTTTCGTAGCAATTCCTTTGCTTCAGGATTTGAAGGACCTAAATTTGTTAAATGATACCCTTCACGAGTAGGTTCGTAATTTCCATTTTCTTTTTCTAACAATCCAAATCTTTTTGCCACAGCAAACGCAACGGCCCATCTAGATTGGGATTTTCCTTTTCCTCTGGTTCCTAGATATTCAGCAGCTGTTTTAAGATCACCTTTCATAGACCTGAACGCATTTAGGATATCAAATATTTCCTCTGGCGTTACAAACGGGGGTAGCTCCATTATTTCCCCTGTGATATATTAGTATTTTATGATTATATAAGCTTTGCCGATTTTCGTAATATGCGCAATAGTTCTCTTTCGTGGCCCCTACTCGGCGAAGTTGGGAGTCACATGGGACAGCTAGTTTCTCCTAGGTTCCCATTATCCACATTGTGTAGATTAGTAAACTATATATATTGGTGTTTAATAATAGAATATCGATGATATGCTACGAAAACAAGAATCGCGCCCGCATCCCATAGCGGTCCATTGGGCCAGCCCTAATCAAGCTGGTGAGCCGTGTCAGCGGTCTCGCGGGTTCGAATCCCACTGCGGGCGCCACAATCTCAGGAGTTGATTTTATGGGTAAGAACCTAACTCCCAACTCAGATATAGTGCAACAGGAAAATAAATCTTTGCCTTTACCCAATGAACAAAACGACTGGCGCAACTTCCTGAACGACCCTCAGATGGAAGGCACCTACATAGACCAGTTTCTGCGGGACCGTGGATACAAGGAGGAAGAAAGGAAAGAACGCCGGACATACGCCCAGAACTGGCCGGCCTACAACGAGGCCCAGATGCGGGAGAAATTGTTGTTTCTAGACATACTCGGAGAACTTTGCTCGTTCGTTCCGACCGAGAAGCGAACCGTAGGACACCCCAGGGTTCCTCTCCAGGAAATGATTTTCTCCTGCGTTTTAAAGGTGTACGAGCAGTTGTCTTCGAGGCGGGTCAACTCTGATCTGGAGATCGCTAGGAAGATGGGCCACCTGAACCACACCCCGCATTTCAACACGGTCCTGAACTATTTCAAAGATCCCAAGCTGGTGCCTATATTGACAAACCTGATTCAGCTGTCTGCTCTGCCCTTGAAGAACTTGGAGCAAACATTTGCTGTGGATGCAAGCGGCCTCAGCACCGCCTTCTACTCGCGCTGGCTTGACTATCGGTTCAACGGCGACAAGAGAATCCGTGACTGGCTCAAGGTACACCTTATCTGCGGGGCGAAGACGAACATAGTAACCCACGTGGTAATCACGGATGGCAAGAGGGCAGACTCCCCAAGATTTCCCGAACTGGTGAAGGAGACCGCAAAGTTCTTTGAGGTGAAGGAAATCTGTGCAGACAAGGGATACTCAAGCAGGGATAACCTGCAAACCGTCTGGGACTTGGGCGGGATCCCCTACATTCCATTCAGGTCTGGCGTGACCGGCAAAAGCAGAGGGCACAAAGCTTGGAGGAAAATGTTCCTCTGGTTCCAGCTCCACCGGGAGAAATTCATGGATAGCTATCATCAGAGAAGCAACGCCGAATCCACATTCTCCATGTTAAAGAGAAAGTTCCAAAACAAGTTGATGTTCAAGAAAGAGGTCGGGCAAATTAACGAAGCACTGGCAAAAATCCTCTGCCACAATATCTGCGTGCTGATCCAAGAGTTGCACGAAACGGGTCTAAGACTTGAATTTGCGGAGTCTGCACATTTATTCCCCACCCTGCACAACAATTCGGCAATATCTCAAAAATATCCTTAATTAATATGCAAAGCCGAATGTCGGGGCTTTGCCCATAAACTAAACCTTTTCTGAAATTTTCATCGACTTTGTGGACAAAGCCCCCGGTTAAGACTACTTCCTCTTTTTAATGAACAGTAAAGCACCAATTGCCGCCACAACTACAACAACCGCAACCGCGATCCACAAGATTGGGAGCTCGGAAGTAAGGCTAAAAACTGTAAAGGAGCCTGTTTGGCTATCAACCGCTACCTGATATGTTCCCGTCGTGTTTTCGCTCACCGTGAACGATACACTTTCCGTAGCCACACCGGCCACCGTGACATCTTTGTTTTCCACCACTGCATTATTGATTTTCAACACCACAGTGTAAGTGCCCTCGAGGTCACCGGTGTTCATAATATCAGCCGTGATCGTGACAGGATTGCCCACTTCAACCGTGGTGGGACTTATCGCAAGGTTGCTGACTGTAAATTCTGCAGGGGATGGGGTATATACATCGACTGCATCGACAAGGAGGTGATAATGACCAGATGCGGGATTTTTCGTGCCTGAACGGGTAATCGTCAGAACATGTTGCGCATTATCCAAATCTGTTGCTATGACTTCTTTGACTTGAAAAGTAACGTCGGGAGAGTAAAAATCAATATTGTCGTAAGAAACCCCATCGATTTCAACGGTTGCGATCCCCCCGTGATCAGTAGTCGCATAAATTAATGCAACTCCCATCCCGGTAAACGTTATGTCCACCTTGGTACCGGGACCAGCACCAGCGGTTGCCATTTTCATCGTCCCTCCGCTAATGTTACCGGGCGTACCAGTTAGCTCTTCATATAAAGCATTAGTCATAGAGGCCCAATTGTCCGGGAAAACCTCCGTCCAGGTGAATGATGAATCCGTTTCTTCAACTCTCTGTTCTTCTACCGCCCCGACCAGCGAGGGCATCGCTAGCAACATCAGCGAAACCAAAGCTATTCCAATTATTGCTCCCGTACCCAAACCACGGTTTCCGATTCCCATCTAACTCCATTTACCACTCGGAGTTCAGGGCTTAAAACCGTGGGCGCATGAGGCGGGTCATCCGGGAGAACCCGTGAAGAAAACTAGTATTTGTCCTTAACCCCTACTAAACAAGTAAACTTTTCCATCCGAGCCACCAGCCACGAAGTAGCTCCCATCAGAGGAAATTGCCACCGAGTTAAAAGTGACTATGGTGAAGGAATAACCCCCAATCTCCCGTTCCACCCGATACGTCCAGACGGGGGTGTTGCTCGAACGAGAGAATAGGCTGACACCAGATTGATCACCGACCACAATGTACTCCCCATCCGCGGACATCGCGAGGGTCGGCAGGGAACCAACCTCAACGTTCCAGATGGGCGTGGAGCTCCCGCGGGACAGCAGGAATATCTTACTGCCAGCCGCAACCGCTATGTAATCTCCGTTATCGGATATCTCAAGGTCCCAAACGGTTAACCCGGGATCGAAGGTCCACAGCGGGGTGGTGTTGTCCCGGGAGAACAGGTAGACATCACTACCATAGGCTTCGACCGCCACTATGTAATTTCCATCCGATGACAGCGCAGCCCTCGACCACCCGTTGTTCGTCGCCTCGTCGGAATATGTCTCGAAAAAGACGGAGCCGGAGTTGTCGAACAGCCTGAGCTTGTCGAGCAACTCGTAAGCCATGATGGTGCCCCCATTCGTAGAAATCTCTGCGTGGTCGGCGGTCGAGTGAGTCCAGATAGGTGTATTGTCGGATGTCGACAGGTAGTAGAGATCTCCACCCCAGTAACCAATCGCGACGCGGGTTCCATCTGAGGATATCGCGGGAGTTGCGGAACCTTCGGCTTGGAAGGTCCACACCGGTGTGCTACTCTCGCGGCTGAACGCCAGCACTTTTTTTCCGAACTCGGTAGTCGCGACAAGATAACTACCGTCTGAGGATATGCAAGGCCCCCCTGCGTATCCTGAAGTGTGGTACTCCCAGAGAACCGAGCCATTGGGGGGGGGAGTAAATAGACCTCATATCCCCCCGTAGCCGCTACATAATTTCCATCTGAAGAAATTGCTATTTGCGAACTGCCTTCGGTCTGGTAAGTCCAGAGGAGTTTTGGTCCCCCTCCAGACCCTTGGATAGCCTCCCAGAGCCCTGGCCCGTAGGTAATCAGCCCCCAAGCAATGATTGTCAGAACGAGTCCCCCTACGATGAGCTTGGCGATGCGCCTTGTTCTCCTGTCTACCCTTCCACCTCTGACGAAATCGTGATACGTTCGCCTGCGCCTGAAGCGAACTCCACTAACCGCGCCGAGCACCCACGCTAGAACGAAGATGCCGATGCCTACGCCAAGGATAAGAACTCCCCACTGCCAGAGCTGGTACGGGTCGGAGATCCATGTGGGGTTAATGTGGGGGGCCAGAAAAGCCACCCATGTGATAATACAGCCGATGAAGAACAGAAACCCGCCGAGCCCCTCCCTTGGATATTGGTAGGAGGAATACTCGCCGCTACAGCTGTGATAGCCGTGATCGTTTATTGGCGAAAGCGAGCGACTCCATCTCTAAAAGCTGAAAAGTTGCGGCTTAAAAGAGAAATAATTGGTTCATATCTCTCTTTTTCCCCTCTCAGACATTGGGCTAATTTTATTGGCTCCCCCTATTGCGATTTTGATTCACCTTAAAAGCATTTTTTCCTGACGATTTTTACGTTCCTTTTCCTTGAGCCAGTCCGAACCTAAACAACGCAAATGAGAGCGCGTTCCTCAAACGGGAATTTCGCCCGCCTCCACTGTTTAACGCTTTTTGGGTCGAGAACCACGCGCGGTCACCTTGACGAATCCTAAGCTCAATTTAGTTTGTGGCAATACATGCAGCCCAAATGGTACAAATTCTGAAAGCGTACAAAACCTGCGTTAAACCGCCCGCTTTCTTTATATGCTAAAGTCAGCTTAGGGAATCCGAGGTGAGCCTAGGTGGCCCTGGAAGATCTCGCAAAACTCATCGCCCCCCGCGCGCAGCCGCAGGTGATATCCATCCTCCGCGCATTTTACCCGGACAACAAGCCACGGACGAAGGCCGAGCTGCTGCGCGAGACCAAGCTGCACGTGAAGATGTTCGAGTACCTCCTCACGCGCATGCGCCACTACCGGTTGATCTGGGGGGAGAAGATCGGGGGCGAATACCGTTATTACCTCGACCCGAATGCCTTCCACACCCGCCTCGACACGCTTCTCGTCGACCCGGTCAAGCACCTGGTGAAGGGGCGCAGCTCGATTTAATAGAGCGAAGAGGGATGGCGAACGTTCGCCGTGTCGGCCAGGTGGGTATATCTACTTCGTTGACCAAAAGGTTGCAATAGTATGAAAACAAGGAAAGCCATGCTTGAGATTAAGAAAAAGAGCGTGACCCTTGCCACGATTTTAGCCCTCTGCGTGTGGGGTCTAGGCCACATCTACGCAGGTAGGATACGTAGAGGATTGATCTTACTCACAGGGATGATGTTCTTTTTCCTCATCGAGATTTTATTTTATATTCTGGTTTTGTCTGGACCAATCGAAACTACTGGACTTTATAATATGCTCCCAATGTTGCCTCCACTCGTAGCCGGATTAGCGGGCTTCTACGTGTGGATACGCCAAGTAGTCGACGCACGAAAGGTGGCGAAGGAATACAACAAGATGATTAGAAAATCGCTTGTTTAAATCCGATATCGCTGGCAGAAGGGAAATTTATCACGCGGGCGGGTAACCCATTACCTCCGCGACGACCCCGTCGATCTTTTTCGCGAGCCTTTTTGCATGGAGCACGACGTTCGGGGGCTTCTCGGTCAGGGCCTCCAGATTTCTCTTGTAACGCCCCAACTCCTTGGAAACCCTTTGCCTAGCCACCTCTTCCCGGAGGCGCCCCCTGACCTCCCGCTCGTAGAGTTGGTCGACCTTCGCTTCGGCTTCGGCCAGGCCGACGAGATCGATGAAGTTCTGTATGGTCTGGGCAACCTCCACGCCGAGCTCTGTCAAGTTCACAAGCTTGATCCTGCCCGTCTCCTTAAAACTGACCAATTTGAGCCTCTCCAGTTGGGCCAGTACATTTAGAGTATGCGCATAGGTGCCGTTGATCTCCCTTGAAATTATCGCCGTATAAAGAGGTTTATTTTCCTTTTTTAGTAAAATAAGGATTTTTGCTGGCTTCTCTTGTAAAAATAAGTCTTCTACGCCCCTCTTCAATTCTTTGGCCAAAGGATTCCCTCTCCTAAAATGTATACTCTCTTATATCTATTTAAGTTTATCTATACTTTAAAATATACTTTTAAAATAACATTAGAGGAGGATTTTGTGACAAAAAAATATATCAACCCCAAAGCCGATTGCAAAGCACGACAAGGATCGGAGGTGATGGAGGTGGGGGAAATAAAAAAACCGAAGATAGTGACGACGCCGCCGGGCCCGAAGGCGAGAGCGTTGATCAAGCGGGACCACGCGGTAATCTCGCCCTCGCTGACGCGCACCGCCCCGCTCGTGGGTGTCGAGGCGGATGGGGTGTGGGTGAAAGATATCGACGGAAACGTCTTCTTGGACTTCAGCTCGGGCATAGCCGTGACAAATGCCGGACATCGTCACCCCAAAGTGGTGGAGGCGATCAAGCGGCAGACGGATAAACTCATTTTCGTCAACAGCTGCGATTTCTACACGCTCCCCCAGGTGGAGCTCGGGGAGAGGTTGTTCGAGGTAACACCGGGTAACTTCGAGAAGCGGGTGTTCTTCTCGAACTCGGGCACGGAGGCCGTTGAAGCCGCCCTCAAGATCGCCCAGTGGCACACCCGCAATTTCTACGTGCTCGCCTTCATCGGGGGCTTTCACGGGCGAACGATGGGCTCCCTCCAGCTCACGACCACGAGCGTTGCCGCACGCCGCCACTTCAAGGGCATGATGCAGGGGGTTTTCCATGTGCCGTACGCCTACTGCTATCGCTGCCCCTTTAAGCAGACCCATCCCGATTGCGGGCTGTGGTGTGTCGACTACATCGAGGAAATAATGTTCGAGAAGGTGGTTCCGCCCGATGACCTGGCTTGCGCGATCGTCGAGCCGATTCAGGGTGCCGGAGGCTACATAATTCCGCCCGACGGATACCTGCAGGCCCTCGCAAAGCTCTGCAAGGAGAACAACATAATTTTCGTAGCGGATGAGATTCAGTCGGGCCTATGTCGCACGGGCAAGTGGTTCGCGTGCGAGCACTGGGGAATCGAACCGGATATCGTAACCATCGGGAAGGGAATCGCTGGCGGCCTGCCGTTCGGCGCGACCGTCTCGCGGGCGGAGCTCATGGACTGGGGGCCTGGAGCCCATGAGAACACGATGGGTGGTAGCCCAGTTGGATGTTCGGTAGCACTCGCCATGTTGAACATATTCAAAACCGAGCGGCTCACCGAAAATGCCGCCGAGGTTGGTGGATACATGCTCGAGAGGCTCAAGGAGCTCGCCGAGAAACACGAGCTGATCGGCGATGTCCGGGGCAAAGGAATGATGATCGGCGTCGAGTTTGTCAAAAACAGAAAGACAAAGAAGCCGGCCAAGGCTGAAAGGGATAGGCTCATGACCAAAGCCTTCGAACGCGGGCTCGTACTCCTCGGCGCTGGGGTGTCCTCGCTACGGCTCGCCCCGCCGCTCATCCTAACGCGTGAACAAGCCGATGTCGGGCTGGAGATATTCGAGCGAGCTTTGAAGGAGATCAAGTAAACAGCTAGCTGGTGAGGCCCACGCCCGGAGATTACCTAACGCCCGCCCTCTACGTCATGGGGCTCATCGTCCTCGGGGTCGCCATAAGGGTTATCACAAACCGCGTCAGAATTTTGGGACTGTTCGCCAAGCCGGCATTCCGCCTCCTCAACGTGGGCATCCTCTGGGTGATGCTCCCCACCGTTGTCTTCGTCTCGATAGCCCGCTACAACCTAGACCAGATTTTAGGATTTGGTAACGCGGCGGTTTTTGCCTTCGTGGGGTTGGGCGTTTGTTTCGTGTTGGCGGTGGGGCTCTCGACCCTCATGCGCTACGACCGAAAGACAACCATCGCTGTTACATTGAACTCAGCATTCATGAACGTCACCTACCTCGGGCTGCCCCTAGTATACGCTATGGTCGGGATTGGGGGCTTGGGTCCCGCGAGCCTTTACGCGGTGGCGATAGGGATCCCACACTTGATCCTTGGGGTGGCGCTCGCGATATCCGCCAGCAAGCGACGCGTAAGCCCGCGCTTCGTGCTAGAAAACGTGCTTGTCTTCCCAGCGACCATGGCGTTGATAACAGCGATGCTCTTCATCGGTTTCAACGCCTACCTACCTGACGTGGTGAGGGGGACATTTGACGTTTGGCTCGCCAAGCCTTTCTTCGCCCTGATGCTTCTGTTCGTCGGCTACCAAATGCCCCTCGTCAACCCCCGCAAGTACGTATCGAAGCTGGCGACCGTTGGCGCAATTAGATTCTTGGTCTGCCCGCTCGTGGTCTTCGCATTGATCGGGATGGCTGGGTTAGTCATAGCCACCGATATCTCGCCTAAACCCGCACTCATTCAAGCGATGATGCCGCCAGCCGTCTTCAACGTCTTCCTCGCATACAAGTTCAAACTGGACCTCAAGCTCTACGGGGCGATGGTGTTCTACCTTACTTTGATCTCCCTGTTCGTGGCGTTGCCCATCATGATTTACTTGGTTTTTTAGCGGGCTGGCCGGCTTCCGAGAAAGGAATTTCATCACACAACAGCGAGCGCAGGATGCGGGGGAGCTCCTCAATTCTGACCCTTATTTGATCTGTGGTGTCGCGGTCTCGTATCGTCACGGTGTCATCCTCAAGCGTTCGGTGGTCGATCGTCACGCAGTAAGGAGTACCGATCTCGTCTGCGCGTGCGTAGCGGCGTCCAATCGAACCTGCGTCGTCGTGCTCTGCCATGAATCCCTTTAGCTTTAGATTCCCGTACACCCCCTGGGCCTTCTCAGGCATGCCCGCACGGTTGAGCAACGGGAAAATGCCGACCTCGATTGGGGCCAAGTCCTTTTTCAGTCGGAGGTACTTGCGCTTCTTCTCCGACACGTACGAGTACTCGAGCAAGCAGTAAAGTGGACGATCGATGCCATATGAGGGCTCGACCACGTGGCAAAGCACCTTCCGCTTCTTGTCAGCCGAAAATATCGTCAAGTCCTCCCCGCTGAACTGGGCGTGGCGGGAGAGGTCGTAATCCGTGCGGTAGGCTAGCCCAGCGATCTCGACCCAGCCGAACCGCTCCGTCGAAACTTCGGCGTCCCAAGTTTCGCTCGAATAATGAGCTCGTTGCCCGGGGGTTTGCTCTCTGAAGCGAATCACCTCGGTTGGGATGCCCAGGTCCAGCAAGAAGCGCTTGGTGAGCGCGAGGTAGTAGGCCATAAGCTCGTTGCAGACCAGCTTCGCCTTGACCGCCTGCTCGACCGTCACCTCGGTCAACTGCTCCTTGCCCTTCTCTTGGTCTTTCGCCAACCAAAGCCTGAGTTGTTCACCTGCCAGTTCGGAAAACCTCGGGTGATGCGGGTCCTCAGGGTCGAAGAAGACCTCGGCCTCTGCCATCGTGAACTCGCGAAGCCTTATGATACCTTGGCGTGGGGAGATCTCGTTGCGGTAGCCTTTACCTATCTGCACCACCCCGAAAGGAAGCTTGCCTCGCGCGTGGCGCTGGAGCCGCTTGAAATCGATGAAAATTCCCTGCGCAGTCTCCGGCCTCAGGTAACCCACGCGCTGGCTCCCAGGCCCAATCGCCGTTCGAAACATCGCATTGAAGTCGAAAATTTTCCCCAGCTCGCCGCCGCAATCGGGGCAGCGCACTTTGTGTCCCTTAACGAACTGATCCATCTCTTCCTTTGGCATCCCCTCGATGTCCTTGTCTGTTTGCTCACGCGCCAAGTCCGCGACCCTGAATGCTGCACCACACTTCTGACACTCGACCATCGCGTCGACGAAGTGATCGACGTGCCCGCTCGCCTTCAGGACCTCCTCGGGAACAACGCTCGGCGAATCTATCTCGAAGAACCCTTCTCGGACCACGTAAAATTCGCGCCACTTCTGGATGATATTATTTTTCAGGAGCGCCCCGAGAGGCCCGAAATCGTAGAAACCTGCCACGCCTCCGTAAATTTCGAACGATGGCCAAATGAACCCGCGCCGCTTAGCTAGCTCCATGACTTCCTCGTGCTTTTTGGACACTGTCCCACCGCAATTGGAAGCGCGCTCAAACCCTAAAAAATTAAGTATTCATCACTACTCGACCAAAGCGCGGAGCAAATCGACATCCCGCACGATACCCACGAGCTTGCCTTCCGGAGACAAAACGGGGGTCTGCTCAATCCTGTGCTTTTGCATGAGCTGCGCTGCCTTGCTTACAGTGGTCTTCCGTGTTATCGTCACGAGCTCCTTCGTCATCACGTCCCGCACGAGCTTATCCGGGACCTTCAGCTCCCGCTTGGTGATGTAGATCCGATTTTCGCTGTCCCAAGTCCATTTATCGCCCTCGCTCCGCCCTGTCATCTGGCTCATTCGTGACTCGGTTTCAACACTACTCACCTTAAGGATATCCGAGTCGTCGATGATCCCGACTAGGTTGCCGCCCTCGTCGATCGCGGGCAGAGCTCGGAAGCCGGAGAGGTCCATGATCTCCACCGCGGCTTTGAGCGGGGTTTCTTCCCACACGGCGATGATGTGAGGGCGCATGAAATCCGATGCTGGGCGCTCCACATCCATCTCGGCGAGTGCGCGGTAGGTGATATCTTGAACGGTGATGATCCCGGCGAGTTTTCCGTTCTTCAGCACGGGCAGTCTTTGGATGCGAGCTGTGAGCAGACGGTTCGCTGCTTCCTCGAGCTTATCGTTTAGCGCAACCGTCGGAACGTCTCGATCGACGAGCATCGCGAGCTGCTCCTCGTCGGATTTCTCGAACAACTTGCGGAGCCTCACCATCCCAACAAGCTCATCGGTGTCCCGCTTCACCACGGGGACCGCGCTTGCACCCATTTTCCTCAGGAGATCGAGCGCCTCCGCTCGGGTACCTGGCACCTCTACCCACTTGACCTCCTTGGTCATCACATCTTTGACTTGCATGTTTTCTCATCCACCATTCGCTACGCCAAGTTAACTCCTTAAAATACAATTTTTTCTTGGTGTCCCAGCTTATAAAATTTTGCCGTGTGTGTAAATCGCTCGGATATTGTCCGCTCGCGCTCGGTTGACCAATCCTGCATGCACGTTGGTGAGGTTCTGGAGATTATTTCCAAGGGTGAGCACCATGAATGTCGCGCTGCCCCCCTCCTCAACGGGCCCCCACGGTAAATTGAAAAGTTTTAGGGGTTCGATCGTGGCTGCACGCAGGAGTTTACGTGCTTCCTCACTTCCCGCCGCAGCATCCGCACGACGCAGGCACGCCCAAGCGAAGGAAAGTTCCTCAAATATGTTTGGTTGGCATACCATTGTGTTATCCGTTCCGAAACAAAAACGAGCGTTAGCTGCGAGTGCGAGGTTGATGGGAGGTACGCCGACGCCCAGCAAGCTGTTCGCCCTCGGACAAAACACAACGGGGACGTTATTCTTTTGTAGGGATACAAAATCTTCCTCGTTTGCGTGGGTCGCATGAACGATAAAAGATGGGCTGAGTTCAAGTGCTCGCTCGACCTCATCTCGGGTAGACGTTAACTCGGCAACATGAACCGAGAGAAGTTTCTTTGCCCGCCTAGTTTGATCAGCGATCGATCGAAGTCCCTCATCATCGAAAGCGTCGAGCGAGGGCAACCCGATGCCATCCGACTTCGCTAGAATCGCGTCTAGCTCTTCGAGCGCGGACGGACGGCCCATGATAATTGATTTTACCGCTTTGTGTGATGCCCCTCGAAGGAGCTTGACCCCTTCCGCTTCACCCTCCCTGAAGTCGCAGTGGGCTATGGTACCGGTGTGGAGCATGTCCTGAAGCGTCGCTCGAACGGATGCAAGCAACTCGCTACGCGAACGTGAGCCTAGGGCACGGAATTTCTCCCCGCTTGGACCGACCACCCGGGGCTGCGCCAAGCCGAGGTAAAGCTCCTTGGCAACGGAATCAGCGACGTGGGTGTGCGCGTTCACGAAGGGGGGCAGGATGAACCCTCGTTTTAGATCGATGGCCCGCCCCGATGGGGAGCCTTCGGAAATTTTTTTAATTAAACCGTCACGAACCACGAGGTAGCCGCGCGTGAGCTCGAGCTCCTCACCCTCAAGAATGGTCGCGTTTGAAAGTACTCGCTTGACCATGGACGCCCAACCCGCCTTATCCAATCATGACTTAAAGGTTTATCAAACTCAGTATGACCGAGACAGATGGAACTAGTTGTCTTTAACGCCCGAGAGTGCAATCCCAAAAAGTGCACCACGATGCGCTTACATCGATTTGGGAAAATTCAGATGGTTTTCCAGCCCCGTGATCTGCCGAACGGTGCGGTCTTACTCGACCCGTTTGCAGAGAAGGCGCTTTCCAAAGGAGATGTAGAGGTTGCGGGCCAACGTGGGTTAGTGGCGCTCGATTGTTCTTGGAAGCAGGTCGAGCAAATTTCCCGCCTCCGAAAGCAGATGTTGCCACGAAGCCTACCCTACTTGGTCGCTGCCAACCCCACATACTATGGACGCCCAACGATATTGAGCACCGCCGAGGCACTTGCAGCGGCTTTATTCATTTTGGGTGAACGAGGCCGTGCGAGGGAGATCCTCGGTATTTTCAAGTGGGGTCCAACATTCCTCGAGCTGAATCACGAGCCGCTCGAAGCTTACGCCAACGCCAAGGACAGCACGGAAGTCGTTTCCCTCCAGCGTCAATTCATGCCTCCCGAGGGATAACTGGGGAGCTATAGATTAAACGTTCAAGAAAAGGCTTAAACTCAGGTTTCCATAAAAATATGGTGATGAGATGCGCAGACGACGAGAGGAAGCGATGCCGCCTACGGGCGCTGGGCTGATACGCTACTTTAAAGAAGAGGGCCACGGCATCAAGATCTCGCCAAAGAGCATAATAATTTTCACCATTGCCATCATCATTTTCGAGGTATTCCTGCGTTTTTACGGCAAAGCTTTGCTCGGGTTCTAGAATCGTCCAGTTCTGGCCATCTCTTCGAGCCGTCGAATTCGCTCCTCAGTCGGTGGGTGGGTCGAGAAAAGTCCCCTCATGCTGACCTTTGCGAATGGGTTGACGATAAACATGTGAGAGGTCGATGGGTTTCCCCCCTGCATGGGCTTATTCCTGACCGCCGATTGAAGGCTTCGCAGGGCGCTCGCCAGCGCGAGTGGTTTGCGCGAGATGCTGGCCCCACCGCGGTCCGCCCCATATTCGCGTCCACGGGATATCGAGAGTCTAATCAACATCGCGGCAAACGGTATCATGACCATCACCAAGATCGCCAAGATTCCCCCTCCCCCGCCGCGGCCCCTGCGTCCAGCACCTGCGAATATCGAAAACCACATCACATAGGTGATCACAGCTCCGATAATCGCCGCCATGGTGTTGATCAACATGTCGCGGTTCTTCACATGGGCGAGCTCGTGGCTCAGTACTCCCTCAAGCTCATCCTTGTTCAACAAACGCATCGCTCCCTGCGTCACCGCGACCACCGAATGGGAGGGACTACGCCCGGTCGCGAACGCATTTGGCGTGTCCTTGGGGATGATCGCCACTCGGGGTTTCGGCAGGCGTGCACTCGAGGCCAAGCGTTCCACCGTGCGGTGCAGCTCAGGCTCCTCTGCCTCGCTCACGATTTTGGCCTTGTAGAGCCTCAGCACCCATCGGTCGGCGTACCAGTACATGACGATGTTCAGTACCACGGCCATGATCAGGGCAAATGTGAAGGTGAAAACTATGTTGGTGCCGGTGAGGTACCCCGCCGCGAGGCCCATCGCTAGCAAAAGCCCCGTGAGCATACCCATCAGCAATGCGGTCCGCGCGGTGCTGCCCATATCGTCGCCAAAATAAATTATTGCACCGCTTGTTAAAAAACTTCCTCTAACCAGTCCACTTTGCCGGGCCTGAGCGAAACTTTGCCGTCCAGCGCATCCGAGAACAGTTTTACCGCAGCATCGGACCTCAGTTTTGTCATGTCGATCTCGTAAACCTTGCCCATACCGTGCGCTTGAACGGATTCCCAGAGGATTATGCTCAGGGCCTCCGATTCGACGTTGTCGCGAATTTTGACCTTCGAGTACTTGCGAGTACGAAGGCGGCGCTCGAGGACCTTTGGTTTGGTCCGGAGTATGATGACATGAGTGAGGTATCTTTTTGGCAGCAGGTGAGCCAGCAGCCCCTCGACGACGACCGGGCCGCGAGAAGCTCGAATTGTGCGGACGAACTCCCTCCGCATTTTTTGGAGGTCGGCAATCTTCGTGCCGTCGACATCGAGCCTGTAAATTTTCTTCCTTCGGATGAGCGCGTTGAGATCGATCATTTGAGCGTTGAGCTTTTTCGCGAGCGCTCGGGCAAAAATCGACTTTCCCGTGCCCGGGGTGCCACTGACCGCAATCACCAAGCGTGCCATCAGAGCTTCTCCGAGCGAAGGTCGATGACGTTCTCAGGGTCCTTGCCCGTCGAGATTAGGGTGATCGGCACTTTGAGCTCACCTTCGATGCGCTCGATGAATGCCTTTGCATCCGCGGGGAGCTGCCCATAGCTTCGCACGCCCGAGCTCCCTTTGAAGAGCCGGTCTAAGCAAGTTACCGTGAGTTGGGTCGCCCCGTTTATCATCACCGCGCGCTTCGCCAGCTCGAAGTCGAATGTCCCGATGCGCCTCCGCCGACCGGTAACCGTGCCGTACTCGACGATCCCGAGTCGCTCTGCCTCCTTTTGGGCTATCTCAGTCGGAAATGGGCCGGCTCCGACCCGGCTCACGTACGCCTTGAAGACGAGCATGACATCATCTACACTAGTCGGACCCACACCCACATCAGCCGCAAGCGTGCACGCCGAGGTGTCCTTGCTCGTGACATAGGGGTAGGTGCCGTAAATCAATGAGAGGCCGAAACCCTGCGACCCCTCAACAAGCACTAATTCACCCCCGCGTAGAGCATCGCCAACCTCCTGGGGAACATCGGTGAGAAAGCGTTCGAGCTCAGGGATTTCCTCCACAAGCCTTGCAGCGCGACTCACCCTCGCAACATTCGCTGGTCCGCAGCCCGTCCCCGTGGTGCCTATCTTGTCCTTCAGGTGCACCGAGGTGCGATCTTGCTCGATGTGTGAGGACTCGATGACCGCGCAGCGTCGATCCACGCCGAGCCTATCGCCCGCGCCCGTCAGCTCGACCTCCTTCAGCACAACCTCGGGGTTGATTAGCACCCCTGGCCCGATAAGCAGGCGCGCTCCTTCGTAGACGAATGCACATGGGAGTTGGCGCAGCCCGAATTTCTTTTCTCGGGAGTACACCGTGTGACCTGCATTCGGTCCTACCCCCGCTCGCGCGACGATTTTCGGTTTGTCATGAAGCGCGAGATATGCGACAATTTTCCCCTTGCCTTCGTCACCCCACTGACCTCCCGAAACAATCATGCAAGGCAAACCATCACCTCTGCCCACTACGCGGCGCCCCCTTAAATTTTTATTGAAAGCCACCGAAACGAAACGTGCATTAGAGGTTAGTGAGAAAAATTTCAGACAGTTTGAGACTTGGTAGCTATTAGCATGACTTGATGTGCGAAAGTTCCCCCCTCATGCGGAGCTATTAACAACTTGATTTTCATTAAAAACGCCGATTTAAAAGCCCATTTTGGGAAAGGTTTAAATACTGCCTAAATAAAGGGAAAATTTGCCCTATAAGTGGTTTGAAATAACCGAGGAGGCGGATAAATG